>JALNVF010000272.1 GCA_023231445.1 Treponema sp. | reverse complement strand
TGCAGAAACAGCAGACGGAGGACGTACTGCCGGTTCAGGAAGCAGTACCGGACAGAAGCGGCCGGATGCTGCCGGTAACGCCGGAACTGCTGGCGCAGATTGACGGAATTATCGACGATACCGTTGCAGAAGCACTTGAAGAGCAGCGCAGGGAGTACGAAATGCAGGCCACAGCCGAACGGCGTAAAGCTGCCGCTTCCCGGCAGGGACTGGAACGGAGCAGGAATTTCTGGCGGAATACTGCGGTTACCGCGTGTACGGCACTTGCTGCAGGCATCTGTACGGGAATAGTAGTATATAGAAGAAATCAGTAAAAAAAGAATAGAGGCTGTCATATAATGGACAGCCTCTATTCTTAGCTGTTACATCTTTATACGTATTTCATACTGCAAAAACAAAGTTACGCCAGTCCGGCTCTTAAAGTCCTGCATCTGCTGCATGTGACCGCTCGCAAAAGCAGGTTTCTTCTTATTACAAACGAACGCATGTGCATGCCTGTATACATCCAGACTATGGCAATATTTAAAAACCTGTATAGTATTTTCAAGCTGACGGGTTCCTTTTTCAATAGAACCTCCTGTACGGTCTTTCTTTAATTCTATAAAATATATTCCGGCATAATTTTTCGAATATAGAACACAATCACATTTTTCTCCTGTAAAGACAATCAAGGGATTACAATCAACTGGTACAAACCAGATATTATCATCTACAGAGTTATTTACTTCAGCATCCCATTTCTCTTTATTGTTCGGATCCAAATCAATGAATACTGCTTCCTGTTTTCGGGTATCGCATAGTCCAAATAACCTGCTGCTAACAATTGATGAATTTTCATAAAAATTTGTTTTATCCATTATTATTCCAAATCAAGCAACGTGCCAAAGTCTTCGTTTGTCTGACTCATCAGTTTATTCAAATAATTATTATCCTCAAGTAAACCATTAACATTCGGTAAAAGTTCTATCCGGCCATCATCTGTAAGTTGATACAGACTCACATCTGCACTATCTATTGCAGCTCCCAACGGAACAACTTTGTTCAATTCTTCCTGTTTGGTAAAACCTGCCGTCCTTAAAAGCATATATGCTTTTTCAGCAAGAGTAATATATGACAGCATATACGGACTATGAGTTGTAAAAATAAATTGATTCTTATCACCTTTCTTTATAAAAGATAACAAATCATAAAGTACACTTTTCTGAGACTCCGGAAAAAGATTTTCCTCTGGTTCCTCAACAATACCAAAAAGATATTCATTACGAATATTTGGTATCTGTTTCAGTAATGCAGCTCTCACTTCTTCCGTAACATTTTTTTGAGCAAGAATGTGTTCTATTTCTTTATTCAACCGTTCATATTCCCGGACACTTACCTGGCTTTTTTCTGTATCGGTATTTTGCTGAATCCTCTGCCACAAATAATGAATAACAAGTGTTAACGGTGCAAGTGATTGTAAGCCGCTTGAAGCTGCGGCAAGCCGTACTTTATAATCTTTTCCGGAAATCCAGGTAATATGGTTAAGCTTGTCATAGCTCAACGAAAGACCTCCGACAGGCAGTTCCAACGATTTTGTTAATGACCGTCTTGCCTGATTGTATACTTCAAGCAATGTGAATAGAGATTGCGGAAGATTCCTGATTCTGTCTGCTTCTTCTATAACAGAAAGCAAATTACGCTCTGCAGGGATATACATTACCTGTGGCATTAAAAACGGTGTTCCTTTATCCTTTACATTAAATTTTCCATGCTCATATAAGAAATCATAACGCATACCCTTGTACAGCAGGTATGTATTTTCATTAAAATAATCCTGAATGTTTTGAAATTTACACAAGTTATGCTGGAAACGATTGTACTGGCAAAGCCATTTAATAGAAAAATCACCCCTGACTAACGCTTTCTCAAGCCATGTACACGTAGAAATCAATTTAGCAACAGTACTTTTACCACTCGCCTGATTACCGATAAAAAGAGTTACACGATTTATATTCAGAAGGCCTTCTGCATCATCAGTATATCCCTTTCTGACAGGGCCAAAGTTCTTTATACTTATCTGATTCATTTTTTCAAGTATACAGTCATTCTTTTCTGGTGACAAGGATATCTGCACGGAACTGCTTGTATATAGAAGAAATCAGTAAAAAACCAACCTATCCGGATGGATGCAAATCCTGCGGTTAGTTTAAGCCCTCTGCACTTCCAGGCAGGCCGTAAGCTGCGAACGTATTTTTCCCTCGTCGTAGTCTTTTCCTATAAATACCAGCTGGTTCATACGGTCGCCGTATTGCTCATCCCATGTCTCCCGTATGTCGGGGTTGTTTTCAAGCACGTTCCGCTGATCGTCTTTGTCGAGCGATGCGACCCAGCATGAAATTTCGGTTACCGAACAGTTCCGCCCGGCCTGTTCAAACAGCTGCATGTCTCTGTCAGAATCGGAAAACCACATATATCCCTTTGCGCGGATAAGACTTTCCGGATAGTCATTGTGCAGGAACGCCAGAAATTTT
>JALNVF010000271.1 GCA_023231445.1 Treponema sp. | reverse complement strand
TGAATCTTTTGTATACGCAAAAACACGGTCTTCAACCGATTCAAAATAGAAAACCTCTTCCGGATCCGCAAGGATGATTTTTTCATCTTTGTAGAAAGCCATTTTTTCTTTTCCCGATTTGAAACTGTTCAAGAGCCTGACGATGTTTTCATCCAGCGTGCCGCATTTGACGGTGATTTCGTCTTCTTCATCAGGTTGTTTGTCCAGAATTATTATTTTCAAAAGAAGCTCCCTTTCATCTTCAGTATACTATGATTATATGTTTCAGTTCCATGTTTTTTCCGCTTCTTTTAAGCTGAGCACGGCTTCCGTTTCTTTTCCGGCGGTTTTGTAACAGTCGTATGCGGATGCGTACAGGTAGGCAAGAAACAGTTTTTCTTTTTGTGCCGGATGCTCCGCGTCGATAGTCTTTTTGTACAAGAATGCGCATCGGGTAAAGTCTTCCGCGCCGGTCAGAGCTTTTCCGAAGACGGTATCCGGCACGGAGGCACATACCGACGCCCTGTTCATGAGTATGGTAATTTCATGCGGGGTACCTTCCGCTAATTCTGCTGCCTTGTTAAGATATACGAAAGCGTCGTTTACGAGTTTAACTGCCTGAACTACGGAGGATTTCCCTCCGCGGATTGCGACGCAGGAACCGTAATAGGCGAGTGCTTCGGCATTTTCAGGCTGTTGTTTTACTATGTCCGACAAAAGTGCCTCCGCTGCGTCTGTTTCGCTGCAGTTGAATGCAAGGACTGCAAGCTTCAGTTTTTCTTCCGGTGTCTTTTGTGTACCGCCGGTACCTTCGTACTGTAGTCTTTTTTGTTCATACGCTCTTTTGCTCTGCGCTGCCTGTGCATTCTGCTCTGCGGCATACTGTTTCTTTATTTCCGCAATCACCGTATCCGGGTTTTCTTTTGCAAATGTCGTTTTCATGGAAACTTCTACCGGATGCAGGACGGCTTTCGTAAGTTCGTCTTTGTTCCACGAACTCAGCTGCGCGCGCTGGTTTTTATTTTTGTCCGATGAATCGTCGAGTATATCGTATATCTTCGGCAGCAGAAGATTGTACTGTGACGGCTCCGTTGTGCTTCCTCTGCTGCCGGACCGCCGCTTATCTACCGGCAGAAAGCCTCCCCTGTCCCATTTTGAAAAGCCTCCGGTCAGGACGTAGTGCCAGGTTGTCTGAGCGGTATATATTTTCTGCAGCTGTTTATTCTGCAGCGGTATTCTGACGATGATCTGTTTTCCGTCTTTTGTAACTGATGTTTCTGTTCTGCAGATGAACTGTCTGTCGGCGTTGTACACTTTTCCTTCATTTTCAGATATCCGTACTGCGAAGTCCCACGGGTGAGCTTTTTCAAAGCAGCAGTTTTCCGCGCCTTCCGTGAGCGTTCCGGTGGAACCGTTCCCGTCACCGTCGCAGTCTATATACATAAGGATATTCCGTACATCGGAAGGGCCGCTCCGGTATTCAAGGTCAAGCTGCCAGTATTCGGGGTGTTCCTGCCACTGTGCACCGAACACAGGTTTGTGTACGGTGTACCGCAGCAGATCGAGCGAACCTTCTTTAAATTGTGAGTTTGACGGATAGCAGAGAATGCCGCTTCCGTTGTCGTCGTGTGCGTCGTCAAAAAAATCTCCCGCCGTCTCACCTCCTGTGAACGACGGTGCAATCTTCAGGTGCAGACTGCGCGCGAGAAGTGTTGAAAGAAAACCGCTGTTATGGAAAAAGACGGAAATGCCAAAAATACATATAAGTGAAATAAGCACTGCCTGAAAATAATACAAACCTTTTTTTAGTGTGTTCATGCTGTCTGCTCCGTACTGTTATTTAACAAAATGAGAAATAAGAATGTTCAGTGAATCAACCACAAAGCTGCCGGACATGATTACACCGAATGAAAAAGCTGCGAACCTGAAAAGCTGTGCCGGCTCAAGTATAAGCTGAACTGCTTTTCCGAATGCACTTTCCGCTTGAGGGCGGCCGCATGTATGTGCAAACCGGAACGAATAAGAAATCGCCTTTTCGCTGCATACCTGAACGCATTCACCGCATTTAGCGCAGGTTAGTTCAGGATGTCCTTTCTTTTCCTGTATCGTCTGCACGTCAATCGCTCCGAACGGACATGCGGATACACACTTCATACATCCTCTGCATTTTTCAGTATCGATATTCATCCTGAAAAGACTTACCCTGTCGGTAAGCGAGGCGAACGCTCCGAACGGACAGAGTGTACTGCACTGCGTACGGCGTTTCGTCAGAACAGGCAGAATCACTACGAGAGCGAGAAACAGCCCAATGAAGAGAACTCCCGAAATCAGGCCGGGAATAGTGTTCATCGGGAAAAATTCTGTTACCAGTTTGAACGGACAGAACCATTCGCAGTACACGGTGGACATTGCGCCAAGAGACGCAAGCACTATGAACACGAAAAAGCCGAACTGAAATTCGCGGATTTCTCTGTTTTTTGAAATGAGATTCAGCCGTCTCTTTTTTGCGGCGTGTGAAAAACCTTCTTCCCAGCCTCCG
>JALNVF010000270.1 GCA_023231445.1 Treponema sp. | reverse complement strand
CATTTTCACAAACGAAACGAAGAAGTATATATTTTCATCAAAGGAAAAGGCATGGCATATGTTGACGGTGAAAAAATTCCGGTAACAGAAGGCGACGTTATGCGTATAGATCCGGACGGGAAACGGTGTTTTAAAGCGGATGATTCAGCGGATCTTACGTATATTTGTATACAGGCAGAACGGAACAGTCTTGTTCAGCATACAAAGGAAGACGGTTGTATTGTAAAAGAAACTCCATCCTGGTAATACCTGCGGTTACAAAAACCCTGCTTTCCGGCAGGGTTTTTGTGCATTATTAAGGCACAGGCTGTTTTTCTGCAGACAGCTCCCCCCGTATTGCATCACGTAAAAATCTAACCATAAGCAGCCGGTTACTCATGTAAAAAATCTAACCGAAATTACTATCGCCACGGAACTGCCATGGCGGTAAGTTTTTTCTGGAGTTCCTGCGTCCGTTCAAGCAGTGCCCGCAGGTCAAGACTGCTCTTCCGGCGTTTCAGTTCGACCTTTGTACTCTCATCCAGATCAGCGCATTCCATGAGTCTCGTATACGGAGTCTTTGCCTTATCATATTTTTTAATAACCTTTGCGTCTACCCGTTCCTTCGAGAGTATCTTCATCGAGGGGAAGAAATAATTTACCAGCTTATTGTACGACTCATACAGCTCCGCCATGACAAACCGTGTCTCCTCTCCCTCGAAACGTTCATATCCGACGACACGGCGCACAACACTGTCGTTCTTCTGTTCCACGAAGCAGTTGTCGTTCTTTTTATACGGCCGGCTGCGCGTAAAGGTGATGGCATGCTCATTGCACCATCCCAGAAGCTGTGTGTTCTTCAGTTCGCTCCCGTTGTCGCTGTCGATGCCCTTCATCGCAAACGGGAGACAGTTCCTCACATCTTCGACCGCTTCCTTTACCCGGCGCTGAGCCTTGTTCAGCAGTGCCCTGTTTTCTGTCCATCCTGAATGAACGTCAGTAAGCGTAAGAGTGGAAATATATTGTCCCGAGGTGCAGATGCCGCAGTTTGCCACCGTGTCAATCTCGAAGAATCCGGGTTTCCGCTCGTCCCAGTCAAAGAATACGCGGATTGGAATCAGGGCATTCAGGTTTTTTGCCGGACGTGTAGAGGAGATCCCCCTGAGCAGGTTTCTGCTGATTTCTGGCTTGAGAATCCGGCCCGTCGTCGCACTTGAGATTCTGCTCAGTTTTGATTTCAGCTCAGGAGAATAATTAAAAATACCGGTAAGGTAGTCGATGTTGTCCCTGATGAACGGGACAAGCCTCTTTGCGCACAGATACGTTGAGAAACGCCAGAGCCTGATGATTTCCGCACGGACGCTGCTGCCGTAGAATGGAACGTAGACCCGTTTCCGCCGTTGCCGGTGAACGGTATGGATGCTTTCTTTTCGTACATTGTTGAAATTGGTTATTCTGATTTGTGCGGAATTCTTAAGCACGTGAATCGCATATTTCCGGTTATAGCCGGTTGTAGCCGTGAACTCATCGATTATTTTTGTTTTTTCCTTCTTCGATGCCCTGCAATAGCGTTTTGCCGTCTCTTCCGTCAGTTTCTTTTTCGTTTTCATATCTAATCCCATTCTTCCCGGCCTCTGGTTTATTTTCGGCCTTTTATTCTGGGTTAGATTTTTACGTGAGTAACGCTTTCATTTTCGGTTAGATTTTACGTGATTCAATGCACACACTTTTTCTTACTCTGCCGTTTCTGTATACTTATTCCATGTCTGTTTCTTATTTCCGTATGTCCGCATCTGACGTTCCCTGTGATACGGCAGAGACGGCCCGGTATCTTGGGTATGCAAAGAATATTCCTCCCGGCAGTACTGTTTCCGCACTTATTCACGAATCGTGTGAGCAGATGCATAAACTGCTTGCTCCCCAGTCCGTTTACGATATTTTTCCCCTTGCTCACGGAGCAGACGATCTGCTTTCGTTTGCCGGTACGGAACTTCATTCAGTTGATCTGTCGCGGAACCTGGTAAACTGTACGCGCGTCGTGCTGTTTGCGGCGACCATAGGACCGCAGGTTGACGCGCTTATACGCCGTACGCAGCTGGGTGGTAAAGCGGATGCGGCCGTCATGCAGGCTGCCGGTGCTATGTTTATCGAGACGTTCGTCGATGCGCTGAACGATAAAATCAAAGCTGACGAAGCGGCGGCAGGACATAAGACTCATCCGCGCTACAGCCCCGGTTACGGAGATGTGCCGCTTTCCGTACAGCGTCTTTTTTTCTCGCACCTTCCGTGCAGCAGAATCGGACTCACGCTGATGGATACGCTCATCATGGCGCCTGAAAAAAGCGTGACGGCATTTATCGGAATAGAATAAACAGTGGCAGGCGGATTTACACATCTGATCAGCTGTTCAAATTCAAACTGCAGATTTTAAACTTGCGATGAACTAAAATCATGAAAAGTACGGTCATCCTGTCTTTACGTACTGTGTTGTTTGTTTGCTTGCTTTGCAGTAGTATAAAAGGAAAAAGGAGGTTTACCAT
>JALNVF010000269.1 GCA_023231445.1 Treponema sp. | reverse complement strand
CCGGACAGTCTGTCTTTGAGAATGGTAACAATATGCTGTTCATCCGGCATTTCATACGTAAGCACATCGTCAAAACGGCGGTACAGTGCTGTATCGAGAATTTCAGGATGATTTGTGGCCGCAAGTATAAGGCTGCTGCTCCTGCTTTCTTCAAGCATCATAAGAAAACTGTTCAGGATACGGTGTGCTTCTCCGACATCGCTCGAAAGTCCGCGATCAGCTCCGACTGCATCAAACTCATCAAAGAAATAGACGCCGAGCGTGTCTTCTGCCGCGTCAAAAACCAGACGGAGTTTTGAGGCCGTCTCACCGAGGTATTTTGAAATAAGTCCGTCAAGACGAATCCGGAAAAGCGGCAGCCCTAACTCTCCGGCAAGGGCCGACGCAGTCATCGTCTTTCCGGTTCCCGGAGGCCCTGCAAGAATAAGTTTTCTGCGCGGGAAAAGGCCGTTATGCTCAATACGTTCTGCATTCCGCTGTTCAAGAAGTATACGGTCAAGCTTTGTTTTGAGAGATTCGGAAAGGACCATATCGGAAAGACGTGTCTTCGGATACGAAAGAGAAAGGAGAGAACAAAGCTCTCCCTGTGGTTCATGTATGGAAACAACCCGTTTTGCAGATTCTTTCTTTTGAGCAGCACCGACAAGCCGTTCAAGATCCTTTGCAAACTGTTCATGCCCCTGCCGCGCTTCCGACGCTGCAATCTGCAGCGCAACAGTATTGAACTGTTCGTCGTCGCCGGTATAATGAGAATTTACCAGTGTTTTTACCTGTACTGCGGAAGGCATGTACGTACTCCTGTCTGTATAGTATACCACAGAGATATTGTTTGGACACTTTATTCGTGCGGAGGGTTTAATACCCCGCCCCCGCTACCTGCCAGCGGCCGGCTTTTGCAGAGCCGGTTCTTTTTACATATCCATTTTCCTTGAGCCAGCTGATATTCTTTTCTACGGCGGTAGCGCTTATGCCGATTTCAGACGCAAGCTGCGGAATAGAAATCTTCGGGTCCCGGTCCATTAAATCCAATATCTTCTGCCGGTTATCACCCAACTTATCACCCAACTTATCACCCAACTTGCGTTTATTGTCTGCATTTCGCCTCATAGTTACAAGCAGGCCGCCGCATGATGATTCAAAGCTCGGAACAGGAAGCTCCGCAGCTGCAAAGCCTTCGCAGATTTTATGTATACCGCATCCCTGTAAAGATCATACTTAAAGAGGGGGCCATAAAGTTTTATCAAAAAATCAGTTGCTGTCTTCTCTTTTGGTTATCGTATTCCCAATATTCCATTTATAATATGACTGCAGACCGTCAATATGCTCTTCCAATTCAGATGTTATATGGGTACCCATCGGATCAAGGATAAAATCTATTCCTTCCCTTCTTGCAAGCTTTGCCGCAGGAACAAAGTCACTGTCTCCTGAAATAAGAACAATCTGATCGACCTGTTTCTTATATGCAAGAGAGGCAATATCTATTCCTATTTTCATATCAACACCTTTCTGGCGTATATTCAATTCAAAGTCAGATTCTGTTAAATCGGAAATCTGAATTCTTCCGCTCAACAGTTTCTTTGTAGGTTCTGATTTCAGACTGTAACATGCCGTACTGTCGGCTAATATACCCAAACGCAATGCTAGTTTTCGCTGATGACGAAGAGATTCTATAAAATCAAGCATCCACTGATAAGTCGGATTCTTTGATAAATCGATGTTTTTTTGTAACAAAGGATGATAGAGAACTTTCGAAATCGTAGGACAGTCATAATAGTAAATACGATATAAATCATTACGAGAATACTCATGATGATTGTTTTTATCCACCGTATAATTTCCACGGTCAAGTAAATGTTTTCTGCAATAACTGATAAGTTCTTCTGCTCTGGATTGAGGCGTCTTTTTTCCCCAATATAATGCTGCTACCTTTCGGTAAAAACCGCCGTCTACAAGAATTGCAACTTTTTTCATAAACCTTTTATTCTCTTCAAAAATAAAGGCCTGTAACTCCGGCATTCCCCGCATCATGGGGTGTCGTACTTTACAAGCCTGTTTAATATCAGCCCAATGACTGACGATATTTATACTATAACCATAGAGTATAAATATGTCAAGGTAAATCCTGATACAGCCTGAATGACAGAAATCACAGTAAAATCAAATAACAAAACTAAGGGTTTATTTTAGAAAGGAATAACAGCAGAATCAGATGACAACTCCATAACAATTCAAAAACCGGCAGTTATGTTCCGATTATTTCTTTTCCGCTTCTTCAATTTTGAACAACTTGCTGTCCTGCGATAATTCAAGAACAATAGTATCTTCTGTCAGCAGGGACTCCGGGACTTTATCCCTCAGAATGGGCAGTATGAGCTGAACGGTATTGCTCCTGACAAAATCGGAAACCTGCTGCAGCTGGTTACTGTGCAGCAGTTCCTTTTTATCGTTCATCAGAAATTCCATGCAGGGAATGTGTTCTTTCCGCGCAAACAGAATGTAGGCCAGATCAAAACAGAGTATCTCCCCCTGTTTCCTGCCGGT
>JALNVF010000268.1 GCA_023231445.1 Treponema sp. | reverse complement strand
TTTCGTACGGGGCTTTAAATCAAGAACAAAATCTCCCTGCTCAATCTGATGAGAGGCATCAACAAGTTCGCCTATAGGCCGTGTGAGGGTTCTGCTGAAAAATCTGATAATAATAATTGCAAGGAAAAAAACTGCCAGAGAAAAAAGAATAATACGATACGTTGTACGGTTAATTGCTTCAAATACATCTTTTTCAGAAACACATGTAACCACGAACATATTTCCCGTAATCCGGTGGTATGCATAAAACCATTTTTCTCCATTCTCATCAGGAAATAAATTCTGACTGTTATCGATAGACGAACTTATCATATTCTGTACCGCAGCCAGCTTCTTCAGGTTGCTGCCCGCGATCATTTTTTCATAATCAGGATGAACAAGAATTTCTCCCTCACGGTTAATAAGAAATGAAGTATTATATGAACCCGTACTCATAAGTTCAGAAAGATCGTCTACCGTGAATGCTGTTACAGCACATTCATTACCGACAGATGTAACATATGGAAACAGAATACATATCACCGGCTTTTTGTAAATCATTGAAATGTTTCTGATCTCAATCGAACCGTTCTTAACATTCTGTACTACAGTTCCATTCGACTTTAACCATGTCTCAGCCTGAGTCTCTGCGTCAGGATGTGATTTCAAAAAGTACGGGCTGCACCGTGTACCGAGCCCCGGACCGGAAATGAATACGGTATTCCTGTTCCGTTCACAGTATGCCGCAAACAGATTATCTGCAATTGTACTGTCCGCTGTAGGAGGAAGAAGAACAAGTTCGTTCAACAACCCTGCAGCATTACTTTGAGCATTAATAAATACTGTCTGAACCGTTTCAGCAGTTCTACCGTTAATTGTATGATTGTTTTCCTCCGCTTTTATACGTTCATCATTACGCACAAGCGTAGAAACCATATATGTCGTTACTCCTAGAACAAGAATAACGAGCAGAGAAAAAATTGTAATCAGTTTCATACTGATTGGAAATTTAACTTTCTGTTGTTTCACAAATACACTCCTCCTTTTTATATTGTATATCTCGTATCATCACTATAGTATACACTTCCTGAAGTAGAGAGACCGGACAGCATACGGTAAGTCGTATCTGTTGACAGCCAGTCAAGTATAATAGTCTGACTACTGCTCCAGTTTTCAAAAGCTGAACCGTATATATTAATTACACTTGAAGGAATCATTATTGTTGTAATACTTGTGCAATTCTGAAAAGCATAATCATAAATAGTTGTCACACTTGACGGTATTGTTATGCTGGTAATTCCCGTACATCCTTTAAATGCACAATATCCGATCGTTGTAAGTGTATCAGGCAGAGAAACGGATGTAACATTGGGCATGTTCTGAAATAAGCCGGTATATAAAAAAGAACCTGTTGAACTGTCATAATTACTGTAACATCCAAGTTCTGTGATTCCTGACGAAATTACAATTGAAGTAACAGCATTGTCGGTCCACGGATGCGTAGAATATGAGACATTTCCGCGTCCATTGATAGTAAGTACTCCTTCCTTCAGAGTCCATGCACTGTAGCTTGAAATTCCGTCATCATTATACTTTATACCGTTACTGTATAAAACTGTTGCACTTGTATCGCTTAATCCAACAAGTGAACGACTGGTTGAATCGGATGAAGTCCAGTCAAGATTTATTGTATATCCGTACCATCCTTGAAAAGCATAAGAATCTATCTGTACAACACCCGACGGAATTGTAATCTCCTGTATAGGCATCCATGCAAAACAGTATGACCCTATATGAGTAAGCGTTGACGGAAACGTAATAGAATCAACATATCCGTTTTTAACAACTGCTGAACAATTATAAAAGCTATCCGTTCCGATATATGTTATTCCCTCTCCTATGATAATCTTTCTATAATCATATGTTGCCCATGGAGCATTACTTATCGCGGTCCCATAAATTGAATCATAACTGATATCATAGTCACTCATTTTTCCTTCCCCGAATACAAGTAACGTATTTTCTCCGGAAGAATCATTGTAAACAAGCCAGCTGACTCCATTATAACCTTTATACCAGTCCTTATCCCAATTACTTACTGTACATTCACTGCCGATTGAAACGGAACACATAAGACCTGCAAACAGATCTTTCCCCGCACTCTGTATACCGGTTGTCAGCGAAATGTTTTTTACTTTGCTGAAACCGGAAAAGGCATAATCGCCAAGCGCTGTTATTCCGCTGCTGAATTCAATATAAAATACTTCGCTAAAATCAATATCAGTAATACGTGTACAGGTAAACGGTGTATCTTTATCCGCAGAGCCGGAAATAATAAGCTTATTTGAAGAATAATCCAGTTCCCATGTAAGTGTACCGTCAGAACCTTTTATCGTTTTATTAAAACCGAATTTATCATTTAATAATTGTGCACATGAAAAAAGACAGGTTGAAAACAATGTGAGAAAAATTAATATAGACAAATTTGCAAAAAATACTGCTTTTTTATTTTTCGTTTTAATCACCCCCCCCTTGTTTCATATTTTTTTTGTATATTCAACACCGTCATTAAAATAAACAGCAGCATTGCAGTCATCAAGACCTGATAACTTTCGTGCCGC
>JALNVF010000267.1 GCA_023231445.1 Treponema sp. | reverse complement strand
TAAAACAGGTGTAAGAGTACCCGAATCAAGATACAGATATCTGCCGAGTTCTTTCACATTCATTCTGTCGTGCTCCCAGAGCACCATCATAGTTATGTACTGTGTATACGTAAGACCCAGCTTGTCGAGATACGGTTTGTACCGTTTAACAATTTCCTTCGAGCACGCATACAGGGGAAAGCAGAGCTGGTTTTCAAGTTTGAGAACATCATATTTATATGACATATTTTTCTTCCATAATGTAATACCAAAACAACAGGAGACCACCCGTTAAGTCATACGGCTTTAACGGGCGGCCCCTGATGTCACAGTAAACCCGAGACGTATTTATCAAAATCATCCATTGATGCAGTCGGTTCAAACCTCGCAACGACGTTCCCACTCCGGTCGATAACAAACTTCGTAAAGTTCCATTTTATGTCGGAATTAGCGGCATAGTTCTTATCGCTCTTTTTGAGCAGTTGATCCATAAGCAGTGCTTTTGGTCCTTTACCGAAACCTGTAAAACCTTTCCGGCTCTTGAGGTACGTAAAAAGAGGGAGTGCATTCGTACCGTTTACATCTGATTTTTTCATCTGCGGAAACTGTGTGTGATATTTGAGCGTACAGAACTCATGAATTTCCTCATCAGTTCCCGGAGTCTGCCCTGCAAACTGATTGCACGGAACGTCTATAATTTCCAGACCCTTGTCATGATACTTTTCATACATAGACTCAAGATCTTTGTACTGCGGCGTAAAACCGCAGCCTGTAGCAGTATTCACCACAATAATAACTTTTCCTTCAAATTTCTTTAGAGCAACAGGATTACCCTGTGTATCCGTTACTGAATAGTCATATATACCCATACTTACTTAACCTCCGTTCGCTTTTTTTGATCTATATAATTTACTGCAGACAATGCAGCAATATTTCCCTCTCCTGCAGATTTTATATACTGATACGGTTTGCCTACTATATCTCCGCAGGCAAAAACACCTGCGATACTTGTTTCCATAAGGCGGTTCACCTGCACGTGATTATCCGCAACCACTATTCCCGGAACAAGCTGGCCTGGTGCAATACTTTCCCGCAGGATGAATATACCGTCTACGTCATAGCTGTTTTCTTTTGTTTTAAGCTGTTGTACTTTTGTAGTCCCTGTCACAGATTCCGGTATCTCCCGTATAATCTGAATTTTATCCGACAGCTGAACTGGTTCTTTGTACATTGGGAAGTAGTAGACTTTACCAGCAACTTCGGCAAGAAAATCAGCCTCCGCTTCCTCCTGTTTTCCAAAAGCAATAACGGCAACCGTTTTCTTTTTATACAGCGGAGCATCGCATGTCGCACAGTAACTTACACCGCGCCCGAGAAATTCATTTTCACCGGGATACGGTTTTTCCATAACGACACCAGTTGCCAGAATAACCGAATCCGCTTCATATAACTGCCCGGATGCCTCAATGCTGAAACAGGTACCCATGGGATAAACGGCGTTCACCCTGCCTTCCGTAATAGCTATCTGAAGCGCATCAAGATGTGAATGGAATGCTTTATGCATATTTTCGCCGGTTACGGCCGGAAGTCCGAGGTAATTCTGCACCGCGTGAGCCTTCCCGATTTTAGCACTTAAATCATTACTGCCGAATAAAATGATTTTTTTATTACGTATTTTTGCGGTAACCGCCGCAGACAGACCTGCAGGTCCGGTTCCGATTATTGCTATATCATATCTGTCCATGAGTTCTGTCTCCTTCTATCGATAAATTTCACTCCACAATTAAATAGTACTCAATTTAACTGCGGAATTCAATAAAAACCGTTCGCTGAACGCACAGGAAACCGGTGTCGTTTTAGGGCAGAGAACTTTCAGCGATATACTTGCAGCATTCCTTCACAATCCGAAAATTGTATTTCTTGATGAACCGACAATCGGACTGGACGTGTCGATGAAGAGCAGAATCCGCAAACTTATTCTTGCACTCAATAAAGAAAAAGGCACAACAGTCGTGCTCACTACCCACGACCGCAAACAGGCCTCCGGCAGAGATTTTTACCATGCTCGGTGTTCAGGCCGTATGGCTGATTCTGCTCGTATGCATCACTGGAGTATTCTGGAAATCTTCATCAAACGTAATCACGGTAAACGGTGGCTGATATGAACATGACAAAAGACAGAACCATCCCTGTCCCTTCAAAAAAAGGACTGCTTTTTTATATCCGCATATATTTCCGCATCATCTCGCAGGACATTAAAAGTAAAATGAGCTACCGCGCTGATTTTTTCATATCGACGCTCGGTATTCTTTTTACGAATGTTCTAGGCTTTCTTGCGTTCTGGATAGTCTTCCAGAACTTCCCCACCATAGGCGGATGGAGCTATTACGAAATACTGTTCATGTACGGATTCTCGCTCATCGCCCTTACTCTCAATCAGTGCATGTTCGACAATAACGGGAGCCTCACGATGTACGTCTACGACGGAAGCTTCATCAAGTACTATTTCCGCCCGGTAAATCTGTTCTTCTACTATATGTCGGAAGTATTCGACATCAAAGGACTGGGACAATGCTGTTTCGGAATCGTACTGCTCTGCTATTCATGGACTACATCCGCTATCCGGCGG
>JALNVF010000266.1 GCA_023231445.1 Treponema sp. | reverse complement strand
TGATGATCGTTCCGGAAAGACGGGAAACCGTACGCCGGTAATCATTTGCGAGTATTGTCAGGAATGTGTTCACAGGTAATCCTCCGTTTTAAAAAGCAGCCGGCATCCAAGCATGAGAGCGGCCGAAATTACAATCGTGGTGATAAAAACGGGCAGTACATACTCACTGCTGCCGTCACAGGCAAGTGCAAAGAACGCATCGTTAAGCCAGCGGACGGGCGATACCCGTGACAGCGCCGCTATTGTTTTTCCAAGACCATCAGTCGGAAAGAAAGTTCCGCCGAGAAAACCGAAGATTGAAATAACGGTACTCAGCAGAGTACTGGTTGTTTCTTCGCAGTGAAATACACAGCAGAAAAAAATGCCGAGTGCTGCCGATGCAAATTCTACCGGAGCCATAAGTAGAATAAAATCCAGCGGATGTGGTCCGAGCGTGATATGAAGCGAAGGGCAGAGCACGGCAAGCAGCAGAAGGTGAAGAGCATAATCGAACAGAAACGATGCAGTCAGTTTTGAAAGCCATATTGCCGCCGGCCCTGCAGGAGAATAGATTATGCGCAGGTTCGGTTTTTTGATGTCCCGTTCCATAAAGCAGTTCGAAGCGGTCATTGCTCCTTCAAGCATACCAAATATAAGAAACGAAATACCGTAATATTGATATGCGTCGCTCATTTTTTCATAATCGCCGCCGCACAGATATCCCATAATCAGAATGAAAAGAGCGGCAAACAGCGTGTTGTACCCAAGCAGGACCGGATTTTTGAACAGATTCTCCAGATCCATCAATAAGATTGATAAAAACCGTTTCATGTATGATTTTCTCCGTTCAGTCCCTGAGTGTGCGGCCTGTCAGTTTGAGGAATACTGTTTCAAGGCTGGCTTTTTCGCTCGTTATATTTCGTATCCGTTCATTGTTTTCAGTGAACAGCGCTATAATACGGTCCAGATTTTCTACACCGCGTACCGATGAAATCCTGACAGTATTTCCTTCAAGATGTACTGATTTGATTCCTTCAATGGTATAAAACTTTGCTTCCGGAATTTTTCCGTTTTCTTCCACTTCGATTGTATACTGACGTTCTGCAGAAACCGATTCTTTGAGAGATTCGGTTGTTCCTTCTGCGATAATAGTTCCCTTATCAAGAATTATGATACGTGACGCGATTACTTCAACTTCTTCCATATAATGGGTTGTATAGATTACAGTCATTCCGTCGTTCCGCAGTTTTTTTATGGAATCCAGAATATGGTTTCTGCTCTGCGGATCAATCCCGACTGTCGGTTCGTCCATAATGACAATTTCAGGATGATGTGCAACAGCACAGGCTATGTTGAGCCGGCGTTTCATTCCTCCGGAGAATGTTTTTACTTTATCATGCCTGCGCTGTTCAAGCCCTGCAAACACAAGTGCGTCGTCGACTGCCTTTTTAAGGTTTTTCCCGTGCAGACCGTACAACGAAGCAAAGAATGCAATATTTTTTTCGGGGCTCAGTTCTTCATACAGGGTAATATCCTGCGGAACTATCCCAAGTGCCTGCTTGTACTGCCGGAGCTGTCTGTCTACCGGTTTTCCTTTGTATGTGATTTCTCCTCCGCTTCCGGCAAGTGCTCCTGTCATAATGTTAATAGTTGTCGATTTTCCTGCACCGTTCGGGCCGAGTATACAGAGAATCTCTCCCCGGTGTACATCGAAACTGATGCCGTTAAGAACCTGTTGTTGTTTGAAATGTTTTGTCAGATTACTGACTGTCAGAATAGGATCCATTCACTTTACCTCACATGTATAAACATACCGTTCGCAGGGAAAAAAAGAATCAACCGAACGGTTGATTTACAGAGTTGAATTTTAGGGGAATAATTACAGTTTTGGTACGGTTGCGGTTGGAATGCATCTTACTCATTTTTAAATAGTGTATTTGTAAGGTCATGTAATTGACAAAAAACCCGTATTAATGCAAAAATAACGTATTTATCAGAGGCAAATAATGGCTGTTTTGAAACATGAAATAAAACACTTTGAGTTAGTTCACCGTGATGAGCCTGAATTGTACAGGGATCAGTTCCCGTATACATCAGTTCCGCGTATCAGATTCGACGGTATTGAAGTTCCTCTGCGGGTGCCGGAAAATATCTGGATTACTGATACAACGTTTCGCGATGGTCAGCAGGCACGTCCCCCGTACACACCGGAACAGATAGCCCGTATTTATACGCTTATGCACAAACTCGGAGGTAAAAACGGCCTTATCAGGCAGTCCGAGTTTTTTATTTACAGTGAAAGGGACCGTAAAGCTCTCAAGCTGTGCCAGGAATGCGGTTTTGAATTTCCGGAGATTACATCATGGATCCGTGCTGATAAAAATGATTTTAAACTTGTGAAGGAACTGGGATTAAAAGAAACGGGTATTCTGACTTCTGTTTCGGATTATCATATTTTCCTTAAACTCAAGTCTGACCGCGAAAAGACTATGGATTCGTATCTTGGAATTGTGAAGGATTGTCTTGCAGAGGGAATTATTCCGCGCTGTCATTTCGAGGATGTAACCCGTGCCGATATCTACGGATTCTGCCTGCCGCTCGCGGAAAAACTGCTTGATTTGTCCCGGGAAGCAAAGATGCCGGTGAAAATACG
>JALNVF010000265.1 GCA_023231445.1 Treponema sp. | reverse complement strand
TACTGAATTATAATCCGGTACGGGTAACGCTGCCGCTCAGGCGGACATACCGCAATGTACTGGCAGAAGAAATGATTTCCGGTTTTCTTGAAATACCGGGATACGGAACTGCCGTTATTATGTAATGGGCATCTTAAAAAACTGAAGTTTTTTGAGACTGCCTGATGCAGGGACGGACACGGGTGTGTCCGTCCCTGCCGTGATATGGGAAATTCTGCTGTACTTCATTTTTTATTCCATACCGGTAAAGACAGGGTATACTGAGTGTAATGGATTTTATACGCGTTATGCTTGTTGATGACGAGCCGATAGTTCTCGAGGATTTGTCTGATCTGCTTGACTGGGAACAGGCAGGGTTCCGTATAGTTGGTACTGCACGGAACGGTAAAAACGCTCTGGAAAAGATGGAAGCTCTCCGTCCCGAGCTTATTATTAGCGATATAAAGATGCCGGTGATAGACGGTGTTCAACTTGCCGCGGAACTTAAAAAAAGAAAATCAGGCAGCTTACTTGTTCTGATATCTTCGTGGGCCGAATTTGAATATGCCCGGTCCGCCATAAAATATGGTGTACAGGATTATGTCCTCAAAAACGATATAACAAAAGAAAAGCTGGTCTCGTTACTGGAAACATGTAAGCAGAAAATTCTGCATGTCAGAGAAGAAAATAAAGTTCTTCTGTCGCTGTACATACAGAATCTTTTTTCTGAAAAATACCATGAAAACATTCCTTCTGCCGGTATGGAAAATAAATACTTTGAAACAGAAAATTTTTACAGTCTGATTATTTCTGCCGATACGCCGGTCGGTATTTTCCGCAGCAGGGCTTCAGAACGTCCGGTTCTCGGCAGATACGCGGATTCCGTATACAGAATGGCAGATAAAAATATCCGGATAAAGGCAGTTGAGGAAATAGACAGAGGTGTTCTGCTTGTCCTGCTGGAAGACATAAAAAAGAACGGCACAATACTGCAGGAACTGTTCAGTTTTGCAGAACAGCTGAAAGTGTTTCTGAAAGAGGAAACAGGGCAGAGTTTTTCTTCGTTTTATTTTCCGGAAGCGCAGCCGCTGAAAAAGACGGCGGGTATATATATTCATAACAAGTCCGTACTGCAGTGTTCCCTGTTCGACGGTGAGGGGGGACAGTATAATCTGGAAGACAAAACACTTCGTACGTATTCCGGAATGGCGTTTGTTGACGTAACAGACATCCTGCAGTTTTTCCGCAGCGGCAGCAGAGAACAGCTTTACTATTCTGTTAAAGGTCTGACTGTGCAGTTGAAGAAACTGCGTAATACGGAAGCGCTCTTTATGTGTTCCAGTCAGCTGTATGCGGGTATTGCGGAATATATCAGGGAACATCCGCCGCTGCAAAACAGCCTGCTCAAAGATTCTGCCGTGCAGGAAGCCTTTTATTCTGTTTCCGGTGTTTTCGATTTTTTCCTGAAAATTATGACCGCGTGTATTTCTGAAATTACTGGAAACGATGAAAAAAAATATTCGCAGGCTACGCGGAAATCGATTGAATATATCCGGGAAAATTATTCTGATAAATCGCTGGGGGTCAGGCCGATCGCGGAAAACGTCGGGTTGAGCGCGAACAGACTTATGTTTGTATTCAAGCAGGATACGGGATATACGCTTTCCTCATACCTGACCCGGTACAGAGTAGAGAAGGGAAAAGAATTTCTGCAGGAAAAGTCTTTCAAAATTTATGAAATCGCGGACAGAACGGGGTTTTCTTCTTCACAGTATTTCAGTCAGGTATTTTACCGGATCACGGGAAAAACGCCGCTTGACTGGAGGGATAGAAAATGAAATCACCGCTTATGAACCGCATTATTCTGCGGACTTTTCTTGTTGTATGCGTCGCCGGCGCTGCTGTTTCTGTCATTTCATCGGCAATTTACAATGCAAAACTGAACCGGCAGGCTGTCGACAATATACAGACGATAGATGCGCAGGCGGTACTGTCGACAGACAGTATTTTCAGAATGCCGATGCAGATGCCGTATTACATACGGTCCGATACGGAACTGTGCGACCTTATCCGTATTGTATCTTCCGGTAAAGATACGGCACATATGCAGATGTATCTTTCGAGAATAGAATTAAAACTGAGCAGATTTCTGTCTCACATGGACATACACAGCATAGCCATCGTTACCGATACCGGTACGGTATTCTCACCCGTTTTTACAAAAGGTATAGATATAAGTTCTCAGATACATTCCGGCTGGTACCGTGAATATAAGGAGGGCAGATATGCTTTCTATTTTTCGAGTCCCTATAAAATTGCATACTGGAATGCGACTTCACTTGTGTTTACGTATGCCATCCCGTACGAAGACATAGGAGGTACGTCAGGTGATATTCTGATAACTTGTAATTTTGATGCAATCCGGTCGATTATGAAAGTCATTAATACGGCGACCGATGCATATATGTGGCTTGACAGCCGTGATCTGCCGTTTGATCCTTTCCCCGATCTGCAGAATAATCAGGATAAGATAGATCTTGCGTTTCTGAAACCGTATCTGGCTCATGCAACGCTTTCTTCGTCTTCTGTTGTTAAGTCGGAACAGGGGTACTATTTTATCCAGTTTTCCGAAAAGAGCAACTGGAAACTCATTTCATTTGTTTCATACAGAACGCTGTTTTCTTCATACAGCTATAC
>JALNVF010000264.1 GCA_023231445.1 Treponema sp. | reverse complement strand
GTAACTGCAGGGTTGTATATGCTTCTGTCAGTTTTCATGCTTACCGCACAAAGCACACAGAAAAATTATTTTCTGAAACAGACGGAAGACGGAAAGGAGGAATTCGTCCAGCGGCTCTCGTGGGAACCGTCGGACAACAGTATGTGTTACGAAGTCGTAATCGGGAAAGAAGACGGACAAAACATGGCCGGCGCTCAAAATACTTCCGCCGGCAGTACGGAAGCGTACAAAGAGCTGTCCCGTTCAAAAACAACGGACAGCTTTATTGAAGTGTCCCTTCCTCCGGGAACGTACCGCTATGCCGTTACCGTCTACAATCTGCTGGGAAAACCGGAGATAACATCAGACTGGTCTTATTTCAGCATTACCAGGGCATACGAGCCGGAAGTACACAGTGTATTCCCAAAAACGATCTATCTGGAGGAACCGAACGACGGTACATTTTCAATTACCGGTAAAAATCTCAGGGAAGACAGCAGGTATTCCCTGTGCAGGCAGGGAAAAAACGGTGAAGAATTTACCGCACAGCTTACGGACCACGATGAAAACGATAAAAAAGCCGAGCTTCAGTTCGATATAAAAAAGCTCGACACAGGAATATACAGCCTTACCGTTACGAATCCCGGAGGACTGTCCGCGCAGGAAGGGCCGGTAACAGTTAAATTCAAAAAACGAATTGATTTTGATGTTTCTGCGGGGTATACGGTTCCTGTTGTACTTTACGACAATACGATGAAGACCTACCTGAATACAAACGTCTTTCCGCTCAGCATGACATCGCGCTGCTCGTTCATGCCGTTCAAGCACCGGTTCGGGTACTTCGGTGCGGGACTCGACGCATCGTATTCGCGCCTGTATGCACAGTACGATACGTACCGCATAGACGGGAATTTTATCACCTGCCATCTTAATTTTGTGTACCAGCTGCCGGTTATAAAAAATCATCTCGTATTCGAACTGCACGGCGGCGGCGGTGCAGTCTTTTTCGGCAGTCTGGAATTCCATTTTGAACACGGCATCAACACCGATCCGTTTAACGGCATAGAGCCTTCTTTTGATGCAGGTGCTGCCGTGCAGGTTTACATTTTAAAACGGCTGTACGTCGACGTCTGCGCCGACTATATACATGCTTTTATGCCGGACATGTCGCTCGGCATGATTGTTCCCTCTCTTTCTGCGGGATGGCAGTTCTGATATGAAAAGAAAAAAATTACCTGTACTTTCCGCCGCATGCGCCGGCATGACGCTGTTTGCATCATGCGGTATGTTCTATCAGCCGGTAAAGGAATATTTCAGCGAATATACAGAAACAGCCGCCGTCGTAAGCTGGAGCGCCGACGGTTCATACCCGGCAGATTCCGGCGGTGTTACGTGCCTTCCGTCCGGAAACACGCGCACCGTTACACTCACCCTGCGCAATCCGCAGCACTATACGTTCAACCTCACCGGTTCTTCGCTCCCGGACGCAGCAGCTGCCGAATGCACCATTCTTACCTCTGAGGGGGAACGCGCGCTGTCAGTTACGCAGGATGCTTCCGATACGACGACGATATACGCATCGTTCCCGGATGCACTTCTTACCGCAATGGAAAAAGGAGGCGACATATCGCTCACACTGCGCATGGTGGAGCCAAAATCGGGACGCTCATTCGATTCGTACACCGTACCGCTTCACGCAAACAGCGCACCTCCCGACGTAAGCGGCGCTGTCGTCTATACGGATTCGTCAACAAATACATATGTTGTCTGCTTCTATATGCCGCGGAAAGAAAAGCTCGCTTCCACAGGCATTCACAGCGATATTACGTCTCTTACCATAAATGGTACGGTATATCCGGTGGCACTGACAGACAGCGGAACGTTCACATTTACAAGCGGGAGCGGCGTTCTGCTTCAGACAAAGCCGGCAGATACTATTGTTCAGAACAACGTTGTTTTTGCAGACAAAACCGTTCCGCCGTTCTATATGCAGCCCGTTTACTTTATGTCCGGCGACACTGTATCGGCGGACAACACAACCTACACGCTCACACTCACCGATAAAATGGGGCTCACTTCCAGTATAAAAACATCAGTCAAAGCCGTACAGCTCGGACAGGTAACGGTAACGGACAGCTCGGGCAGAACACTTTCCGGCGGAGACGAACTTAGTCAGGACGACGGCAGCTCATACAGCACGGTAACAATCAGTCCGCCTGCGGTAACGACATTCACCGGCAGTGACGGCAATACGACGACATACGATACATCGGATGCTTCTGTTATCTATGAAGTGTACAAAACGGACGGAACAACGACAACACTTCTGTTCGACGGAAAGAGCATACACGGAACTGCAACAATACAACTGCCTGCAGGCCAGATAGAGTTGTATGCGTACGCACGCAAGAGTCTCTTTGCAGATGCAGCTCCGGTTGAACTGGGATGCACCATTCTTACGACGCGCGCATACGTCAATCCGGACTATACGGGAACATCGACCGGCTCACGCGACTATCCGTTTATAACAATAACAGACGCAGTTACGGCGCTTTCGGACAAGACTTCTTCTGCGAACACCATTACGCTGCTCGGAAACGTTACTTCAGCGCAGAATGCTTCTCATTCCGGAACCGTGCTCTACCTTACTCCGGGCGACTTTACGGACAGCAGCGGAGCGGCCTGCACCGCGCTGAG
>JALNVF010000263.1 GCA_023231445.1 Treponema sp. | reverse complement strand
TATACGCGGTCAGGTTCGAACGTCATAGACATTATTATTCCGGATGATGCACCGCTCGGAAAATGCCGGATCAGTGTATGGACGAAACCGGGCGTACAGCGTTACAAGAGTGACAGCCTTGACAACGAAGTGACTATAACCGAATAGACTTTTTTTCTTCCGAAAAAAATACGGAACGCAGGTTAATGTACCTGCGTTCCGTATTTTTTTAACAATTCTATAAGTACATGTACAAGTCCTGCGTATTACTTATGCAATTACTGTACATGTACATGTGCAGATCCTGCGTATTACTTACGCAATCATTGTCCATGTACATGTACAGGTCCTGCGTATTACTTACGCAATCATTGTCCATGTACATGTACAGGTCCTGCGTATTACTTACGCAATCATTGTCCGTGACTTATTCAGGTCCTGCGTATTACATGCGCATCACTTATCCATGACTTGTCCGAAGGCTGCCTGTTACATGCGTAATGTCTGCGTAAGTCTTGTCCGGCTTCTGTACAAGCTTTATACAGCTGTCGTCTGTGTATATGAAATCCTACATAAAACGACCGGCCCGTATTCCGAATATACCTGCAAGCCGGTATGCCTGTATCCGCCCCCTGTATATTCTGCCGAAAATAAAAACAAAGGAGGAGTTTATATGAAAAGAATAATCGCGGCAGGCTATACCGCTCCGCAGATTCTTACAAGGCGCGCTATATTCAGCCTGCTTACAGGTACACCGCACTTTACGCAGTGTTTAAATGCTGCCGAAGCAGTTACTGCAGAACATGATGCCGTATTCCTGAACTGCGACACGAATCCGGGACTTGCAGAACAGGAGTTCACCGTTCTTGAGGAACACAAGTCCGTAGTCCTTGTCTATGCAGACAGCCCGCTCAACGGACTGCTCACCAGCCGTTTTATGAAGTACAGCCGCTGTTCACTCATCATCTGTCCCGGAGAAGCGGAAATTGAAGATTTCAGACGTACGTTTCTTGTCGGAAAGATGTACCATACCGTCGCTGCACGCAGCTCGCCCCCGCCGTCAGTCCCCCTTCCCGGATACGGTTTTGAACAGCTGACCGGACAGCAGCAGGAACTGCTTTTTTCCATACTGAGGGGAGATCCGCTTAAAGTAACGGCCGACAAGCTCGGTACTTCACTGAAAAGCGCAAGCAATGCCGTTGCACGCATCAGAAAATTATTCGGCAACTGCAGCAGTAACGAAGAGCTTATAGAGAATCTTCACGCTGTTTTGTAATGATACGGCATCCGCGTACAACAGAACCGGAAAGCAGTCCGCATACAAGCACTCTGCTTCCGGGCACGGACCGCCGGAGATGCAGCCAGCACGAACCGTCCGGCACTTCCACCGTATAGTCGCCGCCGCGGACGCATCTGTTCGTTCCGACATACGAAAGAGAATACGCGTGCACCGTAAGACGGCAGCCGAAACTGCGGTCCGCAAGCATGAACGGCTCCGGCAGGTCCGCAGTTTCACCTGTCATAATCACTTTGAACTTTTCCATGCAGAAGTAATCGCTTTCAAGTGATAAAAAACGGAAGTTTTATGCGGAACACGTATAAGCATATACGTATGTTGACTATACCTGCTTTTAGTTCTATAATAATAGAGAATTTACCGGAAAGAAATTATCCGGACACTAAAAAGGCCGATGATAACGAAATAACGTTAATATTATTCGAGCTGCTTGATTTTCCTTTCTTTTTACATCTTCAAGCCAATTCAGATGATATTCATTTTATGAACAGGTAATTTCCGAATAAGGAGTTTTCTATGGCAAGTTTGAACATGGGACAATCGTTTGATTTTACTGTCGAGAATGTCGACGGACAGATCACTAAAAAATCAGCCGGTAATTACGCACTGGGATATGTGAAAACAAAAGGCAGTTTTATTGTCGAATATATCGGCAGGGCGGACGATGATCTGAACAGCCGGATAAAAGAGCATATCGGAGAGCATAAAGAATACCAGAAATTCAAATATTCATATGCTCTGTCTTCTCTGGAGGCATTTGAAAAAGAATGTAAAAACTATCATGACTTCGGGGAAAATAAAAAACTGCACAACAACACACATCCGGTCTGTCCTGAAGGTACAAACTGGGAGTGCCCCGTCTGCAAAAAATAAGACACTGCTGATTTATGATCATCTGATATCTAAATTTCTGCATGTCCGTTTTCCGTCCGACAATGATATGGCGGAAAACGGACTTGTCGTTTTTTTGTTAATTTTACGTCACAACCCCTTTCCACACAGTCAAAGTAATATTTCTTTGTAAATAAAAACATTATAATATATACCGGCAGGCACATCGCGCTCTGACATTTTATACTGTTTGGAGTATACTTCCGGGGATAAAAAAAATCAGGAGATCATATATGTCATGCACAACAATTCTTGTCGGAAAAGACGCCTCGTACGACGGTTCTACGTTCATTGCACGGAATGACGATTCCGCTTCAGGACATTTCATGCCTAAAAAATTCACTGTTGTCCGTCCGGATGAACAGCCGGTTGAATATACGTCCGTACTTTCCCATGTACATATCCGGCTTCCGGAAAATCCGCAGCGGTATACGGCCATGCCGAATGCAGTAAAAGGGAAAGGCATATGGGCTGCAGGCGGCGCAAATGAAAGCAATGTCGCCATGACGGCAACG
>JALNVF010000262.1 GCA_023231445.1 Treponema sp. | reverse complement strand
CGCCCGGCTGGATAACAATCTGTTTGAACGGTTTTGTATTTTCATTCAGCAGCCGGAGTCCTTCCTTTGCATTTATACACAGATCAATGACATCTATATCAAAAGGAACTTCATTTATTGAGCCGAGTTCTTTACCGACGCCGGCTGCGGTATACCCGTGTGCTGCCAGTCCGTTTTTAATCATAGCGGCATATCTGTCCGGATTTACGGTATTTCCAAGAACTACGAAATTCTGAAGGGTCATAATTTCTTTAATGTCCATTGAGGTCTCCTTATATGGGTTCAGGATAAAGCCTGTTTATCTGCCGACAATGTATGCATTTCTCGTGAAACAAACGTAACAGCAAAAATAAAAGCTGCACAGTCGGCAACAGGTCCTGCATACAGAATACCGTTTATTCCGAAGAAAAGCGGCAGAATCAGAACCAGCGGTATAAGAAACAACACCTGGCGCGTAAGTGACATGGCTGCTCCCAGTTTTGCTTTTCCGATAGAGGCGAAGAAATTTGAAGTTAACGGCTGTATACCGTTAAGAAATGTCAGTACCATAAAAATACGGAAATACTGTTCTGCGAAACGGAAATATAGTTCATTTCCTGTTCCGAATATACTGGTGATCTGCCGGGGAAACACCAGAAAACATATCCATGCAGCAATCGAAATGACGGTTGCGATGAGTGCAGCATTCATATAGGCCTTTTTTACCCGGTTGTATTTTTTTGCACCGTAATTGAAGCCGAATATCGGCTGGCAGCCCTGTGAAATACCAATGACAATTCCCATAAGCAGCATGTTAACTTTTGTAATGACACCGACACAGGCAAGCGGAATGTCGCTGCCGTAGACAGATTTTGCGCCGTAGTATACAAGTACGTTGTTCATGACGATCTGGAACGATGCCATTGCTATCTGGTTTATGGCCGAAGCAAAGCCCATATAGGCAATAAATTTAATATGTCTGAATGAAAGAATAAAATGTCTGCGGCTGAGCGTAACGCTCCGCATATGAAATAAATACGCTGCAAGCAGAACTGCGGACAGTATCTGGCTTATGATTGTGGCCCATGCGGCTCCTGCAATACCCCAGTTAAAACCGTACATGAATAATGCGTCCAGAAAGACATTTGTAACTGCTCCTGCAAGCATCACAAGCATGGACGTTGCCGGGGCACCGTCGGCACGGACCAGATTATTACCTGCAACGGTAAACAACAGGAACGGAATGCCGATAATCGTTATACCGGTATATGTTTCTGCATAGGGAAATACCGTACTGGTCGCACCGAATACATGCAGCAGCGGAATAATAAAAATTTTTGCAAGAACAGCGATACCGAATCCGCATAAAACGTTGAGTGTTATTCCGTTTCCTGCAAAAGCCGCTGCATTTTCTTTATTTCCCCGTCCAAGTTCAAGGCTGTAGTTTGTTGCGGTACCAATGCCGATAAGGAGCGCTACCGCCATACATATTGTTACAAGCGGGAAGGCTACGTTTGTTGCGGCATTACCGAGTACTCCGACCTTTTGTCCTATAAATATCTGGTCAACAATATTATACAAAGATCCGACAAGCATCCCGATAATCGCAGGGACGGAAAATTTTACGATAAGCGGCAGTATCTGTCCTGTACCCAGAACAGCTGCGCCGCGGACTGGAATTTCTTTTTTTTCATTCATAGATATGGTTGTCATGGAAAACAGACTAAAGTATATATTTTTTCAGGATAAGTGTCAAAAGCAAGACTGATTTCCGGCTGGTTTTTACAAATCTGCAACCGTTCTGATGACTGCAGTTACAGCTACAAGTCCGATAGAAAGAATAATTGCCGCGATATCTGCTGCTTTTACCGGACAGACGACACTCATACTGCTGCGGGTGCGCCGTTCAAATCCGCGCATCTCTGCAGAAACCGCTGTAGTGTCTGATTTTCCTACGGATGTAATCAGAAGGGGAATGCAGAGCGGTATGATCAGTTTTATTTTTTTAAAAATATTTTTTGTATCGAATTCAATTCCCCGTGACGTTTGGGCTTGTATGATATATTCCATTTCGGTGGCAAATACCGGTATGAACCGTATTGCTGTTATAAGCATGAAAGCGTATTTATACGGAATATGTAAATACCATGTTAATACGCCGGAAAGATCGTTCAGTTTTGTGAGCGAGATCATTACGGCCAGCGGAAGCATGGCTCCGGTCAGTCTGAGTACCAGACGGGTTGCGTTCACGAGACCATCCGTTGTTACCGGAAATCCGGGAAAAAGATTAAACAGCGGGGTTCCCGTTCTGATAAAAAGTACCTGCAGGATGAAAAGAAAAACAGAAAGACTGATAAGCCCCTTCAGCAGCCGTAATGCAAACGGGACGATGTGTCCGAGTGCTGCAAGCAGCAGATCTATGATGATGAGTGTGCAGAGTACAAGCGGCGAGGACGATATAAAGCATGCAGCACAGACTGCAATTGAAACAGCGATTTTAGAAAGCGGATTAAGCCGGTGAAGCAGCGAGTTACCCGGAATATAGTCAAGAAAAGCTTTCATAAGCGTACGTCCTGTGTCTGTACCGTAACAGCCGGGACCAATTCTCTGACGCGGTCCGCCATCTCCTGTACGGTACATATATTTGAAAACGAACTTCCGAGCTGCAGTGCTATATCAGCAATCTGAGGGGGAAGAAGTGATGCCTGTGCAAGAAGCGGTTTGTCTG
>JALNVF010000261.1 GCA_023231445.1 Treponema sp. | reverse complement strand
GACGTTCGTAAATACGGCGCTTGCATCCGGAGTGTATAACTGCGTATCGTCGGATATCCTGTTTATGTATCTTATGAAACGAGAAGGAATCCCTGTTACTGCGGTTGAAACGCCGCTTCATGCATTCTGTACGGTAAATGCGGACGGACGCAGCGTAGATGTGGAAACGACAAATCCGTACGGTTTTGACCCGGGGGTAAAAAAAGAACTGACGTCCGGTTCTGCTCCGCAGAAAAAATATGTGACAGTTCCGGCAAAGAAATACGCGGACAGGCGGAACGTTGATGACCGGCGCATCATCGCACTCATTTACAATAACAGAATGTCGATGCTGCAGAAGCAGAAACGGGATTCTGAAACCGCAGGTCTTGCTGTTGATGCCATGGTACTTCAGAATAATTCTCCACAGTCGCTTTCGACTTTTTTCCAGTGTATATACAATATCGCCGTCGATTATACAAATGCCGGAAACGATCAGGACGGACTTGCCCTTACGGCTCAGGCGGAAAGTATGTTCGGCAGTTCGCCGTTATATCATACGTATGCATCCGCTGCCGTCGGTAATATACTGAACAGGTATATGAAGCGTAACGATTATACCGGTTCGTTTGCGGTTCTCGAAAAATACCGTTCCCAGCTTGAAGAAGCTGAGTACCGGGACATGTACAACGGAATACTGGTTAACAGTCTGAATTATGTGGTTTTAACCGAACCGTTTGAAAAAGCGCTTGTCTTTATAAATGATAATAAGTCTGTCCTTCCTGAAAAACAGTATATAACGCTTGCCGTTTCCGCTTATTCAAACGGAGCTGCAGATATAGCGGACACAGGAGCCTGGCTTGAAGCCGCATCGCTGCTTGAACAGGGGCTGCGTGAATTCCCGGATGCCGGCGCACTTTCACGGCAGCGCAGCATATACCGCAGAAATTACGCTGCCGGAATTCATAATAAGGCGGCGTCGCTGTACAATGCGGGCGACAGGGAAGGTGCACTGAATATCGTTCAGCAGGGGCTTAGACTTGTAAATGACAGCTCCCTGCTGCAGAACGATTTAAAACGGCTGCAGCAGTAGCGGAGCAGCTTTTATTCTGCCTTGATCTTTTTTGCAAGTTCAAAACTTTTTTTTGCAAGTTCGTAGAATCCTCCTGCCTGATATATTTCACTGGCGCGGTATGCTGATTCTAAGGCCTGTTCTTTTTCCGTATTACTGTATGTCTCTTTTGTCAGGATGAGAGCCGCGGCATAATAATCTGCACCGATAGCAGCCGTGTTTTCGGCATCTCTGTCATACGCAAGGGCTTTATATATCGCAGTGAGTGCAGTGCTTTTATTTCCGGCGTGGGAATATGCCCTGGCTGCAGAATACCAGTCAAAGCCCGTTTCCTGCAGGTATCTGTTTTTTGTATGAATATCAGCGGCTGTTTCAAAACATAAAGCTGCCTCTGCATAATTACCGGCAGACAGATATGCGTCGCCGTTCGTAACGTACAGATACGCCAGATAATACGGCTCATTTTTCAGGATCGTTTTTTGTGCGTCAAGAAGTGCATGTACCGCTGTAATTTTGTCTGCCGTATCGTCCGGTGTAATTTTTGAGAGCAGTATACGGGCTTCATACAAAGAACAGACCGCTTCAAGTTTTTCTCTGTCGGCTGAACGGGAGGCGGCTTTTCGGGCTGCTTTGAGCAGACCGTCCGCATTTCCACCGATATGAATGATTCCCGGGCCTGTTCCCTGTGTCCCTGTGCTGACTGGCGGAATACTGCCTGTTCCTGCAGGACTGCCGTCCTGGGTCTGCAGTTCCTTCGTTATACAGGAAAGCATGATTTTGCACAGCAGATCAGTATTATCGATGGAGAGAGCGAGTGTGTATGCCTGATCAAGATGGTTCCCTGCGTTTTCTGTCATACCTGCTGCTAGTTCGGAATTTGCTGTTTTATACAGCGTTTCGGCTTTGTCCGCCGTTGCTGTTACTAACATGGGCCGTTTCGGCGCAGAAGAACAGGAAACGAGCAGAATTAAAACGACCGCAATTATTGTTATTTTTTTTACATCTATACTCATATTGCCTCCCTGCCTAAAAGTCTGAACTGCGCGCCTGTGGAACAGCTGTGTTGTTCTGCGATTTATCCGGAATACCGTTCCTGATAAGCGGATTGTTCTTTATGCCGGTCAGAACGTCCTGTGCCTGAACCAGCGCTTCATTCAGCTGTGTCAGTATGGTGTCGATTTCCGGTGAACTTTGTTGTATCAGCTGATCAGTGTTTTGTGACAGATCATTAAGCTGGTTTGTAACAGAACTGACGTTACTCAGAATATCGTTCAACCGTTTTGTTATGTCCGGACCAAGCATGGTCGGTACGAGGCCTGTCGGATCTGAAATATTTGCAGAAAGGGTGCTGATGTTTGCGGTGATCTTTTTTATGTTTGCAAGTGTTGTTGTAAGCGGTGCACTGCCTTTTCCTGTAAGGGCATTGTTGATTTCACCGGTAATTTTGTTCACATTGTCAACGACCATTGAAACTTTTGCAAGAAGCGCACCGAGTGAATCAGTCTGTATGACAATATCGTTCAAGCCCTGTTCGATATATGACTGTCCTGTCTCTGAATCAACCCGGAAAATTTCCGAACCGGACGGAACAAGTCCCGGACCTTTCCCCGGGAGAAAGACAAATTGCGAGCCCAGACCGATCGGACTTACGATGACCTGGACGAGCGATCCTTTTTTTATATATG
>JALNVF010000260.1 GCA_023231445.1 Treponema sp. | reverse complement strand
TGAATAGAATACTGCCGATTTGCAGTACAGCCGCTGCGGCCCAGCCGTATGGGCCAAGTGTTATCAGGTAGGTGGTTGCTGCAGTAATTGCTGCTCCCTGGACATCACCCTGGGTGAGCTGGACAGCTGCGGCAACATATCCCAAACCCGGTACCGACGAACCCATGGCCAGAGTGGCATTTCCAGTAAGGGTGACAGCTGCATTATACGTAATTATGGCGTTATTAGCAGTGCTTGCCACTGTATAGACAGCAGCAGCGGAATTACCAGAGTCAAAAACATCGTCGAGGGAGGCGATGTTAACTGCCAGGCCAATTGCAGAACCAACGCCTTCAAACGCGACACCGGTATTACCAGCATCAAATCCAAGAGCGTTATCCAATACGGAAGCAGCCCCTTCTTCACCAGCGGGAAAGTAATTATCTATTCCTTGAAGTAATGTTGCCGATGACTGAGATATAGCCCAGCCATCACCCTCATCTAGTGCCATGCCAAGGCCAATACCTGCTGCGCCTAAACTAAGGATTTGGGAAGTGTTATTGTTAATAACATCAGCGTATTTACTCTCGCTGTGGCCTAGATAGTTATCAATGTCCTGCACTAAATCTATGGAGTTATCAACAATCTCCCATTCATCACTGTTGTCAATTGAATTAACGAGGCTGATACCACTGCTGGCAATGTCAATTAACGCTTCCGTGCTCTCACCGACAGGACCCTTATTGGCATTTTCACCTGTTTTGGGGTCTAGATCAATCCTGTCTTCAAAGTTTGAAAGATAATCAAGTCCTGCAATAATAACCTCCGGGGTATCTCCCGAGTCTATAGCCTCCTCAAGATCTCTTTTGGCCTGCATAATTCCAAGATCTGCAGCGCGTATATTTGCATTTGCTTTAACTTTTTGTTGGTATGCCGCTTCTTCTGCTTCACGTTCTGTTTCTACGCGTCTTATTGCTGCGAGTTGTTCCTCAAAAGGTAGTTCTGCAAATCGTGCTTGGTTTCCTACCGTGAACCCTTCCCGTTCGCCGAATTCTATATTCCCAAAACTTATGATTATATTTTTGAGACTATCAAAATCAAGTACGCCAGAATCGTGAATAGTTACATCCTCTGGGGCTATCTTATTGCTGTCTGGAGTTTCACTAATAGGTACACCCATCGAACTAAACAGTTCGCGGCCCAAAGCAAGAGATCGTGCAGATAAACCGTTATAACCGTAATTCCCTCCAACATCTGAATGTGCACCAGGAAGACCCGTTTCTAAAATACCAGGATCATTTGGGTAAAGAGGATCGACAATACTCGCAGAATCAAAGAATAATCGATTTTCGTGATCTGCAGTTAGGTGTACTGCATTAACTGATGGCGGAATTCCTAACATAAGTGTATGTTCCTGACCTGTTACTACAGAATCATACATCAGCATCACATCCTGATGGACATCGCCAGGCGGGATCAGAAACCCATTTCCGTCGGGATCAGGGACACCGTCTCTATATATCAGGTTGGCAAAGTGCCTTTGTGATCCAGTACCACGGCTGAATCCCGCAGTTGAGACATGCACTTCAACATCGGGGTTATCGCCATACCATTCTTGGACCTTTGTTACGAACCGTTCATATGCTTCTTCGGCCCTATCTTTTGAACCTTCGCCTGTCCTTGATTCGTTGAGTTCTTCAATCAGGCTGTCATTACGAGTGGCAACACCATTTAAATACTCCGAACTAACATACTTTGTATCTGGCACCATTTTTTCAAGTATAGCCGGATTAGTGTGAATATTTTCAGGAGTAGGATCATCACGGTCATTACGGGTTCCATCAAATGAGACGAAAAAGAGTCTCTGGTTTGGGTTATCGGAATCATAGGTGTCGGATTTGTCTAATTTTTCAAACTGCTCACGAACGGTTTCGTATTGATGCAATTCTTCTTTGGTTGCATCTCGATTAGGAGTTGAATCTGTAGTTGCACCCATAGCTCATTCCTCAAATATATTAATTCAAATTCTTCTCGAAAAGGGGATATTCGTAACGCATGGAAGACAGCCTTTTTTGACCGTTTTCATTTCTTCTACGTTTATAAATATAATAAACTATCGACAATCTATTTTGTTCTACAATTATTCTAATGTCGACCGAGCCACCCCATTTTGATTTGCTGAGGTCGGGGAATTCATGATTTACTAACATTTTTTTTATTAATGGACGGAGGTCAATTTTTTCTTGATATTCCTGTCCATTCTTGAATTTGAAGTCAAGGGTTAATTCATGAAATAACCGATAACCAGTTGTCCCCCCCCCCATTCGTTCAACCTCTGAGCCTAGCGGCCCATAGCTGTAGGTCCCTGAGTCGTACACATCCCAGTCGAGATCGAAAGTGATTCCATAATCGTATGTGCTAGGATTCCCGGGTACTTGGATTTTTTCGTAATTATTATTTGCACAGCCGGATGTGGTTATCATTATTAATACTCCAAATATTGGTAGTAACCATTTCATAAAACACCAAATGTTTAAGGACAACGGAATTGTTCGTTTCATCTTGACTTTCGGCATGTATATCACCTCTGGAACTCGTAATAAAATTTGTGATGTACCATTATACGGTACAAGAGTCTGCCCGCTCGCCGGAAACTTTTGACTACCGGCGGTAGAGATAAGTCTTATTATTTTGTCTCAAGGTATTTATCCCCTGATACTGAAAAAGTTTCCGACTTGTCGGGTTAATCAGCATATTTT
>JALNVF010000259.1 GCA_023231445.1 Treponema sp. | reverse complement strand
GGTAACATTATGCTTGCTCCGGTAGACCGGAAACACTGTACAAAAGATGAAGCTGCCAGAAAGGCATATGGACTGCTTGCACAGGTAGGTCTTGAAGAAAAGGCCGACTGTTACCCCAGACAGCTTTCAGGCGGGCAGCAGCAGCGCGTCGCTATAGCACGGGCACTTGCAATGGAACCGGATCTTATGCTCTTTGATGAACCAACAAGTGCGCTTGATCCGGAAATGGTCGGTGAAGTTCTTGAAGTAATGAAAAAGCTTGCTCAGAACGGTATGACAATGATTGTCGTTACACATGAAATGGGATTTGCACGGGAAGTCTCAAATCATGTCATTTTTATGGACGGAGGATATATTGTTGAGCAGGGATCGCCGGAAGATATTTTTATTCACCCAAAAGAGCGACGTACTATAGATTTTTTGAATAAAATATTGTAAGCAGAACCTGATATCCGGATCAGCTTTCCTAAAATAATGCTTAATATTATCTAAATTTCTTCCCCATCATATACCCCCAGCTCTTTTCCTGTATGATATTAAAGCCTTCTCTTTCATAAAAACGACAGGCTTTTTCATTACTTCTGTCCACCCCAAGATGTATACCCTTAACACCTTTATCGATCATTTTGGAAAGCAAAACTTCCAAAAGTTCATGTCCGTATCCACGGTGCTGCATCTCAGGAAGAATATCAATATGAAAATGAGCAGGGTATACTTCTGACAATTTCTTATATTCATCAGGAGGATTGTAGTGTACCCCATTAAGTATCATTTTTTTGATTTCTGCTTCATATTCTGATTTATTATTTTCTGTACATCTGCACTGTTGTTCAAGTCCAGCAAGCCATTTTTCTCCGCGCACTGCACAAAACGCCAGCGAATCATCGGTACCAAGTATATATCCCACAGGGATACGAGTATTCTTGTCAATCAGAACAAATGAAAATTCTGAAGAAAAAATAACATACGGAGCGGCATAATATTGCCCAAGCAGGAAAGGATCAGAAAAGTATCCAGATGCATCAGTACCGTTAAATCCTGTCAGAAGACATATTCTGTATAAATACGGAATATCTGTAATCAACGCAGAACGTATTTCGGCTCTTTCGATCATTAACAACCTCAGGTTATTTGTACTATAAAACAGAACCTTAACGAGCAGGAATTTCAAACATTTGCAGAAGAAACATTAAAGCCTGTATTTCGGATAATTTATATAAATTTTCATTCATACTAACAGAATAGTAAATTCAAGGCAACAAGTTTCAACTGTTCTATTTATATGCTTCTCTTGAGTACACATAAACGTCCAAGCTGTTGTTAGTTGTAATTTCCACTTTCAAAGATAAATGCTTTTATCCATTCTGAATATTTTGTGCCGTTTTCCATAATCTTCTCACTATTTTCTGTGCCGCAGGCTTGACGCAAATTGTGCGTTAAAGAGCGTAGCGACAGCACAATCTGTGACAAAAGCGTTGTCGGTGTTGAACTGGTTGTTAGTAATCCATCCGCTCCAGCACTGATGCTTCTCAAGTTTCTGTTGCGGTTCGATATAAACTTCTGATCCGGCCCAGCTTTAACTTCTGATCCAGTCCGGTACGTGTACACATACCGGTCCGCCCTGTGTCGCAGTTCGTTCTGCATAGTGTACACATACCGGATCGCACTACGCCGCATTCCGGTCTGCATTGTGTACACTTACTGAACTCCACTGTGTACTCTTACCGGCCTGCATCAGAAAATCAGTTCTTTTCTGATATTTCCCAGTACTTTGGCTGCTGCTCTTTACGTTACGCTGTTCCCTGCCCCCTTTGCTTACTCAATTAATAGATACCGAGGTCTCTCAGTTCCGCCGTAAAGGCGGTCAAAACAACAAGTTTCAACTGTTCTATTTATTTGTTTCTCTTGAGAACACATGAAAATAATGTTACACTTTTCAAATATTGTGGAAAAAAATAATGAATTCATCTGTGTATGAGAGTCGTATTAAACACGTATCCGCTGCAATGAAAAAAAAACATCTTGATGCTCTTATTATAAGTGATCCGCAGAGCATCTGGTATCTTTCCGGAATTAAAAACGAACCTTACGAACGCCTGTATGTCCTTTATCTTCAACAAAATGGAACAGGCAGTCTTTTTGTTAATAAATTATTCAATATACAGAATACGTTTTTTAAGGAATACTGGTTCACAGACAGTGAAAATGCCGTCAAAATACTTGCAGAAAACACAGCCAAATCAGGTACTGTAGGAATAGACAAAAACTGGCCTGCACGTTTTTTTATCCCGTTTTCAGCCTACAACAAAAATGTACACTATGTTCTTGGATCAGACTGTATTGACGATGCACGCGCATGTAAAGATCTGCCGGAGCAGGATCTTATGCGGGAAGCATCGCATATCAACGATACATGCATCGAACGGGCATTTTCTTTTATTAGAGAAGGCATTACCGAAAAAGATATTGCTGAATATATTGACAGGCAGTTTAAAATAGAAGGCACAGACAGCACAAGTTTTGAAACAATCGTTTCATTTGGCCCAAATGCAGCGGACCCGCACCATTCACCAGACAACACTGTTATAAAAAACGGAGACTGTATATTAGTGGATATGGGCTGCAGAAAAAATCAGTATTGTTCAGATATGACACGTACAAATTTTTTCAAATATGCGCCTGAAGAATATACAAAGCTTCATGATATTGTCAGAACGGCTAACGAAGAAGCAGAACGC
>JALNVF010000258.1 GCA_023231445.1 Treponema sp. | reverse complement strand
TATCTCCGGAAAAGACAAAACCGCAGGAGATACAGGAAAACGTTTTGCAACACGGCTCGCACAGGCAGCTGCAAAGCGGGACAGTCTTGTGCATCCCCTTTCCCGAAAAGAAGGATTCTCCATTGATGTACCGGAAGGTGATTCATACGTTCCGGAAATACTGCTCTCGTTAAAAGCTCAGATACTTTCCACAGGAAATGCCGGTACGGGAGACAGTTATTCTCTTGAAATACCGGACCTGCTCATACGCAGGAAGTCGCGGATTGCACTTACCGGGGAAAACGGTACGGGTAAAACGATGCTCGTACGAAAAATTACGGAATGCCTTTCCGGGAAACCGTATTTCTGCCTGCCTCAGGAAGTATCAGGAGAAGAAACTGTACGAGTCATTAAGCGGTTTGAATCGCTCGACGATGCACAGAGGGGACAGGTTCTTTCGACAGTATACAGAATGGGATCTGAACCGGATCAGCTTCTGACGGGGCATCATGCAGATCAGGTTAAAATCAGTCCCGGGGAACTCCGTAAACTCATGATTGCGATGGCTGTCTGCGGCTGCAATACGGATAATCAAACGAGTATACCGATGCAGATTCTGATACTCGACGAACCCACGAATCATATGGATATTCTTTCCACGCAGTCACTTGAACCGGCGCTGAACGCCGTTGCATGCGCACTCCTTGTCATAAGTCACGATGCGGTATTCCTTGAACATACAGGCTGTTCTGAAATATGGCATATCACACGAAAGGAAAAAACGGGAAAGCTGGAACTGTTATAAGCTACGGAGGCATACGGAATACTATGATATATCTCTTCAGTTTTTTGAAAAGTCTTGAGTTCTTCGGCGCGGTTGCCGTACCGTTCTATCTGCAGCGGATGGAATTTTCGTATACGCAGATGTTTCTTATGGAAACGATATTCTCCGTATGTCTTTTTCTATTTGAAATTCCGACGGGAGTTGTGGCAGACAGACTGGGCCGGAAAACGTCGCTTTTTCTGGGTGCGCTCCTGCTTGGTGGAAGTTTTACGGCACTCGGAATCATACATTCCGTTCCGGTGTTTGTTCTGATACAAGTCGTATCCGCCTGCGGATTCAGTATGATAAGCGGTGCGGATAAAGCACTTGTCTATGAAAACGCAAAATTCCACGGTAAAACCGACGAAGAAGCAGTCGTTGCAGCCTCACGGTACGATGCATTCAGTACGGCAGGTATGTTCATCGCTTTTCCTGCAGGAAGCCTTTTTGTTTCTTCAGGAATCGTGCCGTATATTGATGCGCTCGGACTCGTATTTGTCGCAACGGGAATATGCATTATCGGTGCCGGATTTGTCGTTCTGCTCGTCTGTGAAGGCCCCCTGAATGTACTTCCTCCGGAAGAACGGGCATTCCGTCATGCATATGAAGGATTTACCTATGTTTTCAGGAATAAACTGCTGCTGCGGTTCAGCCTTAACTATGCGGTGCTGTCTGCGCTCACGTTTCTTATGTTCTGGTTCTACCAGTCACTCCTGCTCGACAACAAAATACCCGTAGCGTGGAACGGTTTTATCTCTGCAGGATTTAACGCAGGTGGAATGATTCTGTTGATGGCAACAGGTTTTGTAAACAGAAAAGTGGGAACAAAAAACGCTCTCTTTCTGTCGTCGCTCGTTCCGGGCATTCTGTATGTGCTCCTCTTTCTCTTTCCTCATTTCATGCCGGTCGTATTTACGGCAATTTTCGGCATCACTATGCTGAGGTTCTTCCGTGCACCGCTTTTAACGACGCTCATGAATACACAGATAGCGAATGAAAACCGGGCAACAGTTCTGTCGGGCGTTTCAATGGTTGAGCGTATTATTATTTCCCTGTTCTATCCGCTGGCAGGCATGCTCATGGATTTTTCGGCACGCTGGACATATCTTATTGTGGGAACGGCAACACTCGTCGTTTCATTTGTTCTGCGGGTAGGACGGATAAAACAGCCGGACAGCGTACAGCCTCCGGCTTGTGTTTGAAAATTTTACAGGCTTCCTTCCTTAAGTTTTTTGCAGCGCTCAATCCTCGCTCCGGGAGGTGTATCACCGTGTTCTGGATCATTTGAATACTCCTGCAGTGTTTTGCAGGGGAATCCGGCGCACTCTCCGTAGAAAGACAGACTTCCTGCGGAAGCCTGCTTTTCTTTGAAACATTCAGCAACAGCACATGTACCGGCATCGGAATACCAGAACGGCTTACCGTTTGTCGCAATGCATCCGCCGCAGTTCATTTTTGTTTTAAACTCACAGGCTTCGCATGAAAGACCGCAGTACGAATCAATTTTTTCTTTCATAACAGCAGTATACCACGAACCTGCACGGAATAGTAAAAATAATTATTGACTTGTAAAGCATACTGGAATTAATAGAAAAAAAATAAAACAGGACATATAATTACACTATGAAATACGATGAAATATTGAAAGCAGCAGCAGGACAATCAGCTGAAGATTTTTTATGCAGCTCCGGTGATTTTTTTTCTGATGTATATACACTTATTTCCGTTCCTCAGACACCGGCATCCATGAGGCCCGGGCATAAATCATGTTATGATATACCTCACTTCTGTTCCATGATATGTTACGGTAAAGGAACTGTAGCCGCAGCTGCACCGGAACTTGTTCCGTTCATGAAAACGTTTCTTGAAGAAAACAACGGCTGGCACAGTTTTGATGCTCCTCAGCTTTTTACTCTTAACAACGAACTTTCAAAATACAATCAG
>JALNVF010000257.1 GCA_023231445.1 Treponema sp. | reverse complement strand
TTTTTATTCTTGACATCATTCCCGTTCTTTTGTTATAGTGCATATGTTATATTCCGGGGGTGTAGCTCACCTGGCTAGAGCGCTTGCATGGCATGCAAGAGGTAGTCGGTTCAAGTCCGATCATCTCCACAAAATAGTACCGTAGTTCAATATACGAACTACGGTTTTTTATGTTGAAAGAAGCCTCGTTATAACTTGTAAGAAGCCTTGTTATAACTTGTAAGAAGGCTCGTTTCAAATTAAAAGAAGGGTTGTCCGGAAAAGATTCATATCAGATTGGAGGATCTTCAATTTCCCTGTATCCGCCCCCTTGCCGGACCTGACTCGTATTATGCGGAGAGTGCCTTTTAACGAGAATTCAAGAGTAAAAATACCGGCGTTAGTGCATCTTTCCCGTTTAAACTGGCAGTATGTCTCGGTAAAAGAAACACCCGTTTCCGATTTTGATCTCCGTACAAATATGTACTTTCCGTCTTTTAAGAAAGTGCTGTCATTCCTTAATAACGACAGGAAATATGATCACACTGTACTTGCTCTGTACTATTCAGGCAGACTGAGCGTTGTGCTTGATGCAGATGACAAAGACAGACAGTTTTATGATTACCTGCAGGAAGGACTTGACGGTGTACAGCTTATAGACCTCAAAAATGCGGAAAACAACATCTACGAATATATGACCGAACTTCCCTGCGGCAGGATGCCTGACGGGGAAGATGCTGACGACACTTTCCGTCCGCACATCACACTGTTTGTAAACGGTCTTCCGCTGGCGTTTATCGAAGTAAAGAAACCGAACAATAAAGAAGGATTTATTGCGGAACAGAACCGTATGGCTGTCCGCAATGCAAACCGGAAGTTCAGGCGGTTCATCAACATAACGCAGCTTATGATTTTCAGTAATAACCAGGAATATGATGAGACTGAAATTGAACCGGTGCGTTCTATGCGACAACCAGTTACGATAAACCCTTCTTCAGCAGATTCAGGGAGCCTGATGAGAATACCCGTATTTTTGACGAAATACGGTTCATACTGTCCGGTACTTCTGAAAAGTATGACACGTATAATTTTACAATCTCCGTACCAATCGCAAAAGAAAAGCAGCCGTTCATCGCAAAAGCGACACTCTGTTATTTTCCGGAATGTTCCCGGAATCAGGGAGTGGATTACACGAACACTGAACTTGATTTGCACTTTGGCCGTGTTACCGGTACAGGATTAAAGTCGATCAACGGAAACGAACAGTGTGATGATAAAATCGTGTATCTGCGTGAAGAAGATGCCCGTAAGTATTACCGGAAATGGGACAATGTTAAGCATATAGATGAGGAACTGAGCGGAACAAAGAAAGCCCGTAAAATGTACAACAACGGCATGTGGGGGTATTAGTTTGAAAGAAAAGGAACGGCTTGGCGGACGTACCGGTAAAAAATTACATTTCGGTGTGGTGATTACTTTAAAAGAAATAAACGGGGTGAACCGTATCGACGAGTTTATCAGACAGTGTATCCTGAAAGGATGGCTGGTAAATAGAATAAACGTTGAGAATCAGATTGATGTTTACAACCAGGCAGAAGCTGACGTTGAGTTTGAAAAATGACAGAAATGTCAGCTTCGCTTTGAAGATTTATATTTTTACCGGTGTTTTGACATAAAAAATGTTCTCCCATGGGGCACGGTCAACGACGGTGTATAACTTTTTCTGCACTCTCGTCTGGCTTCACTTGATTGGATTATGTACAATTTGATCACACAGCTCGTTATATGCAATGCCGGATACCTTTGCTTCCTGAGGTAATAAACTCGTTGGCGTCATTCCGGGCAATGTATTTGTCTCTAAATATACTATTTCACCATTTTCCTGAACTATAAAATCCGATCGCGAATAATATCCGAGCCTCAGGGCTTTATGCATTTTCAATGAAAATTCCTGTATTGCTTTTTCAATTTCACTGTCGATTTCAGCAGGGCATATTTCTGTTGTTAATCCTTTCTGATACTTGTTTTTATAGTCATAAAATCCTGTCTTTGGAATTATTTCGATTATCGGCAATGCCTTTCCTGCAAATATTCCACAGGAAAACTCCCTGCCTGTAATCATGTCTTCAATTAAAATAGTATTTTCATATTTTTCTGCTGCTTTTAATGCATTCAATAATTCTTTTTCATTTTTAGGAATCGTAATCCCGATACTTGACCCGCAACTAAGTGGTTTTACTACACAAGGTGTTTTCACTTCTTTAATTATCGTATCTACCTTGATTTCAGCTAATGAATACAGCTTCCATTTTGCGGTTGTAATCCCCTCAATTGTTGCTAATTTTTTTGATATATCTTTATCCATTGCCAGCATACAACCAATATAATTTGATCCCGTATATTTTATTGAGTATAAATCAAATAATGATTGTAACTGTCCATTTTCACCGATTGAACCATGCAAGGCAATAAATACAACATCTGCCTGCCTGCAAATTTCAATTACATTTTTTCCGATTTGATAAGGATATTTCTGTTGTAATTCGAGGAGATTTGGTTCTTCAGAAGGTACGATATACTTGTACCGGTCAAGTGAATTACTTGTTAGAAAAGGTGATTCCTTAAATTCTTTTTCAGACCCTTTCAGCAAATCTAAAAGATAAACGCTGTGCCCTTTTTCAATTAATGCATTTGCTATTAACGATCCTGATGATAAAGAAACATCTCTTTCCGGACTTAATCCTCCGGCAAGTACTACTACTTTCATTTT
>JALNVF010000256.1 GCA_023231445.1 Treponema sp. | reverse complement strand
GCTGATACCGGCTTTTTTGAGGATTTAATTTCAGCGTTATCCGAGGAATATTTTCTTAACTCGTTATTCTGTAACTGTTAAGCGCTCTTTCCCCGGATAACTATTCTTCTCGGATAATGTGCCTTATCCGAGAATTAGGATAAGGCTCATGCGAGGCGTAAATTCTTCGATGCGGCGAAAGTGAGCAGCAGTAAATCGAAAAGTGCAGACGAAGCGATGAAATACATACGCGATATATATAGAAAGGAAACGGAACAGAGGGAAGAGAACCCGGAGCCAGGTGCTTTTGTCGCAGCACGAAAGAAGCAGATTGTCCCGATGCTGAAAACATTCCATGAGTGGCTGCTGGAAAAAGCGCAGCATGTACCGCCGTCGCTTGCGCTGGGAAAAGCAGTGAACTACACGCTGGGACAATGGGAACATATAACTGCATATATTGACTGTCCCGACCTGACGCCTGACAATAACGCCGGTGAGAATGCAATAAGACCCTTTGTACTCGGAAGAAAAAACTGGCTGTTTTCAGGAAGTCCTGATGGAGCCCGTTCATCGTGCCTGCTTTATTCGCTGATTGAAAGCGCGAAGGAAAACGGACTGAATCCGCAGGAGTATCTGCGCTGTGTATTTGAACGTGTTCCGTTCTGCTGTACTAAAGACGACTGGCAGAACCTCATGCCATGGAATATTCAACTTACTTCTTTCATTGACCGCGGGGTGTGGATTAATTGACGCTTACGAAGTAACATTGTACGATTCGGAATATACAGCGTCCTCTGTGGCGTGGATGGATCATTATTCCACTCCCAATTTCTCCGATACGCCTTACCAGATTTTTCCGCCGGCGCAGTGCCGTTCCGGTCAGTGTCGTTTCACCGCCGGTCGGCGTACGATATATCTCGAAGTCACTTCCTGCAGATGCAGGTTTCCCCACGACAGATGCCGTAATACCAACCCGGGCGGCATTATCGCGTGCCATCTGAATAAGACTCCTGCGCGCTTCTATGGCAAAATTTCTGATTACGGTTTTATCCATGTATACCTGCTCCTCATTTATCTTTTTCAGCGATCCGCCATTTTCCGAAGCGCTTCCCTCCGGTACGAACCAGAATGCCTTTTTCACGCAATGTTTTTGACAGCCGTTTAACGGTACTGACGGAAACTCCCAGTTTTCCGGCAACTATCGTCTGATCCGCCGTGGGTATATCTTTTAGTATCTGTATGAACTGATCTTCCAAAGTATCATCCAAAGTGTCATTTTCAGGTTCCAAAGTATCATCTAAAGTATCAATACCGGCTGACTTTTTGGAATTTCTTCGAAAGATGATCTTAAAATCAATATTTGAAACGATAAACTCCGGTTGATCTACCTTATATTCCCGGCAGCCAATCTGTATTCTCCGCAGACCGGAACCCCATTCTTCCATGATGTTCATGCGCTGAAACACTTTCGCAATAACAGGGTTCCGCGGACACGAAGTTCCGTTCAGTGCCTGTTCCAAAGTAATTCCGTGGGGCAGGGAACCGGGGGAAACTATTTCAACCCGGTCGTCATAAACGGCAATCTGTACATGCTCATAAAACATATAGTTACGATGAACTATTGCATTTATTACGGCTTCCCGCAGAGCTTCCGGCGGAAGTTCGTAGTGATCAAGCCCGAGAATGCCTTCTATTTTCATTCCCAGATTGATATGTTTGAGAATAAACTGAAATGCCTGATCTATCTGGTCGTATATCGGTCCTTCGCAATCCCGCTTGTCCAAAAATACGGCTTTGTCAGTACCTTTAAAGCAGGCACACCGTACAATGGAACAATCATATTCTGTCAGAAAGGAATTGGTCAGAATGCCGTATGCATTTGTCGGAACAAAATCATCGTTTACCCGTTTCAGGACTCCGAAGGATTCCAGCGTTTCTTTTGTAACTGCAGGGCACGGAGTTCCATCCTTTTCCATAAAACGGTGAATATCATTACAGAGTTTCTGCGTTATTTCATCGTTATACTGTCCATCATTTCCTAAAAGTGATCTGCTCTGTAAGCCGTCATACGAAAGTCGGGAACCGATTATTTCCAGTTCGCGCAATGTAACCGCGTCAGCCGGACGGGAAGTGGCACCGACACGTATAAATGTACCGTTCTCTTTACCCAATGAATTTACGTAATAAGGAATGCAGCACCGGGAAATATCTGTACGACGACAACTGTTTTTTGTTTATGTGACCGTAATGTTATTTCCGGCGAAACCTGCGGTGTAATGCTGTCGGAAATACAATTTGCTATTTGATCCATCAGTAAGAATTGGTTCCCTTCAGGAATACCTACGATTTCTTTTGTTTTATCATCGATTCCAAAGACAATAAAACCTCCGGACGTATTACTGAAAGCACTTACTGTCTTTAAGAAATTCTCTTTCTTTGCAGGAAATTCGCGTTTGAATTCCAGATGAGCTGATTCACCATGCCTGACGGCATTAAAAGAAAATTCCATGTCAGCCCTCCTATACCAGCAGTATAATTCCGCCTGCAATTCTTAAGCTGTGCTTTGAGCCCTGCATCTATACAGTTCCTTTTCCCCCAGTTGAACAGCTTTCCTGAATACCTGCTGCATAAATTCTGCAAATAGTAAATCCGTCTTCATAATACTCACAAGAACAATTATTTTCGAGGCGGCACTATCCGCAGTTATAAGCTCTTCCCGTAATTCAGGCGACAAAACAGCAAGCCGCCGAAAAATAATTCCTGCGATTCGCTTTGTACGATCTTCCGCCCGCACCTGATACAGATTTTT
>JALNVF010000255.1 GCA_023231445.1 Treponema sp. | reverse complement strand
AGCCATAGGCGGCATCCAGAAATGGGAAGATGCCGTCGAATTCATTATGGCAGGTGCAAGTGCAGTTGAAGTCGGGACAAACACGTTTGCTAATCCGCTTACCATGATTGAAGTGCTGAAAGGACTTACGGCATTTATGAAACGTAAAGGATATGCTACAATAGCTGACATGCGCGGTATTGCACATACACCCTGCCGTGCCTGATTTTTTACAGGAGTATAAAAAGAATGAAAAATATGTTCGAACCCGGACAACAAATTGAAACTACAATTGTCGCAATTTCCGGAGACACCGTTTTTCTTGACCTGAACGCAAAAAGTGAAGGTATCCTTGACCGTGCAGAACTTACCGATGGAAACGGAAAGTGTACGGTCCAGGAAGGGGACAAAATAAAAGCATATTTCACCGGAACAGAAAATGGTGAAATGAAATTCACTACAAAAATCAGCGGAGGAAAAGCCGACAAACAAATGCTGGAGAATGCCTTCAAAAACGGTATACCTGTCGAAGGTCATGTCGAGAAGGAAATCAAAGGCGGATACGAAGTAATGATAGGAACAAGCCGTGCATTCTGCCCTTACTCGCAGATGGGATACAGACAGAAAGAAGAAAGTTCTGCTTTCGTCGGCAGGCATCTTACATTCAGGATTCAGGAATATAAAAACGACGGACGCAACATTATTGTGTCGAACCGCGTGATTATGGAAGATGAACATGCAAAATCAATGGCTGCGCTGCAAAGTAAACTTAAAGACGGCATGATTATCGACGCAACTGTAAAATCTCTTCAGAGTTACGGTGCATTCGTAGATATCGACGGCTTTCAGGCACTCCTCCCGATTTCGGAAATAGCACTCGACCGTGTGACCGATATCAGCACGCTGCTGAAAGCAGATCAGAAAATCAGGGCAAAAATTATTAAGACAGACTGGCAGAATGAACGTGTTTCCGTAAGTATGAAAGCGCTGCTTGCAGATCCGTGGGATTCCGCCGTAGAAAAATATCCTGTCGGCTCAAAGCATGACGGTTTTATTTCGCGAATCGCTCAATACGGTGTATTTGTAGAACTTGAACCGGGACTTGACGGCCTTGTCCATGTTTCAGAAATGGAAGGTATTGACCGCAATTCGAATCTCACCAAATTGTTTAAGAAAGGAGACAAAATGACTGTTTCCATCAAAGACGTAAATACTTCAGAAAAACGTCTCTCTCTTACACCAACAACTTCTGTAGAACAGGACAAAACAACTGCAAGATATATGGCCGGACAGAATACGGATGACGAAGGATATAACCCGTTCGCCGCACTGCTGAAGAAATAGCGAGGAATATATGAATAATACTCCGTTGCTGCGTGCAATGATTTCTTATGATAAGGACGACCCGAAACGAATCAATCATTTTCTCAAAGTATACCAATATACACAACTTCTGTGTGACGGAGAACAGGTTGATACCATGACCCGTCAGAACGCAGAGACAGCGGCTATCGTCCACGACATCGGCATTCATTTGAGTGAGCAAAAATACGGCAGCAGCAGCGGTATGTATCAGGAACAGGAAGGACCTGCAGAGGCAGAAAAAATGCTTTCGGATCTCTACTATGCCGACAATATAATCGAACGGGTATGCTGGCTTGTCGGACACCATCACACCTATACGAACATAGACGCAGCAGATTATCAGATTCTTGTCGAAGCCGATTTTCTTGTAAATCTGTATGAGGATTTCCCTGATTCCGATAAACGGAAAGAAGCTGCTGAATCCGCATATAAAAACATATTTCGTACAGAAACGGGAAAACATCTGATGAAAGAAATATATACCTGCACATTTGAATGAAGTTGCCGTAAATGGCTTAAGCGTGTTATACTGGTTCTATCATGAAAGGAATAATACTGGCAGGCGGGTCAGGAACACGCCTGTATCCGATAACAAAATCAGTATCAAAACAGATACTGCCGTTATATGACAAACCGATGGTGTACTATCCGCTGTCGGTTCTTATGCTTGCAGGAATCCGTGAGGTACTCATCATATCCACTCCCCGCGACATCAGCGTGTTCAAAGAACTGTTCGGAGACGGTGCGTGGCTGGGAATGAAGTTCGAGTATGCCGTACAGGATAAACCGCGGGGGCTTGCGGATGCGTTCATCGTGGGCAGGAAGTTTATAGGCGGAGACAGTGTAGCCCTCGTACTCGGAGACAACATCTTTTACGGGCAGAGGTTTACACAGAGCCTGCAGAAAGCCTCGGAACGGGTTAATACACAGGGCGGAGCAGTCATATTCGGATATTACGTAAAAGACCCGGCAGCGTACGGCGTCGTTGAATTCGACAGGAACGGAAAGGCGCTCGGAATAGAGGAAAAACCTGAACATCCGAAAAGTAATTATGCCGTACCGGGACTGTACTTTTATGACAATACCGTCGTGGAAATAGCAGAAAATGTCAAACCGTCAGCCCGCGGTGAAATAGAAATAACAACCGTCAACAACACGTATCTTGAACGGCATACACTGAATGTAGAGCTGCTGGGACGTGGAATGGCATGGCTTGACACGGGGACATACGACGGACTGCTGGAAGCCGGAAACTTTATAGCAACAATCCAGAAGCGGCAGGGACTGTATGTCTCGTGCATCGAAGAGATTGCGTACCGGAACAGATGGATAACAAAGGAAGAACTGCTTGCACTTGCAGCCGGGTACAAAACCGAATACGGGCGGTATCTGGAATATATTGCAGAAATGAAATAAGGAAGATTCATCATGCCGTTTACATTTACACCATGT
>JALNVF010000254.1 GCA_023231445.1 Treponema sp. | reverse complement strand
ATTGTCGACGGTACGCCTGCTTCTACCATACAGTACATGGTCGATACGAAGATCGACATGAGCATATTCGATCAGAAACTGCGTAATGATATGACAGGAAGACCTGCATACAGCGATCCCCGTGTCCTGCTCAAACTTATTCTCTTTGCATATTCCAACGGTATTAATTCTTCCCGCCGGACACACGACTTCGAAGAACATAACGTACAGGCAATGGCATTCTGTGAAAATGAGGCTCCCGACTTTACCGTTATTGCCTACTTTATTTCCGGTATGACAGATGCACAGATGCCTGCAAAAACGCTTGCCTTCCATTCATACGAAGAAGTCGTGCTTCCTTTTGAAAACATAGAAGCCATAAAAGAAATAGTCAGACTGCGGAACTCCGCTCTTTGGAGTGAACTGTGCTCCCTGATCTGTGTTGAATATTGCTGGTTCTCCATAATCTTCTATCATCTCTTCCAGCAGCCGCGCATAATAGAATGCATCCATCGTATTAAAGACGCGTCACTTCAGTATTTTGCGGGAGCATACATCCATTACAGCCATAAGATATACTGTTCCTCCTGCAACCTTGATGTATGTTATGTCCGTGCACCATACCTGATTCGGATATCTGATCACTTTATTCCTGAGCAGGTACGGATATTTTCTGTTTTCCGGTGCAGGTCCTGAAGTATAACACGCCGGTTCTGTCCGGCAGGACTCGCGAAAATGTCATAGAATTATTTTTCCGGGAACAGTCTGCTTTTCATCAAGACTTTTCCTACACTCTCTTAGGCATGCAATTTTATATATAAACAATACTCGTCTGAATTTTCTTTATACGTGTCTTTTATAATTATCAAACCCATATTGTTTATTTCGCTTACAAATTCATTATGCCTGAAAGTACAAAAGGTAAGTTTCTTTTCATATATATTTAATTCATTATTCTTACATTCAGTAAACAGAATATTTACTGATGACTGATTATCTTCTTTTGAAATGTCCCAAATATATATTGGCATATATTCGTTTCCGTTATATTTCCTTTTGGGGTAAATTGTATATTTTGTTTGACTAATCTTGTCCCAGTTTCTTGTATCTATTATCAGAATTCCTTCCTTATTAAGACATTCTGACAATGATATGATATTTTTTATCCGGTCTTCTTTTGAAAGTGAATGGCTTATGGAATTCCCATAACAAAAAACCAAATCATATTTCATTTTTTGTTGTGGCAGTTTCTGCCAGCTGCTCACCATTGTTTCAATATGAACTTTGCTTTTGGCAGATCTGTTTCTTGTCAATAGAACCATTTTTTCACTTATATCTGCGGCTGTTACCTCATAACCTTTTTTTGCCAGCGCTACTGCCTGAATTCCGTTTCCACATGACGCATCAAGTACTTTTTTTGGGGTACTCAGGATATCATGAAACTGATTCAAAAAATCCTGCTCAAATACTGTATCATCACATGCTGCATAAAGAACATCGTAAAGCCAGTCAAGATCATCATATTCTGTCATTTTTTACACCTCATTCAAACAGTTGTTATATTTATTTATAGGGTACAGGCTGTTAATTACTGAATATAGTAATTTCATTATACATCATTATCTATATAGTTACTGACGATTATTAACCTTGAAATTTCGTTCCCTTTTTTACCGCCACAGGCGTCAGCCTGACATACAATATGGTGAGCCTGGGATCTGTTGTGAACCGCGGATTTACGGCAAACTTTAGTTGGACTAAGCGGCACGGATACCGCAAACAGAGGAGGCCCACCAATGGAAAGTATAATTTATGTCGGAATGGATGTCCACAAGGACACAGAGGGGAAGAGCGATAACTATATAGAAAACAAATGCGTTATTGCAGACACCGGTTATTTTTCAGAAGACAATCTGACTGCAGCTCAGGAAAACAAAATCGATGCATTTATTCCCGATCAGAACTTTCGTAAACGCGATGTCCGTTTTGAAACGAAACGGCGTCATGTTCATCACAGTGAAGATTCTTTTGTTCATGATGACTTTTCGTATGATACAGAAAAAGACGTCGTCGTCTGCCCGGCAGGCGTAATTATCAGGTACTTGTCGCCTCTGACAAACCTGACGTTGTTACGCAGATGATTAACAAAATCGATTCGTCTCACGGACGGGAAGTATATCTTAAGCGCATAGGAATTGTCGAACCTGTTTTTGCTGATATCCGCACTCAGAAACGTCTCGACCATTTTACGCTGCGCACACAGGCGAAGGTTAATATTCAGTGGCTCCTTTACTGCATCGTTCATAATCTGGTAAAGATTACGAACTACGGGCCTGCTTTACAGACGGTTTGGATGCAGAGGACGCGGAAAGCACGCCGGTTCTGTCCGGCAGCACTTCCCTAAAAGATCATAGAATTATTTTTCCGGGAACAGTCTGCTTTTCATAAAGACTTTTCCTACACTCTCGTTATGCTAATCCACAAACATTTCTTTTATGATTCTTTTTACCTGTATTATCTGTTCTTTTTTTATTATTCCCATTTTTTTTACTAATCTCGTTTTATCTACCGTTCTAATCTGATCCAGTACTATCCACCCGTCTTTGTTTTCAAAGTTTATTGGTATTCGTGTCGGATAATCATGCGATTTTGTCGTCATCGGCGCTATTATTACAGTTCCGATATTATGATTCATTTCATCAGGTGATATAATAAGACAGGGACGTGTTTTTTTAATCTCATGTCCCTGTGTCGGATCTAGATTTATCAGATAAATCTCATACTGATTTATTACCACTCCCATTCAAAATCCTCTGATTCCTGCACACAGCCTAT
>JALNVF010000253.1 GCA_023231445.1 Treponema sp. | reverse complement strand
TCCAGAAGTTTTTTTACTCTGCCGGTTAATGTCCTGCTGTTAAAACGCAGCAGATACTCATGCAGGCGCTCCCTGTTCAGTTCGTCCGCCATATACGACTCGTCAAGCCGGAACTCCTGAAAATTTTCCGCAGTCCTGTAATACGGGTTAAGGTACAGCAGAACGGCATACCGTATCAGACCTCATGAACTCAGTGCTGCATGTTATCTTACAGGGGGACAGCGATAAAATTGTTTCCGCACTGTAATGCTACATGTCTTGTCCGCATCTACCATAAACTTACACCATCTTTCTTTCGAATGCAAGCTTTCCGGAGGCACGTCCCCCAGTGCGTCGATTACGAAAGATAGCAGTAGACCGCTTTCAGTAGAAGATACGCCTGCAGTGTGGGCAGATACTTATACTGGTCAGGCAGAATACAACCGCATTCCATTGCAGGCATGGCGGGACAGCCAAGTAGCGAAAGCAGTTTTCCTGCCTCCCGCTGATTAAGCCTCTGCGAGGCAGATTAAGTTGCTTTTATTGGAATGAAAGCAACAAAGCAGGCGCAACACCATCGTAAGTACTGTCGACATCTTCGTTGTAACCGGCGTTGCCACTGTTTTGGACGACGCGCGCGCTGTAATCACCACAAAAGAGGGGCGAGCGCAGCCACCACCAGCCGCAGTACTGATCATATCCCTGATCAGTCGTCATCTTTGCGCCGGTCGCACGCGCATAATCGCATACCTTCTTCATTCTTTTCGAGCTTGATCCGACTGCACTATATACTGCATAGTACGTTGTGTTTACCGCTTCCGCCTCGCTCAGCAGGAACACCTTGTCGTTCGTGTCATCACACACATACGTAGAACTCGTTCCGTCTGTTCCGTCATAGCTCATCTGTTCGAGCGAATTGTCTACCGTCGTCGTCTGTATCTTTGCCCGTGCCGTACTCGTGAACGCCGTCTGAAGGAATCCTTTGTCTGTCCAGTCTATGTCATAAGATGTCGCCGTTCCCCCGTCGGTTACATACTGGTTGGCCGTCCCGTTCAGATACGCACGGATATTCGAATATTTGTAGTTGTTCGCGTAGATGGTTGTGCTGTCCAGCTTTCTTCTATTTATCGTACCGTAATAGCGGATGTTCGTCAGTATACTTTCCGCCGCTACAAGAGCATTTGACGTTCCTGCTCCGCTCAGTACCCGCCACTTGATCGGCTCCACTTTGAAGTAGTACGTGCTGTCGCCCGTTACCGCGGTTCCGTCGCTGAACGTATAAGTTCCGTACGGTGCTGCACTCACATTCGCGTAATAATAGCCGTCGCTGCCGTAGTAGTACCCGTTGCTTGCGGTATTCGTACTTACCGTTACGCTGCCTGCCTTAATCGTCTGCGGCCAGTCGCCGAACTTGACATATGTTCCGCTTGTTCCCGCCGTACCGTCGGTTCCCGCCGCAAGCGTTACCGGTGTTTCGGTCAGGCCGTACATCGGGTACTGGGTGACGGTCACCCCGCTGCTTGCATTGTTTGACGTATCGAACGCTTTCACCGTGAACGTATAGCTCGTACCGTTCGTAAGCCCGGTCACCGTATACGTGCCGGCTGCTCCCGCAGTTCCGCTTACGTCTTCCGTTCCCACCTGCGTACTCGTATCGGCCGTCGTCGTCCACGTAACAACCGCCTTACTGAAGTCGCTGTCCGACGGGTTCGTCCATGAAAGCTTAATCTGTCCATCGCCGGTTGCAGCCGCAAACGACGTGACATTGTCGGGTGCAACAGCAATCTTGCCGTTATTTTTAATCACATAATTTGTATCGGAAAGAGAAAAATTGCCGACTTCATCTGCAAGAGTCGTCTCTGTTACACCTTCGGAAAGTACAACGACGATAGTTCCGGTACTATAGCCGTTCGGCGTAATGACAGCCGATTTCGTTTCACCTGTCAGGTTTGTATTACTTTCCGGGGTAAGAGCTCCGGTAACGGTAATATATTTTCCGCTCGACAGATACACGTCGTTAGCCCCGGCTGTTTCCGCGTCTATAACGGCGCTGCCGGACATGTTGAACGTGCCTGCATTGTACACGCCGCCGCCAACACCATTGCTTGCAGTTACTTTATTGTAGGTGATCGTCGTATCGTCGCCGCTCATGGTAAACGTACCGCCTGCATTGTATACGCCGCCGCCCTTCGTTTTAGCAGTATTGCCGCTTATGGTACCGCCGGACATGTTGAACGTACCAGTATTGTACACCCCGCCGCCGTTATTATTTGCAGTATTGCCGGTAATTGTTCCGCCCGACATGTAAACAGTTCCGTTCTCGTTGTCTATGCCGCCACCAACATTATCTGCAGCATTGCCGCTTATGGTACCGCCGTCCATAGTGAACGTTCCGCCGTAGTTGTATATGCCGCTGTGGTTACAGGATTTGATCGTACTGCCGGCGATAGTTAAGTTCCCTGTTGAATCATTATAAATACCTCCGCCCAGCGTCTTAGCAAGACATGATATAATAATGCTGTTTTTTACCGTAAGTGTGCCGTTGTTGCATAAGCCTCCTCCCTTGTCATTAATGTGGTTGTATCCGTGCTGCAGCTTCAGGTTTTCTATGGTCACGGTAGAGCCGTTATCAATATTCATGATCAGGTATCCGTCGGTTCCGCTTGTATGCCCGCCGTCGATAATGTCTGTATCACTCCCGTTAATACCTGAAAAGGTGATTTTTTTATTGTCGTTCACAGATATCGTACTGCCCAGCGTGATTGTTCCGTCGATACAGATCGTATACTTTTTACTGGTGTCGGTACACTTGGTGACTGCAGCAGAAATAGTAGCCAGCGGGGCAAGAATCGTACCGTTGTTGGTGTCGTCTCCGTCCGTG
>JALNVF010000252.1 GCA_023231445.1 Treponema sp. | reverse complement strand
TATTTTGCAGGGTTTCTGGTTTTCAGTTTTTTCCGGAGAAGACGGAATTCATAATCAATCTGACTGTCCGTAACCGGAATTGACTGAATATCAGTATTTCCGTTGTGTGTTATTTTTGCGGCATCGAACCGGTATCCCCGTATACGCGATTCTTCATAAATCCGTTCAAGATATGCATTGATTGCGGCAGAGGGACGGCTGCAGGCTCTGAACCTGGTCAGCTGGGGGTGATGTGTATAACCTTTAGTCCTTCCCTCAAGCACCTTTTTTGCGAGAAGTGCTTCACGCCATACGGCTACAAGCCCTTTTGAATCAAGATATTTTGGATGAACAGACCATAAACGCACGGGAGCCTCCTTATATATAATTTACAAAAAAAATCATATATACGGCAATTATACTGCTTACGGAACGCGCAGCTAACAATTGTATTTCATTACGATGACGGTAAGGTCGTCGCGTAACGGGACTGCTTCGGTGAACGCTTCAAATATATCCAGCAGATATGCCAGTACTTCCTTTGCGCTTCCCTGCGGTGTACGTGCGAATATTTCTTTAAGCCGTTCAGTACCGAGTTCATCGCCGGCCAGATTACGGCTTTCTGTTAAGCAGTCCGTATATAAAAGAAGATATGTTTCATTGGTAAATTTTTGTGTTATGGTAGAATAATCGTCGGGTAATCCTTCAATTCCTATAAAGGAGCCGCGGAAGTTACCGGAATTTCCGCCGAGTACGGATACCGCATTTTTAAGAGACGGAGTTTTTATGAGCACGTCGGTATGGCCGGCGTTGACATATTCAATTTTATTTCCGGTTATTCGCAGAAATATTCCGGTAAGATAATTTTCCACCATACCTTTTCCTTTTGTAAGCTCGGAGTTGAACTGCCGGAGCATTTTTTCAAGCGGTTTATTGGCATATGACGTAAAGACCTGCTCGGCCAGGTACTTGGAAAGAATCCCGATCAGTCCGGATGCGACTCCGTGTCCCGATACATCAAACAATGAGGTTCCTGAAAGTTCACCGTCTTTGTTGTAGTAGAAGTCATATACATCACCTGATACGGAGGACATCGGTTTGAACAGGAATGCACAATCCCAGCTGGCTGTGTGAGGTGCCTTTGAGCAGTAAAAACTTTTCTGTACAAGTTCAGCCATACGCATGTCTCTGTCCTGTATAGTCTGCTGTTCCTGAAGCATACGGTTTTTTTTGCTTATTTCCTGTGTTCGTGCTGCGACTTCAACATTTACAATGCTGTCGAGCAGCGCTTTGATTGTAACAATTCCTATATAACAGTCGTCCTTTTCTACAATTATCGGATCGTACAGATTTTCTTCTGCGCGTGCAGTTGCCCGTGATGCAACTTCTTCTACCGGAGAATCACCGTCGATAATAAGAAAGTCGGTAATCATCAACTCTCTGATCAGTTTGTGTGAATGCAGACTGTATCCATACTGACTGCCGAATAAATCAAGCAGTATAGTACGTGGCATTATACCAAGAACTTTTTTCTCTGTATTAACAATTGTCACGAGCGTACAGTCAGGATGCAGCTGGAACAGGTGCAGAACTTCAATTACCGGCGTATCAGGAAACTGTGTTATTCCCGGTGCTGCAAGAGCCGCTACGACGTGGCCGTGTCCGGAATTTGTTATCTGCCTGTCTGCCGTTTTTTTGACGTCGTCGGATTTCTTTTTCACGGTTTCCGGGGTAGAGCCTTCAAGTACCTGTTTATTACGCTGAAATGAAATGATCCGTACGTACGATTCGCTTGATGACTTTGTAAATATCCGGGCGGGACGGGCAAGAAAGAAACCCTGCCCGTACATGACGCCCAGAGACAGCAGGGTATCGAGTTCGCCGGCAGTTTCAATCCCTTCAGCAATGAGTCCTGCTCCGGAACTTTTGCAGAACGTTACAAGACTTTTTACCATTGCCTGACGAACCTGATCTTTTTCAATTTCACGGATGATGCTCATGTCTATTTTTATAAAATCCGGATTAAGTGCACAAACGCGCTGGAGACCGGAATATGCGGAACCGACGTCGTCGACTGCAATACGGTATCCCTGCTGCCGGTAATATTCTACAGCATGTTTTAAATCCGGTGTTTTATCAGTTACTTTTTCTGAATGTTCTGTTATTTCCAGTATGAGTTCTGCCGGATCAATGCCGTATTTTGCAAGCTGCCGGCGTGTAAAACCTTCCTGAAAATCGTGCTCATATATACTTTCCGGGCTGACGTTTAAAAAAAGCCGTCTTTTTAATCCCAGCGCACGTGCTGTTTTGATTGCAGTTTTCCGGCAGATTTTATCAAGTTCCCAGAGCCGCCCTTTTTTTTCTGCATCAGAGAACAACTGCGTTATAGGACCGGAAAATACGTCCGGTTCCGTACGGGAAAGTGCTTCATAACCGAATACTTCTCCTGTTCCAAGTGATACAACCGGCTGAAATACCGGATACAGATTCTTTTTTGAAATGACAGTATCTAAATCCATGTCCCGAGTATGGCAGTATGCCGTAAGAATACCGTTTTTTTTATGTTAGAAAATAATTAGCGTGTTTTCAGTATTCCGCGTTTTACAGCTTCGTCTACAGCCATAACACGCGACGATACTCCAAGCTTTGAATAGATATTAATGATATGTGTTTTAACTGTTGCAGTGGAAATACACAGATGGTCTGCTATTTCTTTGTTTGTAATTCCGAGAGCGATTTGTTCAAGTACTTCGTGTTCGCGTGCTGAAAGGATACTTTTATTCTCCAGAACTGGATCGCTGCCGGTAGACGGGACAACGTCTGTACCACTGCAGACTGATACAATAGTTCTGATAAACTCCTGTTCTTTGTCCGATAATTTATTT
>JALNVF010000251.1 GCA_023231445.1 Treponema sp. | reverse complement strand
CGGCGCTCAAACGTCTTGCTTTGTTTCTTCTTTCGAATACCGGTAATCCGGTTACGGCGAACAGGCTTACCGGAGCAATGGGAATCAAAAGCGCTTCAACAGTGCTTGATTATTTTTCCTGCCGTCAATTACGCATTTTGTATCATCATCCAATTCTGCATACACAACCTGATGAATCAATATGTTTGAAAAATAATTCAATACACAATCCATCCATAATTTCCTCATATTTTCAAGGCTGTAATTACTGTTAGTCTGCCGCTTATCAATTCCGACCATGAAAATACACGTATCAAAAAGAATCGGTTTTCCCCTCTCTGCCGGTGTATAATTCATTTTTCGGTATTCCCCACATCCATTCTGTATGCAGGATCGGAAAGCGTATCTGTTTCATCTATTTTTATATCTTTATTGATAACCGTACTGTCAAGTGAAAATTGCTTTACTATTTTTTCAACATCGCTGCCGTCTATTCTTCCGTTTTCATACAAAACAGGAAGCAGCTGATACAGCGGTCCCGAAATATACCTGTTCTCATTTGAATATAATTCCTTTACATACACGGAATCACAAAAAACGGAAAGCAGTGCTTTCTTGAGTACCGGATAGTAATTCATAAGATCGTCAATGCAGCCGCAGATATTTTCTTCCCTCAGACGGTACAGTACAGCCTTCAAAGGCAGCGAATATTTTATTGTAAGGTTGAAAAGGAAAACCGCCTGTTTTTCGATGGGAAGCGAATCAAATGTTTCTGTATTTATATATCTGAAAAAAACATCACGCTCATTTTCAAGAGCAGCCTGCGGAAGCAGAAATTCAGCGGCAAAACGATTCGCTTTTATTTCTTCCCTGTCATCCGCACGGTTAAAATCACAGATAATGGAATCCTGATGTATATGCTGGAAGCTGTATAAATAATGATAATATTCATGGGCCGCAGCAAATATCTGATTAATAAGCGGTTTCTCACTGTTAATAACAATATATTTCCGCGATGAGCCGGGACGATACCGTATAATCATTGCATCAAGATCGGGACTTGAAAACTTCTGCAATTGAAAAAAAACGGTCCTGTTCTGCTCTATCAGGGAAAAAATATGAGATCCGATCGGTGCCATGCCGTAAGCAGAACGATTGTCGTTCGCTTCTTTTTTTATCTGATACAACTCATCGGAAGTTAAAACTGTATCATTGAATGCATACTGAGCCTGAGAAAGATTGCGGATAAATGTTTCACATTCATTTTCCTGAGTCATTTTCTGATTCTGTCATATTGTGCAAAAAGATATTCAAGCATATCAATTTTATTCAACGCCTCAGAAAGATTATCTTTGTCTTTTGGGTCAATCTTCCCCATAAGATATGCAGACGGTATATCGTTCTGCGGTACCCAGTATTCATCAGCTTTATGGCCGGTTATGGTACAGTAAGAGGCAAAGACTTCTTTTGAAGGTGCCCGTTTCCCCTCTTCAAACAGGGAAATAAGCGAATGATTAGAGAGTCCCAGTCTTTCAGCAAATAACGCCTGCGTTTCTGTACCACGAGCAGTTTTTATATCTTTTGAAAATCTGGATAAATCAAAAGCCATTTCCATCAGGATCTCCTTTACTGTAATAGTATACTACATCTCTCGGTAAATTGTTGCAGATTGTAACAATTTTATATTTAAAATGCAATTCATATATTCTTCATAAAAACCGCCTAAAGACGCAAAGTGTGAACGAATTCTGATCCATCCAAAAGCAATTGTTAGTGTCCAGCCTGTTGTTATGTCAGGTTTCTATGCAATTTGTACATTTACCGGAATCCTGTCCAATTCTTTTTCCATTTTAGGCTGGGTCTCCCGCAGATCTAATTCATTCTGAAGATTCAACCAGAATTTTGATGACGTTCCAAAATATTTCGATAATCTCAAAGCCATTTCTACCGAAATCTTTCTTTTGTTATGAATTAAATCAAGGATTGAACTTGTCGACACATTTAAATCCTTCGAAAGACGGTATGGTGTTATATCCAGCGGTTCTAAAAATTCTTCTTTTAATATGTCTCCTATCTTTGGTGTTTCTATACTATCATATTCCATGTTTCATTCTCCTTAGTGGTAATCCACTATTGTAACTTCATACAGTTCATTATTTTGTATTTGTTCAAAATGTTCCGGACAACAAGCGCATTCAGAACATCGCCTGCAATGCAGCGGAATCTATCCGGTTCAGACTTATAGACATATGATCCTGCCATTCCGCAAACTGTAAATACTTTTCATTTTGCGGAATAGTCCCGTATAGATACCGATACAGGATGCACTCAGTTTTTAGAGACGTACATTACTATACCGTACGGTCTTTTCCTGCTACTGGCAATTTATTTCACGTTCTTTACAACAGCAGGCAGCAAAACCGCGTAAAAAAGTAATATGTGAGCGAATTATAGAGTGAAATAGTTCTTTCACATATAAGGAGCTCTGATGGAAACACAAAAATGGACTGATAAGAACGCCCGGATCCACATCTTCCCCACAAGCGACATATTCGTCAGGTATTTACTTGCATCTCCCAAAAATACAGATATCACAAAGTCGTTCATCAACGCAGTCCTGGAGGATTCCGGCCGGCGGCAGGTTAATTCTGTAACAATTACTTCTCCATTCAACCTGCGGCAGTCTATCCGCGACAAAGAAACCGTTATGGATATAAAAGTACAGGATACCGACGGATGCCCATACGATATTGAGATTCAAAATACTGGATCCCCCGTAATAATGGAACGGATCACCTATTACGGCACGCACCTGTATCTTGATCAGATCGGTGAATCAGAGCAGTATGACAAGCTCAGACAGTGCATTGTCATAGCGTTACTCAGCAGACACATCTATGGATACGGAAAGAAGG
>JALNVF010000250.1 GCA_023231445.1 Treponema sp. | reverse complement strand
TATACTATGCTGTACCGTATTAGTATCCGGAGAAGAGAAAAAGTGAAAAACAGTGCAGAGCGTAAAATTGAAGTAAAATATCCGCTGGGAGTAAAACTTGCGGTCATTATCAGTGTTCTTGTCGTTACTGCGCTCGGTACCATTACGTTTCTGGTAAGTTACTTCGTAAGCGGCGATACCCGTATAACGGCGGAAGACAACAATCTCACCATAAACGCACGCTCCGCAAACTCTGCGGAGAGTGAACTTTCCACCATACGTTCAAACGTGTCCCAGCTGCTCGATCTGGTAAACGCCGCAGGCAGTTCGGCCGCACTCTCCCGCCAGGCAGAGGCTTTTTTCTTTGAACGCAATGAAAGTATTGCCGCTGTCATGCTTCTTTCGGATGACAGTACCGTAAAACGGCAGTCGTCCGACGAACATATGACGAACACGAAATTTTTCACATCGAACGAACTCGATACCGGCGTTATAGATTCTTTTCTCAAGAACAGTCAAAAGGCTGTACAGCGGTCATGCAGCGGTGAAGTGATTGCGCTGAATGCAGCACCTTTCTTCAGCCTTCCCGTCATGGCCCTTCTCTTTCCGTGGAAGGAAAACGGGCGGAACCAGACATGCATCATCCTGTTTTCAGTAGAATCGCTTTCGGAAAACCTGGGATCGGGTACGGTAAATACGTCGTACATGGTGAACGACTCGGGCGACCTGCTCGTCCATCCCGACTTTGAACTTGTACGTTCCGGTGCGAATTTTTCAAACAATCCGCTTGTCGCCGCAATGCGTAAAAACAATGATGCAAACAGGCAGATTCTGTATAAAGATGCGGACGGGAAAAAATACTTCGGGGCATACCAGAAACTTTCCGTCGGCGACATCGGCGTGCTCACGACGGTTCCGTCCGCTGCCGTATTCGAATCGGTAAACAGGACTACACGGAACAATGTGTATCTGACTGTTGCAGTCGTGTGCATTGCAATCGTATTCATCCTGTTTTATTCGCGTTCGATTTCGCGTCCTATAAAAAAACTCACGGCAGCATCGGAAGAAATACAGAACGGTAACTTCAACGTGCAGCTTACGCCGGGATCGCAGGATGAAATCGGTGTCCTCACACAGAGCTTCGTCAGCATGGAAAAGGGACTTGCCGAACGGGAACGGCTTAAAGATACGTTCGGCCGCTTTACAAATAAAGAAGTTGCCGAACGGGCCGCGCGCGGGGAAATTGCAATCGGCGGAGAACGGAAGGACTGTACGATATTTTTCAGCGACATCAGAGGATTCACGGGAATAAGCGACAAACTTACTCCTGAGGAAGTCGTCGGGTTTCTGAACGTGTATATGGGCCGTATGGTCGAATGCGTTGTACAGGAAGGAGGCACGGTAGACAAGTTCGAAGGCGACGCCATCATGGCAGTATGGGGTGCACCGGTTGCAGGTACTCCCCGCGGAGAAGCACTGCACTGCGTGCGGGCCGCGCTCGCAATGAGATACAATCTGCGCGAATTCAATAAAGGGCGCGGAGGCGACAAGAATCCGGTCATCAGGATAGGATGCGGAATCAACTCGGGCCCGGTCATTGCAGGCCAGATCGGTTCCCGGCAGAAAATGGAGTATACCGTCATAGGCGATGCGGTAAACTTTGCGTCACGCACTGAATCGCTGAACAAACCGCTCGGTACCGACATCCTTATTACGGAAAATACATGGAACCTTATAAAGGACGACGTACTCGTGGAAGAAATGCCGTCCGTCACAGTAAAGGGCAAGGAAGGACCGTGCCGTATGTTCGCGGTGGTGAATATGCCGGGCTGTACGGATATTCCCGGCTGCGGGCCAGACGGCCCGAAGTCAATGGCCGAAATACGGACAATGCTCGGTATTCCTGTTCCCGATTATGCAAAGGTAAACCTTGATGAAGAAGAACAAAAATACAAAATACAGAAATGAACGGGTTGTCCTGCTCTTCCCCCTCACCGTCACGTTCTGCCTCGCCTGTGCAGCCTGCAATATCTGGCTCTTTGTACGGAGTTTCAATCAGGCACTGTACAAAATCAATGAAAAACCGATTGCGACGATAACCTTTAAATACCGGACAGCCCAGCGGAAATTTCTTGACCGTGTAGTCTGGGACCGCCTCCGGGAGCATTCACCGGTATACGACGGGGACACCATCCGTACGGCGCCGCTGTCGGAGGCGACAGTGTGGTTTTCCGACGGGAACAAGATGGAACTGTATGAAAACACCATGGCGCAGGTGTTTCTGAAAGCCGACGGCCTTAAGGCGGACCTTGCATCCGGGGGCGTTACGGTAGATTCTGCAGCAGCATCCGGCGGTATGACGCTGAGTTCGGGAAAAGTGGCGGTAAAAGTAGCGTCCGGTTCTGCAATGAGCGCATCGTCGGCGCCGGTTACCGGCACAGGCGGCGGTATTTCGCTGCAGGTTATTAAGGGAACGGCGGCCGTATCAGGTGCTGATAATACACAGCAGACTCTGGACGCAGGAAACGCCGCCGTACTTTCTGCCGACGGAACAACTGAAAGCGTCCCGTCAGTTATCGTAACGAGTCCGGAACCGAACGCGAAGCTGTTGTACCATACAGGCACACCGCTCGCTGTCGATTTCAAATGGAAGACAAATAATATACCGGCGGATACACCGGTAATTCTGGAAGTATCAGGCAGTCACGATTTCTCCGGACCGGGCCAGCGCATCACCGTTACAAATCTGAACGAAATCACCGTTCTGCTTGAACCGGGAACGAAATACTGGCGAATCATCAGAGATGAAACAGGTACGACAGGTACCGCTGTTAAAACCGGAGGCGGAGTATCCGCAGAAAATACCGAACCACTCTCGTCCGGAAAACTGCAGATTCTTCAGTCGCTGCCGCCTGCGTGTACAGCTCCGGCCACTGGCTACG
>JALNVF010000249.1 GCA_023231445.1 Treponema sp. | reverse complement strand
GCTTGTGTATGTTTCTCCTGAAGGACTCGCTACACAACGTATGCAGGAGCTGCTGCACAGCGATGGTGTTGTAATTAATTGTATTACGATTGACGAGGCTCACTGTATCAGTGAGTGGGGACACGACTTTCGTCCGGATTATCTTGAAATAGCCTCTGTCCGCCGGCAGTTTCCCGGTGCCGTATGTCTTGCCCTTACGGCAACGGCAACAAAACAGGTTCGTGACGACATCGTGAAGAACCTCGGCATGAAAAAGCCGGAAATTCTTGTTGCAAGTTTTAACCGTAAGAATATTTTTCTTGAAGTACAGCCAAAAAGGAACGCTTTCGGACAGGTGATTGACTGTATTACCAGACATAAAGATGAAAGCGGCATTATTTACTGTTTTTCACGGAAAGAAGTTGATATGCTTACACGGGCACTTACTGACACAGGGTATTCTGTTTTAAATTATCATGCGGGGCTGACTGATGCAGAACGCAGTGAGCATCAGGAAAAATTTATCAGGGACAAGGTAAGCATCATGGTTGCGACAGTTGCATTCGGTATGGGGATAGATAAACCGAATGTCAGGTTTGTTATTCATTACGACATGCCTAAATCACTTGAACAGTATTATCAGGAAATAGGCCGCGCCGGACGTGACGGACTTCCTTCACATGCGCTGCTTTTATACAGTCCGGCAGATATTCATAAGATACGTTATTTTTTCAACGAGAGTACCGACAGCAGTAAGGCGGAACTGCTTCTGCAGGGAATGATTTCATATGCGACAAGCCGGACATGCCGGAGGCGTGCGCTTCTCGGGTATTTCGGAGAAGATTATGTTTCCGGTGCCTGCGGCAGTGAACGTCCGGATCGTGATACAGATTCCAGAGAGGCTGCATGCTGCGATATATGTGCTGCCGGTCCGGTTCCGCTTACTGACGTGACCGTGCCGGTGCAAAAGCTTCTCTGCTGCATTATCCGGACACAGCAGCGGTTCGGAGCGGCATACGTGATCGACGTACTGCTGGGTTCGCGAAGCAAACGTATTGTTGACAACGGGCACAATATGCTTTCGACATGGGGAATCGGCAGGGAACTGTCTAAGAATGACTGGTTTGAACTTGTAGAACAGCTGGTGGAACACGGCTGCCTGTATAAATCCGGCGAATATAATATTCTTATGATTTCGGCTGACGGACGCGATCTGCTTTCTTCCCGCAGAAAAGTAGAGCTTCCTGTGCTGTTTGAAGGCGGAACATCTGAATCAGGCCGGTCGGAAAACAGTGTCCGTTCATTTGTACTTCACAAGAAGGAAAAGGCTGCTGTTCCCGCCAGGGATATCGATCAGAGTGATGCTGAAGCGGTGCGTATTGCATCAGGTCTTAAGGAATGGCGGCGTAAAACGGCTGATGAAGATAACGTCCCTCCTTATGTAATTTTCGGAGACCGTACGATAGCGGACATAGCGGCAAAGAAACCTGTCACAAACAGTGAACTGCTGAATGTGTACGGTATTGGTACGATGAAGGCTGAAAAATTCGGATCAGTAGTCTTACGTATTGTGCGTAACGAGTAGTGCTTTATTGTGCTATGGCATCTACGGTATCATCTGAAGTTCCTTCTACACGTATAAAAACTCTGTTCGGAAGGCATGCTGTCCATTCCCCTGTTTTACTGACCGGTGCGCATTGTATGCATGTTTTGTTCGGGCACGGAGATTCAAGAAAACGGGCTTTACCTTTTTCTATTTGAATGCGCGACACCCCGAGTTCACCCTGCACATCAATCGTCCGGTCCTGCGCCATATCATATGCATAGGTGCCGTACGGAGTCTGTATAAGCAGCTGCGTACGGCCTTTGTTATTTTTATATGCTGATATAAAGGCTGCAGCCGTAACGGCAAGCGATACAGCTATAATGAGTAGATCAAGGGGTTTTGCTTTATATAATGTCGTCTTTTTATTCATTTTTTATTTGTGCAGAGGAAATGCATTCGGCTTTTCGTATTTCAATATCATAAAAAAAATATATATTTTTGAATATTCCTGAGAAAAAATATTTTTGCGTTATACTGTTATATTTACGTAATAAAAATATTTTTCCGCTTGACATTCTCCTATTAATATAGTATGTTATCATCAGCTTGTAAATAAGCTGATAAACTCTCTCCGATGTCCGGCATTGCCGGACGGTAGAGGTTCTGGGTAGTGTTACTATTCAGAACCTCTATTTTTTTTGTTCTTTACGGGTGATTGAGCAAGTACAAGCCGGTTAAAACACTGAGATTCAGCTGACTTGTACTTTTTTTCTGCCTTTGCAGTGGTACGATTTATTTGTCCTTGTTTTCCTGTGTTATAAGACTGTTCGCCGGAACTGAGTGGGTAAGCCATGTATTTCCGCCGACCGTACTGTCGTGCCCGATGACCGTCTCGCCGCCCAGAATAGTTGCGCCAGCATAGATCGTCACGTTATCCTGAATTGTGGGGTGGCGTTTTTTATTCATCAGTTCCTTTTTTACGCTGAGCGCGCCGAGTGTTACTCCCTGGTACAGTTTTACATTGCTCCCTATAATGCAGGTTTCTCCTATAACAATTCCTGTTCCGTGATCAATAAAGAACGATTCACCGATTGTTGCACCCGGGTGTATGTCGATCCCTGTTTTACCATGTACATGTTCGCTCATAATACGGGGGATGATGGGTACTCCGCTTACAAACAGGAAGTGTGCAATGCGGTGGACGAGAATTGCCTCAAGTCCGGGGTAGGAAAGGATGATTTCTTCAGCGCTCCGGGCAGCCGGATCACCTTTGAGCATGGCAGTCGTATCAAGCTGGATCTTTCTGCGGATTTCAGGTATTTCTTCCACAAGTGCAAATGAAGTTTCTTCTGCCAGTTTAAAGCAGTGGGAATTTTGAATATTTGCAGTATCACCCTGCTGCTGGGTG
>JALNVF010000248.1 GCA_023231445.1 Treponema sp. | reverse complement strand
GTAACAAACTGTTTCCCTGTCAGGTGTAAAACGACTCTATTTTGTCAACTTATCAATAATGGTACCGCTAACGAATTTCAGTTTTCAGAGGTAACTCTGAATATTACATCACCCACGGAAGAGGAACCGGATGTACAGAATGTCTGTTGCATGCGTCCATTACCGATCCGCGAAGAATTGACCAGAGTGTTCTGTTGAGCTGTCTGCTGAAAAATGCCGTTTTCAACTCGTTGTCAGCAAACAACTCGGTAAAGCGTTTTATATCTTTTGCTTCGAACGTTACGAAAATAATATATTCTGCTCTGAAATAATTCTTTCCGCCGAGAGAAAAAGTAAAGGTATATTTCGGTCTGAATACAATGGTTTTGTTTTCAATAACAGGGTCTTCCTGATTGAGCCCTTGTTCTGTGCGAATCTGAATTTGTTCGCCTTCGTTAATTTGTAGGTTTTGTAAAACTGTTTCATGACTGTCCATGATTTGAATATTGGTGAGTGAAAGCAATTTTATCAGTTCAGAAAAATTTCCGTCTGTCATATCATCCTCTGAAGTTATGCTGCCAGATCAGCTGAATCTATTTCCATGTTTAATTCAACTGCAGGATGTGTTTCGTAATCAGATTCAAAATCATCTCTTCGTGCTGCAGTGCAAGGCACTGTTGTTCTAATAGTCATCTCATGTATTCTGACATATTCCGAATCAACAGCGTCTCTGATTGTATCAAGAAGAAAATTTTTTACTGATTTTTCCGCAGTTTCAGCCACAGCTTTTACTTTGTTCTGCAAATCGTACGGAACGGTTACGGTCATACCTCCCATTGGCGTGAGCAGCAAGCTTCCGCCGACTGCCTTTGAAAGATTCTGCAGCACTTTGCAGGAAGGATTTGTCTTGAAAGACTCTATTCGAGAGACAGCGCTCTGTGTTGTTCCTGTAAGTTTGGCAATATCTTTCTGTGTTAATTTGTTCATATCTTTTAAGAATTCAAAATCGTTTACAAAAGATGCGAGGGCTTCGTTCAATTCTACGTAGTGTTTTAATTTCTCATCGCCATTTTCAATTTCATCAAAGAAATCGTTTAAGTTGCTCATTTTGTCCACCTTTTCCTATCCATTTCTTATAATCTTCCAATTTATCACTTGCGGAAGATGTTTTCTTTGGTTTCGTATCATGTTTTAGTTCCGCATCCAATAAAACTAAAACACCAAGATTGCTGACTGCATAACAAAAATAGATTCTAAAAACTCCACCTCTCCAGATTTTTGGAATCCGCATTTCGTGCAAACCGCATCCCAAATCAAAAAGTATTTCTCTTTGATATTCCAGGGATAAATCGGTTATTCCAACCAATTTGTTCAAATAATCCTTTACGAGCAAATAAAGGTCTTTGTGTTTTGGAACCAGTTTTATGATTTCTTTTCTAACCGCTCCTACAGGTTTCTCCAAAGGTATGTTTAGAGAATATTCTTCAGGATCAGAATAAAAAAGCAGTTTCATAAAATCTTTCCTTTCAAATATAACATATTTGCTATATTTGTCAATGTTTTATTCTCTTTTTACTACTAAAACACTTTTTTTCCAAAGTTATGAGAGGATCAATTCATTATATATATTTTTTTTCGCAGTATAAGCTCAATTTTCCAAGATTGAATGCATAAATAAATACAAAATCGAAGTCATACAGGTGGTCGTCAGCAGCCCTTTCCGCGTATGCCGGTAATGTCTTTGATAACTTCGCCTGCAATCAGAAGCCCCGCAACTGACGGAACAAATGAAGTGCTTCCGGGTATTGCACGGCGTTCCGTACACTTGTGAGCCGCTCCCGGAGGGCACACACAGTGCGTACGGCAGCTCGCTGCCGCATCATCGACAGGCTCGACAGGTTTTTCAACGGAGTACAGCACTTTTACACCCGTAATCCCGCGCTTTTTCAGCTCCTGCCGCATGACGCGCGCAAGGGGGCAGACGCTTGTCTGTGCAATATCGGCGATACGGAAGAGCGACGGGTCAAGCTTGTTGCCCGCCCCCATGCAGCTTATGACGGAAACGCCCGCTTCCTTTGCTTTTTCTATGATGGAAATCTTTGCCGCGACCGTGTCGACCGCATCAATAACATACCCGTACTTTGAAAAATCAAACTGATCCGCCGTTTCCGGCAGAAAAAAGCACTGGTGCTTCACCACTTCGCATGACGGATTTATGTCGTGAATGCGGTCGGCCATGACATCAACTTTATATTTTCCGATAGTGCTGTGAAGGGCAATAATCTGGCGGTTCAGGTTCGTAAGGCAGACTTTATCGTCGTCGACTATTTCTATGGAGCCGATACCGGCACGGGCAAGCGCTTCAACGGTAAAACCGCCCACACCGCCTATTCCGAATACGATGACGCGTGTCCCGCGGAGGGTTTCAAGTGCGTCCTTTCCCATAAGTAACTGTGTACGTGAAAACTGATCAGGCATGCAAATAATCTACCACTTTTGTAGGAAAATTGCACGCCTGAAACTCAGCATATCAGCGTGTGCCGTCAGTATGCAAAGGCTGGCTCAATATATTTTTTAATCAGTTCGAGCCGGTCTTTCGGTTCCGGAACTAAAAGTGAAGCTATTGCTATAACCATGTTCTTCTCTGGATTGACATAAATCACGTTGCCGCCGTCACCAAGCGCCGCATAACTGCTTCCTCCGGTAAGCCACCACAGATAGCCGTATGACAAACCCCATTCCTCACACCGGCTTTGTTCACAGGTACTTTCAGAAACCCATTCCGCCGGTACAAGCTGCCTGCCGTTCCAGGAACCGCCGTTCAGATACAGCTGGCCGAATTCGGCCATTTCGACAGGTGTAAGGAAAAGCCCCCAGCCTGCCGTATTATATCCCTGCGGATCGGAAATCCAGCCCCGGGAGTTTCTGTCATTCATAAATGCAAGATGTTCTTCCCTGCTGTGCAGT
>JALNVF010000247.1 GCA_023231445.1 Treponema sp. | reverse complement strand
TGCGAGTCGGTCTGTTACTGAACGTTACGCATTCAAAATTGGAGTGGAAACGTATTATTCTCTCACCCTGTTCGTGAAAATTCGTGCCTATTCGTGGTTACAAATTGCAAAAGGAACCACGAATGGACTCGGATAAACACGAATTATTACTCATTCGTAATCGCCAAAAAAGATGTCTACGCAGTTGCGTTCTCTGGTCAATACAAAATGTAAATGGTATCACAAGGGTAACAAGGGACGATTTCCGAAGAACTCCTGGTCTTTTTCTCCCAGGGATATCACTCCTGTCTTGATCAGCCGAACCGCCCTGGTCTTCGATCTGTATGCCGGGTGGCAGGGAAGGGCGGTCAGTGATGGCCGTTGCTCTCCCGATATGTATTCTCAGAATATTTTCTTAAGAACTGGTCCAAATGATTAGCAAAAGATTGACGGTCCCGTTTGCTTAGGGCCGATGGGCCACCAGTGTCTATCCCGCTTGATCTGAGGGTATCCATAAAATCTCTAGTACTTAATCGTTCTTTTATATTTTCAGTTGTATACATTTCACCACGAGGATTTAGAGCAAAACCTCCTTTTTTAACAACGTCTGCAGCTAAAGGAATATCACTGGTGATAACAAGATCATCAACTTCAAGCCTGTTAACTATTTCTTTGTCGGCGACATCAAGGCCAGATGAAACGAGAATAAATTTAATATAAGACGATACTGGTATACGAACAGGCTTGTTCGCAACAAGAGTTAATCGTATGCCTGTTCTTTCAGCGGCTTTAAATAAGATATCTTTGATTACGACCGGACACGCATCTGCGTCTACCCATATTTTCATTTTTATATTAATTATGTTGTTAATGTTTTATTTTATTCTCCATACACCCTTTTGAGATACCTCAGCTGGTAACATCTTATGATTTTTTCTTAATTTTGTTGCAGCCCCTCTCATATTGTCATGTAGAGAAGAGGTTACCTTCTTTCTCTCGTTCATTTTTGTAGTTTTCCCATATCTGCTTTGCTACATCTACTCTACTTCCACTCCCTTTTAAATCATTAAGAGCCTCATAAACATAATATTGCGCTGGATGAGTACCATAAGAGCAAAACCGTGATCTGAAAAAGAGTGAGCTGCCGGTATGGTTACGTTACGGATTGCTGGCACACGAAATCGTTCTAAGAGTAGAATTTCACGTGAAATTCATCGCACCGCTTTTGAAGGGAAAGATGATCCCTGTGCTGCTCAGGCCACCGCGATGGGCAGACGAAAATTTGCCGGGAAGGCCACAAAACAAAACCCTGAAACAATGCAGGCTGTACGAAAATGGCTCTGACTTAAAGTGTCGTATTCAAAGTTCTCCAAACGCATTAAAAAGGTAACCGCACCGCTGCCAGTCAGTGCCAGTAATGTCCTCAATGAACATCCCGAGATTGGTTGATACAGAGGGGAATGGAGATCCCGATAAGGACACCGGGAAGAACCCGCGGAGTCAAAGCCAGAAAAGAGAGACTGCTTTCGCCATGCACCTTGGCCGTTATTTTGTTGCCTCCTTTGTCAACAGGCTCAAGTCCACGAATGCGACGACAAAGAGATCATGTTGTCTCATTTATGCGGTCCTCTCAAGGGAAAAAAAGTGGATGTTGTCTGTGCAAATAAGTATGATTACACTTTGATGTGCCGCATCGGGAGCCATCGTTTGCCTGTAATCGGCGAGGCTGGTGGAAGATCAGGGAGGTAAACATTCAGGATCGCGGCGTTACTCTGCTTGTATGATGATGCCGGAAAAACAGGATGTTTTCTGCATTGGAGCTGGAAACCATGTTTACACGGCAGTATGAGCACCTTCTTTTTCTTACTGATGAAAGGTTGCTGAATGCTGTCTCTGTATTTCTTGATATTTTGACCAATGGTGATTGTAATGAATTTAACTGTAAACAAAGGAGAATAAAATGGATAAAAAGAGAATTCAAGACAGTGCAGTTTTTATGAGCAGTATCTCCATGCCAACTGATGCCAATAATGCCGGGAACGTTCATGGTGGGGTAATCATGAAAATGATTGATAATGCCGCCAGTGTTGTTGGGTTCAAACATGCAGGAACCAATGTGGTAACGGCTTCTATTGATCGGATAAGTTTCCATAATCCTGTTTTTATTGGAGAAGTAATAAGTTTAAGAGCTGGCATCAATCTTACTGGAAGCAGCTCTATGGAAATTGGCGTTAGAGTCGAAGCTGAAAATGTTTTTACAAGAGAGATTAAACATATTGCATCAGCTTATTTGACATTTGTTGCGTTAGACCAAGATGGCAAACCGTGCAAGGTTCCAGGATTAATTTTAGAAACCGCAGATGAGAAGCGCAGAAACGCAGAAGCAAATGACAGGAAAAAGGTAAGGATGGATGAAAGGAAAAAAGAAGAAAAGCACCAAAAAATAAAAAGTTGATTCATTTTCTAAATGAGCAGGTGCTGAACGAAAAAAAGAATCGATATAAGTGTACCTTGAAGGCTGAATTCAAGTAATAAGTGCAATACGTTTGCCAGTGAAGACTTCCAGCGTCGTTTGCCATACCGTGGGGGATACGTGTGGAGTTTTCCTCCCTTTTGGCGGTTTTTATAAATCCAGTCATAAATCGTTGTATGGCAAACATGTTTTTGTAAAGGTAATTCAACAGAAAAGAGATAGCTTATAGACTCTGTGGACCACCCCCCAGTCGGAGCTCATTTCGTATAGTCTGCAATATTTCAGGGTTTTGTTTTGTGACCTTCTCAGCAGATTTCCGTCTGGTCATCGCCGTGACATGAGTAATACAGGGATCATATCTACCTTCAAAAAAGTTGCGATGAATTTCACGTAAAAGTGTACTCTTAGAACGATTCAATGTAGCAGCAATATTGGTATGAGATCTTCCTGTTTGAAGAAATGCACTGATCTGCTACCTTTCTAAGAGAGTGAGCTGTTGGTAGTAAGGACTTGTACCTGTGCATGATAACCTCCGGT
>JALNVF010000246.1 GCA_023231445.1 Treponema sp. | reverse complement strand
GTTTCTTCAATTTCAAGAAAGTTTCCGACTTTCCAGCCGAGCGGGGTATCCATGTTTGTGATTAGTGCAGAGGCTTTTTTCCCCATCGTGGCGGCTGTTTTTACTAGAAACGATGCAAGCATTTCTGCATCAGGAATGGATTTCATGAACGCACCTGAACCGTATTTTACATCAAATACGAAGGCACCGGCACCTTCTGCAACTTTTTTTGAGAGAATACTTGCGGTAATCAGAGGTACCGATTCAACAGTACCGGTAACATCCCTGAGCGCATAGAGCAGCCGGTCTGCAGGAACTATTTCTTTTGTCTGACCTGTCATAGCAAAACCTGTCTTTGCAATAAGAGACCGAAAGGTATCGGGTGTAAGACTGACTTTATATCCTTCGATTGATTCAAGTTTGTCAAGTGTGCCGCCTGTATGACCGAGTGCCCGCCCTGACATCATCGGTACCTGAATTCCGCAGCATGCCGCAATCGGTGCGAGCAGCAGCGAAATTTTATCGCCGACGCCGCCGGTAGAATGTTTATCGACAAACGGTCCTGTAAGCCCGCTTTTTTCGTAACCGGATAGATTTATAACGTCTCCTGAGTGGAGCATTACGTTGGTAAGCCATCCCGTTTCTTCAAATGTCATACCGTTGAAATAAACGGCCATAAGCCATGATGACATCTGATAGTCCGGAATCCTGCCTTCAACATAATCGTTTATTAAGAATTTAATCTCATCCTCTGTTAATACGGTATTGCCGGTAAGATTTTGTTTTCCGTCTGAAGAGCGTATAAACGTTCCTCGTTTTTTCAAGATTATATCTGTTGGTCTCATAATATTCCTGTTCCTGTTTCAAGTGTTTTCAATTTTGTTCCTGAAGCCTGTTCTGCAAGAAAGAACACAAGCCGTTTGATTTCGCTAAGAGAGTCGTCGCTGAGCGGCAGCGATCTTACTGCTGCTGGTAACAGTTCTGATACAGCATATAAGTAGTATGCAGCTTCAAGGCTTAGTATGAACGAATGCGTACTTTTGTCCTGTTCTGCGCAGAAACTGCATGTGAATCCATTTTCAACTGCATTATATAATACTCTATCTCCTTTTGAATTTCCAGTAAAAAATTCTCTGCCGCACAAAATGCAGTGAGAACTATCCGGTCTTATCCCGAGTAAATCAAGATACCGCCACAGAAACCGTACCATACCTGTTTCGCACTGTCTGCCGGATGCGAACTCAAGTCCGTCAAAGAAACCGGATACCAGATACCAGCATTTTTCAGTACTGCCCGCACATTTTGTTTTAATGACGAGCTCTGCGGCGAGAGAAGCTGCATATGTCTTGTAGAGATTCTCCCGGAACGTGAGATGGTAATTTTGTACATCAAAATCAGTAACTTTTACATTTTTTGAGATATCGTTTCCGTCTTTACAGTAAAGATATGCTGTACCGCTGTTCCACAGAGAGACGAGTGACCGCAGTTTACTTTTTGGACCACCATATAAGGTTGCATATACGAGACCGTTATCTTTTGTCATAAATCCTACTGAACTGTTGTTTTCACCCAGTGGTTTTATTGAAAAGATAATCCCCTGTGTGACATAATTTCGCGGCATAGTAGTATGATACTCGTTTTTTTCCGGTTTTTCCATAGTTACAGGTATTTGCTGTTTTTAGCACTACAAATGTACACTTTACATAACTACCGGATTTAACTATAATAGATAAAATATATTAGAGGTGTCGCTGATGGTATTCCCCCTTGAAGAACTTGTAAAATATTCTGACAATATTTATGAAATTACGGTAGCTGCAAGCCGCCGTGCATATCAGATGGCAAAAATCGAAGATCCTGAAATTGAACAAAATGACGGGAAAGTCGTTTCTCTTGCCGCCCGTCAGGTTTTTGACAAAAAGGTAACGTTCAAGATTGAACAGCAGTAAAATTGAAGGCGGAAAGATTCCTGTTCTGGTTCTTTTCGCGCCGACTGCTACAGGAAAGACTGCTTTGCTGCGGACACTTTTTTCGCAAAGCAGTCTTTCTTATTTTAAAGGTGATGCAGAAATTATAAGTGCCGATTCAATGCAGGTTTATCGTGGTATGAATATCGGAACAGCAAAACCTGATGATGTACTGTTATCTGTTTTACCGCATCATCTTATCAATCTATGTTCCCCTGATGAACAGTTTTCTGTTGCAGATTTTGTAAACAGAGCCGATGCCGTATGTGCTGAAATATATTCCCGCGGAAAAATTCCGGTTGTTGCCGGTGGTACCGGTTTTTATATTCGGGCTTTTCTTCTGGGATTGCCCGAAACGCCTGAAGCTGATAAGAATGTGCGTGCTGAGATACGGCAGCGGATGGAAACAGAAGGTCCTGCTAAACTGTATGCAGAACTTCAGTCGATTGATCCGGAAAGTGCCGCTGTCATACATGTGCATGATAAATACCGTATTCAACGTGCACTTGAAGTATATAAAACGACAGGGAAGATCAGGAGTTCATTCAGAAAAAAAGACAGTCTTCGGGAACGGTATCTTTTTTGTACGATTATACTTCGTATGGAAAGGGAGATGCTTTATCGGCGTATAGACCAGCGGGTGGATACTATGTTTGAAGACGGTCTTGAGCAGGAAGTCCGTCATTTGATGGAAGACGGATATACAGCAGATTCTCCGGGGATGAAAGCGATAGGGTACCGGGAATGGTTTTCCTGCCATTCAGGGAATGATTGTACTGGAGAGAATATCCGCATGCAGATAAAGGCAGACAGTCGTGCATATGCAAAAAAACAGTATATTTATATGCGTACTATTCCATCATCTATAGTAATTCCTTTCGATGGTTCAAAAGACGCAGAGAATCTTGTTTCTGATGAAATTCAGAAATTTTTTGATGTTTTACTGTAAGAAAGGTCTCTTTAAACGAATAAAAAAAGGTGGCAGGTGTTTTTTTTCTATTACCCTTGACGTAATACCGTTTTTAAGAGATAATTACTAACACTAATCTAAGTGAAAGGAGTGCCATCGTGCCCTGTGGAAAGAAAAGAAAGCGCCAGAAGATGGCGACACATAAGCGAAAGAAGATGCTTAGAAGAAATCG
>JALNVF010000245.1 GCA_023231445.1 Treponema sp. | reverse complement strand
CTGAAACGGGGACTTAATCCGCGTGCAAAGGAACTCGGCATATGCATCTGCGGAGGACGCGGAAAATATTCGCGGAAAACGCCCGAAGAACTTATGTACCTTTCGGAAAAAACGGGACTCAACGGCAGTTCACTTGTACGGGCAAGCCGCCTCTGCGCAAAAGTAGACAATACCGCAGTACAGGACGGGTTCCAGCTGTACCAGCATAATTTCATTCTGACAAGCGGAGGCGACTGGGCAGTCGTACAGCAGGGTATGAACAGTGCAACACGTACTGCACGCCGCTACCACTGGTGCTCATCAAACCTTCGTTCATTCGTTGAAGAACCGCATACAGGCGTCGTCGGTGAAAACCGCGGAAAAATACTAAACCTTACCGACAGCAAAGCCCGGACAATGCGCAGCACAATTGTAGATATAACGCACGAAAATCCCGACCGAATCATACATGAAGTCTCCCGCATGATAACGCCTGCAGTGTCAATCGTAGTACCCGGTGCAGCACAAATTCCGGTGCAGGGAGAACTGTTTTCAGCCTCAAATACACCGTCTGCCCCTGAACTCCCTCCTGATACGGAACGTATAGAGACTGCATCTTCACGCAACTGCGTCATGCCCACCCATCACGATGTACGGGCAGAAGACGTCGACTTAAAGCGGCTCGGCGGCGTACTAGCCGCAGCATACGAAAGCCAGCCTTCAGATTTTGAATCACTCCTGCTCACACCGGGGCTCGGTCCCCGCACGCTGCAGTCCCTTGCACTCGTAAGCGAAGTAGTCTACGGCACACCGTCCCGTTTTACCGATCCTGCACGCTATTCGTTCGCACACGGAGGCAAAGACGGACATCCGTTCCCCGTCCCCTGCAGGATTTACGACGAAACAATCCGCGTGCTCGGAGACAGCATAGAAAAATCAAAACTCGGTGATACCGACAAGTCAGACTGTCTGAAACGGCTGTACAAAACAACACAGCAGATAGAACAGAACTGTTCTCCCGAAGCGGACTTCGACAGAACAATTGCCCGCGAGCATTCACACTCGCACGAATGGGGAGGTCGCACAGTTTCAGGAGAAGTATAACCCTTCCACTCAAATAAAAAAGTTCTGCAGCGTTTATTTTCTGCTTTTACGGCTTCCTGCTATTGAAAGGAACAAACCTGAAATTATAAGCGCAGCACCAATCCAGAAAGGAACTGTCATTCTCTCTCCCAGAAGCAGCCCGTCTAAAAGAACCGATACAAGTGGCTGAACAGGATAAAACAGCGAGGGAATCATATTCGGCAGAGACTTTTTTTATCAGAACAGATGATAATGACCACAGAATGACGGAGGCTATAGAAAAAACAATCCCAAGTTTCAATTCCACGCCGTGTGCTCCGGCAATGATAATGTATACGCCTGCAAGGCCTGGAAAAATTGACACTATCCGGACCGGGCCAACATGTTCTTCGAGATAACCTGCTGCAAAAAGGGTAATAAAAACAGGGTTAAGTGCATTTACCAGCGAAGCAAGAGATGCTCCGCCGTATTTTGTTCCCACAATCTGAGCGGCAACCCCTAAAAAATAGCCAACAATATCTATGAACAGCAGGTTTCCGATATTTTTTTTTAAAACTGAGTTTTCTTTTTGTACCGGCAAGAAGAAGAGCAAAAACTATAGACGCAATTATATACCGCAGCATGAGCATCGTTACCGGAGGGATCTCTGCAAGTGCAATTTTCGTGACGACATACAGACTTCCCCATATGGAAGTCGTAATAACAAGAAAGAGATATTCCAACTATCACTAACTGATCGTTTGTTACAATATGTCCTGTTAAATAATCAGCATGTCCCGAAATATTCAAACGGTATTTATATCAATACATATATATGGCGGTACTGTTGATGAGATTTGAAAAATCAGTACTATTCTACCTGCGCATCGCAATCAGAATACCCACTGCGATAAGTCCTCCCCCGAGAAGAAACAACGGAGTAATTTTTTCGCCCAGGCACAGCCAGCCCAGCAGAACACCAACGGCAGGTTGTGCAAAAAAGGTAAGGGACGCCGATGATGCCGGCAGCCGCGCAAAAGCATAATTCCACAAAAACATCGCAACCGCTGTAGCAACAATTCCCAGAAAAAGTACTCCACCGATAATTCCGGGCGTGACTGTTCCCATCCCCTGTGTAGAAAGTTCCCACATTCCCGCAGGAACAGTCGCCGGTAATCCGCCCAGAAACATAACCGCACTTGACTGGAGTAAGTCCTGTCCCTGAACATTTTTGCTGACAAGCACAGAATACAGCGCCCAGGTAACAGCAGCACCGAGCAGACTCATATTTCCCAGAAACAGAGACGACGACAAATCAGCAGTACGCGGATCAATCACCGCAACAACACCAAGACTGGCAACAAGAACAGCGGCAAGCTTCCGCGGCGTAATCCGTTCCTTAAGCAGGATACAGGCAAACGGCAGTACCAGGGCAGGAGTTGCCGATGTAACAAGCGCGCCGTTCACCGCAGTCGAAAGCTTCGTACCAACAAACTGAAACCCAAGAGAAATGCCGTACCCCATCAAGCCCGTACCGAAAATCCGGCGGAACGCACCCGCACTCATTTTTTTTATCCCTGCCGGACGCATCATAACAACCAGCCAGAGCACGGCAAACCCCAGAACAAGACGCATGGTTAACAGCGTAAACGGAGGAATTACATTCAGTACAATCTTACTCACGACATACATGCCTCCCCAGATGGAAGCAGCAGCCAGTCCCGAAAGAAGCGGAACAACTATTTTTTTCTGCATAAATATTTTTACCTCAAAAAACACAGTACCACGCCGTTAAGTGCGGCATACTGCATAATCTGACTATAAGTCGTAGTTCTTTTATCGTCAATAATAGTTGCCGGCCATAAAGTATAATTTTCGAGTCTTTTTTATTTGACTACTGATATAGTATGAATTATATTATCTATAGTCATTACCTACTATATTAGTAGTTTTTGATGAATGGAGGTCATTATGTTTGGATCACTGGTACGTTATTGTAACGGCTTTCCCGGTTATGGAAGATTTAATTTTGGAGGTATTGGTATGATGGTACTGGGAATTAT
>JALNVF010000244.1 GCA_023231445.1 Treponema sp. | reverse complement strand
TCAGGATGGTAAATATACAGCAAAAATAATAATCGGTTGGGATGGAAATACGGACAGTTTATCTACTGCAGCCGCCTTAATTCCCCGCAGGAACATCTCTGATAAATATACATTTGATTTCGGACGTACAATTTCTGATCCGGATTATTCAAAGGTACCAAAAGAGGGAGATGCCGACGTAAATTATTCGTCGTCGTTTTCAGATGATGATAAAAAGGTCTGGTATATTGATCTGTTTGCCGTCGCAGTAGGCCGCGATACGACGTATACGAAATACTACAGCCATGTACTTCATCTGGGATCTGTGCCCATCAGTTCTGCATTGGAAGACAACTGATGCGTAATACTTGCGTTCTGTGCGCCTGAAGCTTGGAGATATTATTTCAGAAGAACAGAGATATTCCGTGTATCAACAGGAGATATATCCTGAATGTCCGGGATATTTTCTGGTAAAACAGACTGATTTCAACGTGAAACCAGTCTGTTTTCATCATGAAACCAGTCAGGTTTCAGTGTGAAACCAGTCTGATTTCATAATTTTCATACCGAAGCGGACGCAACACAAAATTACGTCCATGTAATTTTGTGTTGAAGCGAATGTTTTTTTGGGGAGCACTTTAAGTGCTCCCATTCTCAGCACGCAACAGGACATCCTGTACGGTTCTGAAATTATTTGTTTTCAAACCTGTGGTCTATAATTCTTTTTGTTTTCTTTTCGCTGCGGGGAAGATCACCTATACCTACTACTTTTATAAGCGGAGTCATGTTTGTGCGCTCCTTAAAGTGATAGGCGAGGGTAATTGCAGCTTCTGCGCGGTCTACGCCGTTTTCAACTTCGACGGAAACGGTCATCTGGTCACGGCCGTCTGTATGTTCTATTTCTGCACGGTATTCGCTTGATGTACCGGGAACGTCTTTTATAACTTCTTCTATAGTACTAGGGAACAGTATACAGCCTTTTACTTTTACCATATCGTCCGAGCGGCCCATAATTGCACTTATTCTCGGATATTTTGCGCTGCAGTGCGGGCATTGTCCCGGAATAAAGCGTGCAAGATCGTGTGTACGGAACCGGAAAAGTGGGGCTCCTTCTTTTACAAGTGTTGTAAGGCATATTTCGCCGAGTTCGCCGTCGGGAACCGGAATGCCTGTCTGCGGATCAAGGATTTCACAGTAAATAAAATCGTCCCAGATATGGATACCGTCTCCTCCCGGACAGTTGATTCCGATTCCCGGTCCGTACACTTCGGTAAGACCGTAAATATCGAACAGTTCAATGTTGAATACATTTTTTATGCGCTGGCGCATTTTATCGCCCCAGCGTTCTGAACCGATGATTCCCTTTCTGAGGCATATTTTGTCGCGGAGTCCGCGCCTTTCAATTTCCTCTGCAAGAAGCAGTGCGTATGATGAGGTAGCGCCCAGTACGGTCGATTTGAGGTCTATCATCATTTGTATCTGTTTGTCGGTATTGCCTGGTCCCATAGGAATGGCCATGGCCCCCATTTTTTCCGCACCGAGCTGGAAACCGATGCCGGCGGTCCATAGTCCGTATCCGGGTGTAATCTGGATGCGGTCGCGGTTTGTCATACCTGCTGTCGTGTAGCAGCGGGCAAACATGGTCGCCCAGTCGTCTACGTCTTTCTGCGTGTACGGAATTATAACCGGTGTGCCCGTTGTTCCCGACGATGAATGTATACGTACGATCTTTTCTTCAGGGACGGCGGCCAGTCCGAGGGGATAGGCTGAACGAAGATCTTCTTTTGAGCTGAACGGCAGTTTTTCAAAGTCTGCCTGTGTTTTGATGGAATCTATGTCGATTCCATCAAATTTCTTTGTGTAGAATCCGTCCGGTACCTGCAGCACTCGTTTGAGCTGTGCCTTTATCTGTGTAAGTTGTGTTTCTGTCATCTGCATTTTATGCTTCCTTAAAAATTAGTTTGCGGCCTTTGCACCGAGCGCAAGTGCTTTTTCATTTAATTCCACGAAATCGGGTTTTACAAGAACTCTGAGTGCGGTTTTAAGATCGTCCATCGTAACGCCGAGCATACTGCTTGAAACCGCCGCACCGAGGAGCAGTGTATTAGCGGCTTTTTCCGAGCCGAGCTGTGCGCAGAGTGCGTCGGTATCGAGTACCATAACGCGTGATGCGTGCGTTCTCAGAAATGCTGTCATGCTTTCTGCGTTAAAAGATTTTCCCGAAAGTGAAGCTGTTACCGGCTGTACGGCCTTGCTGCTTACAGCAATAACGCCGCCTTCTTTAAGGTACGCGATGTTGCGTACCGCTTCGCACGGCTCGAACGCTATCAGAACGTCAGCCGCTCCGTGCGGAATGAGCGGTGAGTGTGCATTGCTGCCAAGACGTACGTGGCTTACAACAGAACCGCCCCGCTGCGCCATCCCGATTGTTTCTGCCGAGCGGACATGCATGCCTTTTGAAAGAGCTGCCTGCGCTATGAGCTTTGCTGCGAGTACCGTTCCCTGTCCGCCGACTCCGCATATCAGAATTGATTTTTCTGCTGTTTCACTCATGCTGCCCCTCCGTCTTTTTCCGTTGAAATTGCATGTACCGGACAAATCTGCGAACACAGTCTGCATCCCGTACAGAGTGAGGGTTCAACATATGCCGTACCTTTTTTCCCTTCTGATGGCTTGAATACAAGAGCCGGACAGCCGAGTTCATTTATACATTTTCTGCATCCGATACATTCTGTTTTATCTACCGTTTGTCCCGGCTGCGCCGCGTATCCGGCTTTCTGTGCAATGCCAATACACGGTGATTTAAAAATAACGGCGCTCACACCTTCCGAAGCTGCTGCCTTTTTTACCGCGTCAACGGATTCCGTCAGATTGAACGGATCTACCGTCAGTACGGGATTTACGCCGATGGCGGTCAGTATTTTTTCAATGCTGATTTTATTAACGATATCACCCATCATGGTGACACCTGTTCCCGGATGCGGCTGATGGCCTGTCATTGCCGTTGTGGAATTGTCAAGAATACACAGGGTGATGTGCGCCTGATTATAAACAGCGTTTACGACGCCGGTGATTCCGGATGCGAAAAACGTTGAATCCCCGATGAATGAAAAACATTTCCGGTCG
>JALNVF010000243.1 GCA_023231445.1 Treponema sp. | reverse complement strand
GTCGTTTCGCAGGGAGTGTCCGGATTTGCCTGTCTCATCTATATGTATAAGAAATTCGATATTATCCGTCCTCATTGGGATGAGCGGAAATTTAATCTGCACCATTGCAGCATTCTCTGCGGGGTCGGAGTTCCGATGGGGCTCCAGTATTCGATTACCGCTGTCGGCAGTGTGATTCTGCAATCGTCTGTGAACGTACTTGGTTCGGACGCCGTAGCCGCATGTACCGCTGCGGGAAAAGTAAGTCAGTTCTTCTGTACGGTATTTGATGCGCTGGGAACTACGATGGCGACATATGGCGGTCAGAATACGGGTGCCGGCAGAATCGACAGGCTCGGTGCGGGAGTCCGGGACAGTATGATTCTTGCATCGGCATATTCCGTTGCTGCGTTTATCGTATATCTTTTTTTTGGGAAATATCTTGTTATGTTGTTTATGGATAAGTCTGAGACTGCCATTATCAGAAGTGCATGGATATTTCTGCTGGAAAACGGTGCGTTTTATGTTCCCCTTGCCGTTGTCAATATTGTCCGGTTTATGATTCAGGGCATGGGATTCAGCCGTTTTGCGGTTTTCTCCGGTGTGTTCGAAATGATTGCGCGCTCTCTGATGGGAATTTTCATGGTACCGCGATTCGGTTTTATAAGTGCGGGGCTTGCGTCTCCGTTTGCATGGCTGCTTGCCGACTGCTTTCTTATTCCGGCATTCGTTTACTGCAGACGGAAACTGAGAAAACAGTACAAAGAAGCACAGTAAAAGTTACTTTTTTGTTGTACCTTAGAGTAACTCCGGTTCTTTTGAGTATACTTTGGTGGAAATCGTATTAAAATTGTTTACAAATCAGTATGCATCTCTTATTATTATTAAAGAACCTATAAAGTTTTAAGAGAGGATTTATGAACAAAAAAGTGAATGCCTTTTTTCTGGCGCCGGGTCTTATTACGGCCTGCTGCGCTGTCTGTTCGTGCAGCAACGGAACTCCGGAAAAGAACACATATACTGATACAAGTATAGAAAAAGAAACGGAGCTCCTTACATCTGAAGAAGATTTGAATGCGTTAATGAGCCGTTCTGATGATGGAATTGTTGACTGGCAGCTTTCCCGTGAATTTGCGGAAATGACGCTTGAAGATTATACCGCTGACGGAGATTTCCCGGAAGATGCAGAGTTATGGCAGATTCCTATCGCAATATACGATGCGTCAGGAGAGATCAGGTATTATGAATTCCGTGTAGTGTCCGGCGGGAAGGTTATCGGGGCTGTTGCCGGAAATGCAAAGGAAAAATATGGCTGTCCTGTTGCAAGAATATTTCCTATGGACGGGTATATGGACAGCCTGAACGAACTGTATGCATCAGGTGCACTGGCCAGAAACGATATACCGAGAATTGTCGACAACGATTATCCGTCATATGCGGTGGCGGCAGTGTCAGTATCCCGCGGAGGAAATATAACAGCAGAAAAAATTATAGATCCCGGAACGGGGGATGTTATAACAGATCTGGCTCATGTAATGAATGCAGACGAGGCTGTGGCTGCATATCCCGATATGCTTTCGGAACAGGAAAAAACGACTATATTGCAGGAAAACGCTTCATATACAGAAGACATGAATGCTCTGTGGAGTATGGCTAAAGCGAACAAAGGAAATCTGAACAATTTTACGTTCAGGGGGAAGCGGAAATCTCCCAGAAAGAGTGTGGACTCAGGAAGAATTGCAAATGCATTTATAGAAGCTCATCGTGACGGAATTGGGAAAAAATCTGCCCCGAGAACCTATGGTCCGTGTGGTTTTACTGCTGCCGGTTTTATCCTTGATTTTCTTGCGGGAAACAATATTGACGCAAGAACTTGGAAGGGACTTTCGCATGACAAGAAAAAATCAATTATGACTGATTATATGAATCCTGTTTCTATCGGAAACGGTATGGCTGTCTTTCCCGCAGATCTTGATAATGCCATAATAATTTTTTCCAGGTACAGACTTTCATGGACTCTTACTGTTCCGAAAGAATGTATAAACAGCAATCTGCCGGGAATAAGTCTGAGGGCTGTAAAAGACAACGACTGGGAAGGCGGATTTCATTACCGTAACGTTGTTGCCTATGATGAAAAGGGGTGGTGGATATTTACCTGGCCCGAAATGAAAATTCTGGACGGTAACGGCATTGACGGCGGCTGGGAGACGTATACGCCGTTTTACAATCTTGCATCATACAACCTGGTAAAAAAATAAAGGCGGCATCATATGAGAGGAAGACTGATACTGCTGTGCGGGCTGTGTGCGGTTCTGATTCTGTTTACGGGATGTCCTGACCGCTGCTGGGAAGATGAGGATGTTAAAAAAATGGGACAGATTACGCCTCACCTTCCTGTTTGGACCGGAACGTGGAAAAATTGTGCATGGTTTACCGGTTTTTCGGAGTGGCAGGACTGGCAGGCAGACGAATACACCGGCCTGCGGGAATTTGTACAGAACTGCGATACAGACCGCAGCAACTTCAATGGAAAATTCAGAGTTATAGATCAGGGGCAGTTTCTGGGTATACAGTTCTCCGATAAGAAAACTCCATTGAAATTTTTTCTCTGGCTCGGTGAATATAAGGAAACACCGGATCTTGTAGTACCTTCCTATGATTTGGATTGCAGCACTTTTGTTCTGACAGGAGTACTGAAATATCTGCCGCTTTCAAATGAACCGCAGGGGCCTTCAAGAAATACAAATGATCCTTACGGATATTATGAATTCGGCTGCCAGAAAGAAAATGTGCGGACTTACCGTGAAAAAAATGATAATCGGAATGGTATATATTATTATGCTTATTCGCTGGAAGCAGATGATCTAATACTTTTTAAGCTGCCTGTGAGAACATATCAGGAAAAAAGTCTCCCGGAAAACACAGGTCCATACTGGCTGCCTCAGAAATTTTATAAAAACAGATACTTATTCTATTATTTTAATGCGGTATACACTGATAATACTTTCAGTACTGTAAAATTCAGTTCACTTTGTGGAGATTCGAAAGAGAATGCCCTGTATTATATGGGAGGGGTGGAACAGGACGGGCCGGTTGACAATATTAATAAAAAAGTAAGGTACCGGCTGTACGACGGTACTCCCGACG
>JALNVF010000242.1 GCA_023231445.1 Treponema sp. | reverse complement strand
TCATCAAGTGTGTTAATCTTTTTATTCGGGCGGAACTTTTCTTTTTTCGAAAGATATACTTCTGCATTCGTAAACAAAGGGAGCCCACCTGTATGATCGGAATGGGCATGCGTCAGGAAAACAGCCTGTACATTTTCCGGGCTTATGTTCATTTCTGCCAGTTCTTCTCTGATCTTTTTTATATGTATACCAGCATCAACAGCTATATATGTATCCTGATTCTTTATCAAATACATATTTACAAAATCATCTTTCACAACGAAAACATTTTCTGCGATTTGTTTTGTAACAACCGGACTCATTTTTGAGGTTTCATAATGAAACTTTACACTACATAAAATCACTAAAACCAATGCTGAAAAGAGTACAACAGCGACGCCTGTCATAATCATTTTTACACCTGCCTTCATTTCATTCTCCTGACATACCAACACAGCGGATTCATTTACACTTTATACATCAACGCAGACACTGTTATTATGACAGTATCTTATATATCTTATCGATTTGATGCATCACATTCTTCTCTGCTATAGTATATTTCCATATCCCATTGCATTCATAATTACCTTAGTTTTTTCCGTACCAAGCATCATTTTCATCAACTCAAATGCAACAGATACAGCTGTTTGCGGACACCATGAGGTAATGATGTTTTTATCAATCACTACCGGTTTATTAATAACATCAACTCCCATTTCTGCCAATTCCTTCTGCCGGTATCCGTCTCTCAGATGATATGTTGTTGCTTTACGTCCCCGTAGAACACCACTTTTTCCGACAGGTAAGGCTCCAGCACAAATACTTGCAATGGGCTTTCCGCTTTCGTTGAATTTTCTTATAAGATCTGAAAATCTTTCATCATACGCTTCCTGATAAAAACCATATTCTTCAAACCCTCCGGGTATTGCAAGTGCATCATAGTCATCAGGATTAATTTCATGAAAAACATAGTCCATAACAACCTGCACATTAAAAGTACTTGTTACTGTTTTTGTAAAACCGCATGTCTTCACTTCCAGATCATACTGGTAATCATTTCGTGCCCAGCCCGCAGTATCAATAAACGGGCTGAATTCCATTGTTTCAAAACCTTTCAGACAAAATAATAATATTTTCATACTAGTGTCCAGAATAAAATAAGAGATTTAAAGTCTGTGATCCGTGATATAGTTTAGTCACTACACAAAACGGTATCACATAAGAAATTACAGACATGAATAAATATAACACATATCCTAGACACTTGTACATTTTTATCTCTTATACTCTTTAAAATATTTTCTTCAATATTTGTCTCCCTGTACGATTATCAGGTTACGGTCTTTTCTAAGATCAATAACATTCAGTATGATACCGGTAATTATTAATATCGACGTGGATACTATTCCTGCACAGATATTATTTTCATCAACAAGCATTACAACAAATCCCATATTGCCGATTGTGTTTATTGAAGCGTGAAATATTACACAGACAGCAATACTTTTCGTTCTATTAAAAAGCCAGGTTAGTATTAACGTTATACCCAATACCCCGAGAAAGAAAACAGCAATACTTTTATGATACTGATTTATACCTTTAATAAAAAAAAGCGGTAAATGCCAAAAAGCCCAAACTATCCATATTACAATGCTCGACAGAATGGGGCTGAACTTTTTTTCAAGTTCCGGTAATGCTGTCGCTCTCCAGCCGAGTTCTTCAAGTCCGCCACCGAAAATCATCATGATAAACAGCGGAAAAACTCCATACCACGGATTGATAAAATGCCGGGGAACAAAATCAGAATCAAAAAGCGGGATAAGAAAATTGCTGATTATCGTTAATGTGATGAAAGCAATTAATACGGGTATAATAAACCATATCCGTTTTATATTAAAATTAAATATAATTTCATTAAGTCTTCTTATACCATCTTTTCCTTCAATGACTGACGTACTTATGTAAGAGGCAAGCGGCGGACCGAAAACGCCTGACACAATCAAGAATGTAAAAAGAGAACTGTGAGATGTGATTATATGTAAGTTAACAAGGAAAAAAAGAGTTAACCATACAATCCAGGTTATTAAATATGAAAATATGCAAAAAAGAGTAAATTTACTGCCTGTACCTGTTTTCATTTCCTGCTCCAATACAACTAAGTTTAAAATATTTTTTCTGCATCGAAGGTGTCAACCTTCTGTATTTTTTTGTCAAACGGGACATTCTTCCTGTTATTGAGTCATATCACTCTTCTTGTCCCAGTGTCTACGTTATATTGTCGGAAATTGTATAATTCGAAACAGTATAGCACACAATTCTGATGCAGTCATTATCCGGAAAATCTGGTATGCTGTACGCATGAATGATACGCGTATGTTGTTTCTCCCTGTTTCGCGGGCTGATATGGATGCACGGGGCTGGGATGAATGTGATTTTATATTTGTTTCCGGCGACGCATATGTCGACCACCCGTCGTTTGCTGCAGCTCTGCTCGGCAGGCTCCTTGAATCTCACGGGTACAAAGTGGGAATCATCGCCCAGCCGGATGTTTCCAAAGCAGCTTCTTTTACTGTTCTCGGACGCCCCCGGCTCGCATTCCTTGTGAGCGCAGGCGCAATGGATTCGATGGTCTCGAACTACACGGCGAACAACAAACCCCGCTCGGAAGACGCCTACGCACACGGCGGGGAGGCAGGACACCGGCCGGACAGAGCACTCATTGCATATACTGCAAAAATACGGGAAGCATATAAGGGCATGGCCGTTATTATAGGCGGCATTGAAGCAAGCCTGCGCCGCATGACCCATTACGACTACTGGTCAAACAAAGTACGCCGCTCGGTTCTCCTTGACAGCAAAGCCGACCTGCTCATGTACGGCATGGGTGAGCACAGCATGATCGAGGTCGCGGACAAACTGGCTGCAGGCATTCCCGTCAGGCAGATACGGGACGTACGCGGCACCTGCTGGTATACGGGAAAGGCAGACGAAGTCCCGACGGACAGTGAGTGCATACAGCTGCCGCCGTACGCTGCAATTTCGGGGGACGACAGTGAAAGCAAACAGAAGTTCGCAGAATCGTTCGTCATTCAGGAACAGAATACCGATGCGATTAACGCATCAGTACTTATAGAACAGTGCGATACACGGTATGTCGTGCAGGAAAAACCGGCCTTTCCGCTTACAACGGAGGAATTCGACGC
>JALNVF010000241.1 GCA_023231445.1 Treponema sp. | reverse complement strand
CGTTATGTACCAGAGCTACTTTACAACGATTGTCGGACAGATATCCGCGGTAATCGGCCTTCTTCCCGTAATCACCAAGGGACTCGAATCGGTGGATTCTGTCGGAGATATTCTGCTGAGCGGCGATATTGAAGACAGCGACAGGAAAACGAAACTTGAGAAAGTCGACGGACATATTGAACTTAAAAATATCAGTTTTGCATATCCGGGCAGCGTTGTCCCCGTGCTCAGCAAAATCAATCTTGATATACAAAATGGAAGCACGGTCGCTTTTGTCGGTGGATCGGGTGCGGGTAAATCAACCATTCTGAATCTTGTGATCGGTTTTCTGAAACCGGATGCCGGACAGGTACTGATCGACGGACACGATCTTAGGTCTATAAGCATGAAGTCGTACCGCACACATCTTTCGGTCGTCCCCCAGCAGTCTATTCTTTTTACCGGTACAATCCGTGAAAACATCACCTATGGTAAAGACGACATAAGCGACGACCGACTTGAGCAGGTCATCAAAGCGGCGAACCTGGAGGATGTTATTGCAGGCATGCCTGACGGTCTCAATACAATGGTAAGCGAACACGGAAACAATCTGAGCGGCGGGCAGAAACAGCGGATCAGCATAGCGCGTGCGTTCATCAGAGATCCGTCCATTCTTATTCTGGATGAGGCTACCAGCGCGCTTGATTCGGTAAGCGAAAAAAAAATACAGGATGCGCTGCAGAATTTAATACACGGACGTACGACACTGATTGTCGCACACCGCCTTTCGACAATAAGGAACGCGGACCATATAGCCGTTATAGGCGGAGGCGGCATCGAAGAATACGGAACATACGGCGGTCTGATGCAGCAAAAAGGAGTTTTTTACGGGATGCACGAACTGCAGGTATGAGCTGAAGTTTGTTACGTATTTTGACTAAACAGCGTAAAAAAGCTACAATCTTACTGTCTCAGGGAAATGCAGGCTGCAAACGGATACCGGATGCAGGCTCGAAAAACCTCCCTTTTTTTCAATCATCTTACTAAGAGGTATTTATTTATGGCACAACCTGAAAATGCAAACGGACCTGTTGAAAACAGCTGCATAACGAGCGCTCTTTTTACAGACTTCTACGAACTGACTATGGCTCAGGGATACTGGAAAGAAGACATGAACCAGAAAGTCGTATTCGACATGTTCTTCCGCAGAAATCCCTTTAACGGAGGATTTTCCGTCCTTGCAGGCAATGAAACGCTGCTTGATGCAATAACGGCATTTCATTTCAGTAAACAGGACATCGACTATCTTGCTTCACAGAAAATATTCGAACAGGGATTCCTCGACTATCTGAAGGATTTCCGGTTCAGAGGCGACCTGTACACAATGGACGAAGGCACTGTTATTTTTCCGCAGGAACCGCTTGTACGGATTCACGCAAATCTTATAGAGGCCCAGATTGTCGAAGGACTTATACTGAATCACATAAACTTCCAGAGCCTCATCGCGACGAAAACTGCGAGGGTATGGCTTGCCAGCAATAAGGGCGGTATCATGGAGTTCGGACTCCGGCGCGCTCAGGGCCCCGACGGTGCAATGAGCGCATCGCGTGCGGCATACATAGGCGGCGCAGCCGGTACTTCAAACACACTGGCCGGAAAACTGTACGGCATACCGGTCATGGGTACTATGGCACATTCATGGATTATGTCGTTTCCCTCTGAGCTTGATGCATTCCGCGCATATGCAAAAATTTATCCCCAGAACTCCGTATTTCTTATCGACACCTACGACACGCTCAAATCCGGAATAAAAAATGCCATAGTTGCAGGAAGCGAACTCGTTGCGAAGGGATACAACTTCGGCGTACGGCTCGATTCGGGAGACATCTCGTATCTTACAACGGAAGTACGGAAGGAACTTGATAAGGCAGGTTTCCCTCAGGCTAAGATTTCCGTATCAAATGAACTGACAGAAGACATCATCAGTACGCTTGTCGCACAGAAAGTTCCGATAGACAGCTGGGGTGTGGGAACACACATGGTTACCGGCGGAACGGAAGCATCGTTTACCGGTGTGTATAAACTTGCAGCACGCCACGACAAAGGTACCGACAAAATGGTCCCCGCCATGAAATTCTCGGACAATCCGGCGAAAATGACAAACCCGGGAATCAAAAACGTTTACCGGCTGTATGACGGGAACGACATGGCTGCTGCGGATATTCTTACCCTGGAAGACGAAAAAATCGAACCGGGCCGAGAATATCATTATTACCACCCTATGATCGACTACCGGCAGTTCGCTTTTGAAGCAACCCGCATCGAACCGCTTCTGAAACAGCGGCTGTCCGAAGGTAAAAGAATGCAGCCACGTCTTCCTGATTCGGAACAACTGCATCTGAGCCGCGAAACAATGCAGAAACAGCTTGCCTCTTTCGATGAATCCTATAAGCGCATCCTTAATCCGCACATTTATAAGGTATCGATGTCGCAGAAACTCAAAGATCTGAAGCTGAAATTCATCCAGGAGAATCTTGCAGAAGAGCAGAGCGAAAAATAACAGTATTTCACTATTTTACAAGCACAGTCGTAAACCACGGTACGTAGGTAATGAGCATGAGTACTGCAAACTGAACGGTGAGGAACGGTAATATACCTTTTATCACCTTAGGCATCGGCTTTTCAAACGTATATGATGCAATGAACAGGTCCATGCCTACGGGTGGTGTAAGGAAACCGATTGAAAGGTTCATAAGGAATATTACCGCTGCCTGAACAGCCGGTACTCCGAACGATTCAGCAAGCGGAAGCAGCAGGGGAGAAACAATCAGTATTGCGGAAAACATATCCATAAGACATCCGACAGCAAGCAGCACAATATTCATGAGGATAAGGAACACATACCGGTTCGACACGTAGCTCGTTATGAATCCGGTAAGCAGGGCCGGAATATTTGCATCGAGCATAAAATACGAAATACCAGATGCCGCGCCGAGTATAAACAGAACGCCTCCCGATACAGGCACACTGTCCGCAATTACAGTACATGATTCTTTGAACGAAAAATCCCGGCGGACTGCAGTCGTAAGAAAAAACGCATACAGGACGGCGAAAGCCGCAACTTCAAACAGGTCAAATATTCCTTTAAAATAAAGAACACAGATAAAGACCGGCATAAGCAGTTCCGGTATACAGTGAACAAGTGCG
>JALNVF010000240.1 GCA_023231445.1 Treponema sp. | reverse complement strand
GAAAAAAACAAACAGAGCGCTGTCAGTCTGCACTTTTGCGGCAGCTGTACTCAGCATTTCCGGATTCTTCGGATGCAGCAGAAAAACTGCTGCTGCAGATTCATCATCCGCTCCGGCGGCAGGTCCTGATAAGGTTACGTTTATTTCACCAACGCCCCTTGAATCATACGATTACCTCGCAATCTATGCAGGTATGGCGCTCGGCTATTTTAAGGATGAAGGAATCGACCTTACCTTGATCGAACAGACGGGAACGGACGATATGAAAATGATCGCTTCCGGCCAGGCTCAGTTCGGATATCCGTCTCCCGGAGTCATGTGGTCATGTGTGGATGCAGGAATTACAGGGGTGAAGGCTGTCTGTAATTACGATTCAATCCAGATATTCGGTCTTGCGACGAATAAAAAAGCAGGGATCACTACTTTTGCGGATTTGAAGGGAAAGACAGTCGCTCTGGGAGCTGATGCATGGACTGCTATAATGGCTCCTGTTTTCAGCGGGGCTGGTCTGAAGTTGAGCGATGTAAAATTCATGACGTACGGCAACGGTTCGTATGAGGCTACTGCTTCCGGATCGGCGGCGGCGCTTGCAACATGGCTCAGTGAATACTGCCAGCTTGTAGGACAGGGATACGACTTCGGATATCTTGACGGTAATGAAGTAGCTCCTCAGGTTTCCAATTCACTTTGCACGAGCGAAGCGCTTATAAAATCGAACCCCGGTCTTGTACAGCATTTTGTTAATGCATTTACGAAGTCGATGTATTTCTGTTACCTGAACGTCGACGCTGCGGCGGACCTGACGCTCCTGCATTGTCCGAATCTTAAAATCGAGTGGGAAGGAGCTCACGGTGCTGCGGTGGGTGACGTGGAACAGATTTTTGGTATATCTCCCGAAAATCAGAAAACTACTATTGCAGCCGGCATTGGTAAGTTCGATTTGAAATTATGTCAGAACGCAGCAGATAATCTGCTCAAAGCGGGCGCCATTTCGAAGCAGTATACGGCTGACGATTATTACACGAATCAGTTTGTAAATAACCTTTCCTGGGATAAATCTAAAATAGAAGCTGATGCGGCGGCGTATAAATGCAGTTCTCCTCAGTATAAAAAGCATATGGATAACTGATACAGTTTAATAACGGAGACATATATGAGTACAAAGGTTATAACAATTACAAGACAGTTCGGGAGCCTGGGAAGACCGATAGGAAAAGTCGTTGCTGAAACAATGGGGTTTGAGTATTTTGACCGTGATATAATCGAAAAGGCTGCAGATGAAATGGGTGAACCTGTTGATACTCTTTCCGATTTTGACGAACGAATGCTCAGTAACTACGGAAGGATGATGTTTCCGTTAGGTAACGGGCTGCAGTCGAAACAGAGAAGGCTTTTTGAAGTTGAAAAAAAAGTAATTCTGAATCTGGCGAACGGACATGACTGTGTCATTATAGGACGCTGTTCTGACTATATTCTGCACGAAGCCGGGATGCAGAACGTGTACAGCGTATTCATATATGCTCCGTATACGTCCCGTTTTAACAACTGCCTCAGGACGCTCGGGCTTACACCGGAAGCTGCGGAAGTCTATATTGACAAAGTGGATGCGGCACGTGAAAAATACTACGGGGAATATACGGGTGAAAAATTCGAATCTCTGAAATACCGTGATCTTATGCTTAACAGTTCGGCTCTGCCGCTTGAGGATTCCGTAAAGATACTGTGTGAGGGTGCAAGGCTTAAATTTGCACAAGCGGCGGAATGTATCAATTAATTATGAGGAAATAAAATGAGAATGGTTACAGTAGCTGCAACACAGATGAAAAGCAGGGGATATGACCGGGGGAAAAACATAGCCGCGGCGGAAGCGTTAGTACGGAAAGCGGCCGCCGCAGGGGCGAATATTATTTTAATTCAGGAACTTTTCCAGACTGACTATTTCTGCGAAAAGATGCTTGATCAAAACATTCTGCTTGCAAAGACGTTTGAAGAGGATCCTGCCGTTAAGCATTTTCAGCAGGTGGCAAAAGAACTTGATGTGGTACTGCCTGTCAGTTTTTTTGAAAAGGACAATCAGGCCCGGTACAACAGTCTTGCCGTTATTGATGCCGACGGTTCAATCCTTGGTATATACCGGAAGAGCCATATTCCTGACGGAGCGGGATACAGCGAGAAGTTCTACTTTAATATCGGCGATACCGGTTTTAAAGTATGGAAAACAAAATATGCGGCGATCGGGTGCGGTATCTGCTGGGACCAGTGGTATCCTGAAGCTGCACGGGTTCTGGCACTGCGAGGTGCTGAACTTCTTTTTTATCCGACAGCAATCGGGTCGGAACCTGATGAAGATGAAAACACATTCGACTCTATGCCTCACTGGAGAACGGTTATGCAGGGGCATGCAGGAGCGAACCTTATGCCGGTGATTGCATCGAACAGAACAGGGACGGAAACGTGCGAGGATTATCACATTACGTTCTACGGTTCTTCGTTTATTGCAGATGAACACGGGCAGCTCGCCGCGGAGATGGACCGGGAAACGGAAGGTTTTATAACGGCCTCTTTTGATCTTGACCGGATTGCGCTTGCACGGCGGGCATGGGGGATATTCCGGGACAGACGTCCCGATTTATACAAACCTATATTAACATTGAATGGGAAAGATCCGTTTGAAGTGAAATGATCTACAGGAGAAATTATATGGACAGCACAAAAATTGATTTTTTATATCTGAGTGAAGAAGACATGATAAAAGCGGGCGTTATGGATATGCCTGCCTGTGTGGAAACAATGGAAGAAGTGATAAAGCTTATTAACGATGGCGATTATATGATGAGCGGCAAAAATCACAACTCTCACGGGGCTATGGTTTCATTCCCTGACAATCCGGAATTCCCCGGTATGCCGAAGAACGGACGGGACAGGCGTTTTATGGCTATGCCTGCATATCTCGGCGGAAAGTTCAATATGGCCGGCGTTAAATGGTACGGTTCAAATACTGAAAATAAGGACCGTGGATTACCGCGCTCTATTCTCATGCTTACGCTGAGCAATAAAGATACCGGAGCACCTGTTGCCTTTATGTCTGCAAATCTTATAAGCAGTTACCGGACAGGAGCCATTCCGGGAGTTGGTGCGAAATATCTTGCAAAGAAAAATTCAAAAGTTCTTGGTCTTGTAGGGCCCGGGGTTATGGGACGTACTGTCGT
>JALNVF010000239.1 GCA_023231445.1 Treponema sp. | reverse complement strand
GGCAACTGGTATTTGATACAAATTATATTTCCGGCATGCTTCTCCCAGACCCTCGTCACAGTCAAACGGCAAATCCGGAATAATAAATCCGGTAATACCTGCATCACGTGCAGTCCGTACAAAGTTTTCAATTCCGGGACGATATGCAAGAGATGCATATGTCATAAGAAAAAGCTGTACCTCAGGATGTATTTCATGCAGCTGACGGATGTATGCAAAGCCATTCCGGACTGTATACCCTCTGCCAAGTACTTCCGAGCACGCGGTTTGAATCGCAACACCGTCCGCACTCGGATCGCTGAACGCAAGTTGAACCTCTATAATTTTTGCACCACCCATAATAAGAGCGTTACCCACAGCAAGCGCTGTTTCGTCGTCAGGATATCCGGCTACCTGATGCGCCATAAGAATTCTGCTCATCTGTTACTCCCCGCAGCCATTGACTGCGCATAGTGAATATCAGTTCCTGAATGCAAACGGTTCAATTCTGCCGTAAGAAACTGTTCCCACTCTTTCGGTCGGAATACAGGACTTGTAATAAAGATATCTTTGTCCCCCCTGCCGGACATATTAACAACAATGACGTCATTTTTTTTCATTGCAGGAGCCATTTTCAACGCCATGGCACCTGCATGGGCACTCTCAAGTGCAAACATAACACCTTCGTTCTGTGCAAATACTCTGACGGCATTAAGTGCTTCACTGTCTGTAACCGCATTAAACTCTATTCTGCCTGATTCACCAAGTTCTGCAAGCTGCGGGCCGATTCCTGCATAATCAAGTCCGGCAGAAATTGACCGTGTCGTTGAAACCTGTCCATCGGGATCGAGCAGGAACCGGCTCTTATATCCCTGAACAATGCCATCGACAGCATCACCGCCCATACGCACCGCATTATTACCGCGTCCCGGTCCTATACCGCCGGCTTCTGCGGCTATAAGCCGGGGTTCTTTTTTGTCTATAAACGGCTCAAAAAAACCGATTGCATTTGAACCACCTCCGACACACGCACACATAGCTGTAATATGAATCCCTCTGTCAGTCGTCTGCTGAGCCACTTCTTTTCCAACAACAGACTGAAATGTACGAACCATATCAGGGAACGGTTCAGGGCCGAGCGCAGATCCTATCAGATAATGCGTCGTTGCAAAATTTGCGGCCCAGTCACGCATGGCTTCGTTTATCGCATCTTTCAAAATACGAGATCCCGTCGTTACGGGAATGACTTTTGCTCCGTACATTTCCATCGCTGCAACATTCGGCTGCTGCCGGCGGACGTCAACTTCCCCCATGTAGACCTGACACTCAAGTCCGAGCCGTGCGCATGCAGCTGCAGTTGCAACACCATGCTGTCCCGCACCCGTTTCACAGATAATCCGCGTCTTTCCCATATGCTTTGCCACAAGCGCCTGACCGACTGCATTATTAATTTTATGGGCGCCGGTATGAGCGAGACCTTCCATTTTTATATAAATCTGCGCACCACCGAGCTGTTCCGACGTACGTTCTGCATACAGCAGCGGCGTCGGCCTTCCGATAAAGTCGCGGCGGAGTCCGTTCAGCTCGTTTAAAAAACTTTCATCGTGCATATCCGACAGAAAGGCTGCCTTTAATTCGTCAAGCGGACGCCGGAGAATCTCGCCGACATATTTCCCGCCGAACCGTCCGAAAAAACCTTTATCACTTTCTTTAGACATATCTCCCCCTGCTTACTGGCATTTAAGTGCCGTAAACAATCTGTTAATTTTTTTATGATCTTTCATTCCGGGAACACTTTCCACGCCGCTTGAGACGTCAATTAATTCCGGATGAAATTTCCGTACAATATCATATACGTTATCAGGAGTAATTCCCCCTGCCAGCCATACATGCGACAGAGAAGCTGCCTTCTGAACAAAAAACCCGGGCACCTGTATGCCCGTACCGCCAGGTACTCCGTGTACAAATGCATCCATAAGCACCCGGTACTGTCCGTTTCCCAGAAGGGTTTTCATATGTGAAATATCTGTTTCCGACTGAATCCGGACGGCAGCGTACCCGGGTATACCGGCGGCCGGACGGCATCCGTGATATTGAATACCGTCAAGTATTCCGTTTTGAACAAGGCGTATCGCCTCCCGGCCCTTTTCCGAGTCCGTTTCCGTAACAACACCTATAAGAACGGGGCGCTGATCTTTCTGAAACGACGACCGTATGTTCTCCACCGTTCCACTGTCTGTACAACGGCTGCTGCCTTCGCTGAATACAAATCCCAGAAAATCAGCACCGGCATCTGCGGCTGCGTGTGCGTCGCTGATATTCGTTATTCCGCAGATCTTAACAAGCGGCCGTTTTCCTTCACAATACTCAAGTCTGTCTGCAATATTTTCCCAGAACTTCGTTTCTATCGTTCTCTGAGAAACTGCATCTGATGCATCTGTAAATGCTTGTACAAGTCCTGACGCATTTCCGGGATTCCGCGCGGCGGCTTCACCTATAAGAACACCGCCGAAACTCATGAATCCTGCAAAACGGGCGGCTTCTTCCGTCATTATCCCTGACTCTGCTATAACAGGAGGCATTTTTATGCGTTCTTCCTGTTCTGCACAATACCTGCTCATACGGCGGCGTATTCTTACGGGCATAAAAGGATCAATATAAAACGTCGCAAGATCACGTGCGTTTATTCCGAGTACCAGCTGCCGTTCACATCCCATAACGCCGGCAAGCTTTAGTACCCCGTACGCCTTTTCACAGTCCTTTTCTTCGCGCACTTCAAGCAGAACCGCAATACCGAGAGAAAAAGCCCGGCGGGCCATCACACGAAGATTGTCAGCATCAAGTATCCGGGCAATAAGCAGTACTGCATCGGCCCCGCAGAGGTATGCAACATTAACTTCATCGGCTTCTAACAGAAAATCTTTACGGAGTACAGACGTGCGCGTCCCGACCGCGCCGGCAACAGCAGTAAGATCGGCAAGCGAGCCGTGAAAATAATCGGTTTCCGTAAGTACCGAAACACCCTCCGCACCGGCGTTCACATACGCTTCTGCTGTTTTTACTGCATCCAGCTCCGGCGCTATCATCCCTTTCGAAGGAGATGCACGTTTTATTTCAAGTATTGCACCAGGAACCTGCATAAACGGAACAACAGGCCGCCGTCGCGTTTCAGGAACTGCAAATCCGAACGAAACACCCTGTTCCTTTATAACTGCACGACGCCTTGCCGTAATTTCCGCAAGAATGTCATGCGGCATTT
>JALNVF010000238.1 GCA_023231445.1 Treponema sp. | reverse complement strand
CCGCATTCCGAACCTTTGTGAGCATATCTGCTACCGGATCTGATGCACTCATCTTATACTCCTGCCACTCTACCAGCTAGATTTTGTGATGCCTGGGAGCAGGCCTTCACTTGCAAATTTACGGAAGCAGCAACGACACATCTTGTACTTTCGTAAATATCCACGCGGACGTCCGCAAATCTGGCAGCGGTTATACTGCCGTGTTGAAAATTTCGGTTTGCGGGCTGCTTTAATAATCATTGATTTCTTAGCCATAGTTTCTCACCTACTTCCGGAAGGGCATATTGAACTTGGTAAGCAGAGCACGGGCTTCTTTATCCGTCTTTGCACTTGTTACAATAGAAATATTCATTCCGGAAATCTTCGTAATTTTATCAAAGTCAATTTCCGGGAAAATAATCTGTTCTGTAATACCAAGAGAGAAATTCCCGTGTCCATCAAAGCCTGTTGCTTTTATACCACGAAAATCCTTAACACGGGGGAGTGCAACATTGATAAGGCGGTCCAAAAACTCATACATCATGGTCCCGCGCAGTGTCACCATTGCACCTACTTCATTACCCTCACGAAGTTTGAAGTTAGCTATGCTTTTTCTAGCCTTTGTCTTGACCGCATGCTGTCCGGTGATCTGTGTAAGATCGGTGACAGCGGCATCAAGAAGTTTCTTGTTTGTGAGAGCTTCGCCCACGCCCATGCTTACTACGATCTTTTTTATGACCGGAACCTGCATCGGTGTCGTATACCCGAAATCCTTTATGAGTTCGGGAGCGATAGTGTCCTTATAGACTTTCTTAAGCCGAGGTACGTAATTATCCATTACAGTAGTTCTCCACATTTACGGCAGACGCGAACTTTTTTATCGCCGTCAATTTTATAACCAATTTTCACCGGGCGACCGCATTTTTTACATACGATAGCTACGTTTGAAATGTTCAGCGGAGCCTCGACCTCGGCGATCCCGCCCTGGTCCTGCTGGCTGCGCTTTTTCATTGCCTTTTTGACAATGTTCACACCGGAAACAATAACCGCATCTTTATCAGGAAGAATCCGGACTACTGCACCGCGTTTACCTTTGTCTTTTCCGGCCAATACCTGTACCGTATCGTTCTTCCGGATTCTGAATTTTTTATTCATATTCACTTCTCCTTACAGAACTTCAGGTGCAAGTGATACGATCTTCATAAAATCCATATCACGAAGCTCACGGGCAACTGGTCCAAAAATACGCTTACCTTTCGGATTTTTATCTCCGTCGACAATAACACATGCATTATCATCAAAGCGGATATACGTTCCATCAGGACGGCGATATTCCTTCGCCTGGCGGACAATAACCGCCTTCTCGACAGCTCCCTTTTTTATAGTAGATGTCGGAATTGCATCCTTAACAGCTACAACCACAATGTCACCAATACCGGCATACCGGCGGTGTGTACCACCCAGAACTTTTATGCACTGAACGATCTTTGCACCGGAGTTATCAGCAACAACCAAATTTGACTGCATCTGAATCATTTTTCTGCTCCTGCGTTATTTCGCACGTTCAATGATATCAGCAAGACGCCAGCATTTATTTTTACTGAGCGGTCTGCATTCCATAATGCGTACAGTGTCACCAACATGGGCTTCGCTGTTCTCATCATGGGCCATATACTTCTTTGTCCGCGTGACATATTTTTTATACAACCGGTCCATTTTCTTTTCTGATACAGAAACAACAATGGTCTTATCCATTTTGTTGCTTGTAACAATTCCCACAAATGCGCGGGCAACCGGCTTTTTTGTCTGAACAGTCTGTTCTTCCACGGTTCAGCTCCTACTTATTTGCTTCAGCAGTTTTTGCTTCCGCTTTAACAGGAGCTTTCTGCTGAATGAACGTATTAAGGCGGGCTATTTCGCGGCGCATCGTACGTTTCTGCATCGGGTTATCTACATGTGCAATCACCATTTTAAAACGGAGATCCATGTATTTTTTCTTAAGCTCATCACGTTTGGTAACGAGTTCGGCATAAGACAGTTCATTATCTTTTACTTTTTTATTAGCCATCTTACTCCTCCTTACACTACCGTGGGTCTATAAGCTATTTTTGTTGTAATCGGAAGCTTACTCTGAGCAAGTTCAAGTGCATGTGCAGCCTGTTTCAGGTCCACGCCACCAATTTCAAACAGGATCATACCGGGTTTTATGACAGCTGCCCAAAACTCCGGAGCACCTTTACCTTTACCCATACGGACTTCAGCCGGTTTCTTTGAAATCGGTTTATCAGGGAAAATGCGGATCCAGACTTTACCTTTGCGGTTCAGTTCACGGTTAATAGCAACACGAGCTGCTTCAATAACCCTTGCATTCAGCCATGTCGGTTCTGTTGCGACAAGCGCAATATCGCCGAAGTCTATATTGTTGTCGCGTGTAGCAAAGCCTTTTTCTCTACCACGCTGCACCTTGCGGTGTATGACTCTTTTAGGACTAAGCGGCATATACTAGCTCCTTGATGATTTTTCAGCAGTATTTGAACCGCCAGATCTTTCTGAGCGTTCACGGCGCGGTTTTCGTACCAGCTGACCGGCATCTTCATTCTGTTCAATGCCGTAGTTCATGCCGTTATAGACCCAGACCTTTACGCCGATCTTACCATAAGTAGTAAGAGCTTCATATGTACCGTAGTCAATATCAGCACGAAGTGTGTGAAGAGGAACACGTCCTTCTTTGTGCTCTTCGCTGCGTTTCATTTCCGCACCGCCGAGACGACCTGCAAGACGAATCTTAACACCCTGTGCACCAGCACGCATCGCATTGCTCACGGCCTGTTTCATAGCCTTACGGTATGATCCATGTCCGATAAGCTGACGTCCGACATTTTCTGCGATCAGAGTAGCGTTCAAATCAGCACGTTTTACTTCTTTGATTTTAATCTGAACTTTTTTCGGATCAAGTGCTTTCTGGATGTCTGCGCTGATTTTTTCAATTGTAGCGCCTTTCACACCAATAATAACGCCCGGGCGCGCTGTATGAATTACAATAGTAACCCGCTGCGGGTGACGAACAATTTCGACCTCTGCAATATCAGCGTTCTTGCATTCCGGAAGACTTGCAACAAGTTTTCTGATTTTCATGTCCTCAAGAACGAGATCCGCATATTCGCGGGGATCTGCATACCAGCGTGACTGCCAGGTTTTGTTTACACCGAGGCGTAAACCGATTGGATTAACTTTCTGACCCACTTTATTTTCCCGCCTTTTCGTCAACGACGACCGTAATATG
>JALNVF010000237.1 GCA_023231445.1 Treponema sp. | reverse complement strand
CATGGCGCTCTGACTGTCAGATATACCGCGCGGATTCACCGGTTTCATAAGAATAAGGCGCGTAGACGAAATGTTTATACCAAGACCATATAATGTTGCAAACAGAATAATACGCGGAAACGTCGTAAAATTTGTTGCACGGGGAGTATACATAACAGTAAGCAATATAATGATTGCCAGCGCAAGATTAAGCGCCATTGATAGATCAATAAGGATACGAGGCATTGGAATGACAAGAAACAGTGCCACAACAACAACTGCGACACCTACAATGTTACGTTGAATAAAATTCAGAACGGCTTCGTTTGAAGTCTTTCCCGCTTCGTTTGCCATTAGTCCCCACCCGGCACACTACGATTTATTTCTTAGAGTTATATTTAATATGTGTATATACAAGAACAATCGCTCTTATATACTGTTCCGGTATTATATCACCAACTTTTGTATCTGTATAGAGTCCGCGGGCTAGAGGTCTGTTTTCCACTATGGGTACATCATTCTCCCGCGCGATACGTTTGATGGTAAATGCCATTTCGTCTTCGCCTTTTGCAGTTACCTGCGGTGCCTGCTCCGTCACGGTCTTGTCGTATTTTAATGCAACCGCGAAATGTGTCGGGTTTGTTATTATAACATCTGATTCTTTTACAGCTTTCGGAATATTCTGTTGAAGAATACGACGCTGTTCCTGCTGAAGATGATTTTTCACGTCCGGATCACCTTCCATTTCTTTATATTCTTCTTTTACTTCCTGTTTCGTCATTTTCATCTCTTCCATAAATTGACGACGCTGGACAAGATAATCGGGTATTGCAATAATAAGAAAAATCACTGCAGACACGATCAACAATTGTGCTGCCATTCGTGCAATATGCCCTGCAGCTTCTCCTATATTACCGTTCTGTATTTCAAGAAGCAGAACAGGTATATCCCGGCGTATAAGTGCATATGAAATTACGGATATTACCGCTACCTTTCCGATAGATTTTATGATATTAAAGAAACCCCTGAATGAAAAAAGCGTATTTTTAAAATATTCAGCAAAATTCGGTATAATTTTTTTAAAATTCGGCTCGATAGTTTTTGTTGTAAAAAGAAATCCTTTGTTTTGAATAATATTTCCTGCAACACCTCCAACGATACCTACTATGCCGATCGGAAGAGTCAGCCGTATAAAAAAATAAAAAAAAGCCTTTGCCAGGTTCGGATCGTTTACTTCTGTGTTTGTACATCGTGAAAAATAGAAACGCAGGACAGCAGCAAAATCTTTTAACATGGACGGTCCCATAAATACCAGAACTATAACGGTAAGGAGCATAACGAGCGCGCTGTTCAGTTCCTGACTTTTTGCGAGACGACCTTCTTTACGGGCTTTTTCAAGTTTATACTCAGAAGGTTCTTCTGTACGCCCTTCATCCTCAGCAGCAAACCACTGCAAATCAATCATCTTATACGTCACGACTTACCTCCTGCTGCAGCAAAAAGTTGTATAAGACTTGTAATTCCGCTGTTAAAAGAACGCTCAAAGAAATCACAGAGAGAGGGCATTAGTACTGTTATAATAAAAAAAGCCACAAGCAGCATGATGGAAAAACCTTCTGACAGCAGGTTCATCTGAGGCGCTGCACGTGAAAGAATGGCCATACAGACTGTTACAAGCATAAGCGTTCCAAGTATGGGAAGCGAAATCACGAGTGCATCCGCAAAAAGTTGTGTAAGTCCGCCTGCAAGAAATTTTACAATTTTTTCACGTGCATCCAAAAGCTTAAATACATTCATCGTCGTAAAACTTCCGACAAGTCCTTTCAGAAATAATTTCTGAAACCAGTGATTCTGCATAAAAATCAACATAGCAACAAGATTCAGGTACTGACCCATAAGCGGATTTTCAACCTGAGACATTGAGTCATATACCTCAGATGCACTCAATCCCATTTGAAAGGCAAAAAACTGTCCAGCAGTACTGAATGCAGAAAATATAATAGTAATATAAAAGCCCATAATCACACCGATCATGGCTTCTCCGATAAGGAGCATTATATATATAAGATCAAACGAACCGTCTTTTGTAATATAGGGCACATATACAGAAAAATCTGCAAATGGAAGAATTATATAAGCCATATATCCGGCAAGCGCAATTTTTGCAATGCGCGAGACAGACCGCATCGAAAAAAGGGGTAGCGTCATAAGCAATGCAAAACAGCGTACTGCAATGAGAAGAAAAACCGGTGCCTGTGCTACTATCCGATCGAGCATACAGACAGCTCTATTTTGCCATCGCAGGAATCATTTTAAAAAGATTAATGGTATAACCGCTCAACTGAGAGAACATCCAGCCTCCCAAAAGCGCAAGAATAGCAAGCATTGCAAGCATTTTAGGAAGGAATGTAAGTGTCTGCTCCTGTATAGACGTCGTCGCCTGAAAAATGGCAACAATAAGGCCTACTATAAGAGCTACACCGAGTATCGGAGCCGCAAGTATGAATATTTCAAAAACACTCCCCTGAATTAATGAAACTATTTGACCAATGGACATTTTATCCCCCTTTGTTATTTAATAACAGAATTGAACAACTGCTGCGTGAGCAGGCCCCAGCCGTCAACAAGAACAAAAAGCATAAGCTTAAACGGCATAGAAATCTGAACAGGCGGCAGCATCATCATTCCCATCGACATAAGAATACTTGCAACAACCATATCTATTATAATGAATGGTATATACAGCAAAACGCCTATTTTAAATGCAACTGTCAACTCGTGAAGTATATAGGCAGGCACAAGAACATGCGTCGGTACGTCTGCCAGTGTACGTGGTTTGTCCATTTTACCCATAGCCATAAACATGGAAATATAGCTTGTGTCTTCCGACATCTGACTGTACATAAATATTCTCATTGGCGCTTCTGCTTCTTTATACGCTTCGTCTATACCTATCTGTCCTGATGACAGAGGTTTAAACGATTTGTCGTATATCTGTGTAAATGTCGGCCACATAACGAACAAAGTCATAAAAAAAGCAATTCCGTTCAGAACAGACGTAGGAGGTACCTGTTGAAGGGAAAGCGCACGTTTTATAAAATCAAGAACAATTGAAAAACGCAGAAAACTCGTCATAAGAATAAGCAGACTGGGTGCCAGAGTCAGGACAGTGAGCAGTAAAAGAAGTTGTACAGAAAAAGCAACCTGCTTTCCTGTAGTTGGCTGCGTAATGTTGATGTCGATATTCGGTACCGTTGCACTGCGTATTGTATTACTTATTTCT
>JALNVF010000236.1 GCA_023231445.1 Treponema sp. | reverse complement strand
CGCCTGATCACCATACATCTGCGATGCTACACTGTTTATGATACTATAGACCTGTTTTACATTCATGTTTTTCTCTCCCTTTAGTTGTTGTTAAAATGTTTAGTTACTATTACGTTAAAATCTGTTTTTGATATATCACGGTCAACTCTTGTTGAAATACCATTTACAGATCCGCTGGATGTATATTGCCACACACTGTAATTGTGTGACGGTTCTTTTCCATAACCGGCGACCCACCAAGTATAATTGATCAATCTCCCTGCCTGCACTCTGTCATGAAAAGTAGATACGTCAGATCCATAAATACCTGTAAAATAATTCTTGCCTTCCATATATTCACAAAAACTGAGTACAGCATCAGTAGTACCGGATTTTTCTTTTTGTGGTGTAGATTCCACATCAACATATACTGGATATTTAAAGGACCGTTTACCAAGGATCCGGATAAATTTTTTTGCATCGACTATTCCGCTTTCGGTTCCCTGGAATTTTGAGCCGACATAATAATAAGCGCCGACTTTCAATCCAGCGTCTTTTGCTCCTGCGTAGTTGATCTTAAACATTGGATCTTCGTAAAATCCTGCATCTGATCCGCCCGCCTTAATAATTACAAAATCAATGCCCGCGGCTTTTACCGACTTGAAATTTATAGATCCCTGCCATCTTGAAACGTCAATTCCCACTAGTTTCATTTACTTTATCCTCAATGTTTCCGATACGTTCGTTCATTTTTTCCAATGTCACGGTCAGTTCAGATAAAGTTTTCTGGAGCTGACTGTTCTGGTAGAACATGACGCAACAACAGGCGATTGGAAAACCGACTGTGCTGATAAGTGTCGTTACCGCTGTCATATCCATTATTCCACCTCCTCAGGGTTTTTGTCCGGATCCTCGTTCGGTTTTTCTTCCGGTGTTTTCACGGATCCTATAAGTTCAGTGATCTCGTTTCCAAGCGTTTCGACTGTAGCGTTAAGTGATACCAGTAAATTCATGATATCATTGACTTCGACTGTGTTTTCTTCCGGTTCCTGATCCGGAGACATCATTTCAATACTTTCCATAATATACCCCCTTACGGTTGATTGTTAAATTTTCTACAATCATTATAATACTCTTTTTATACAGTTGTCAAAATCTGCTCCGGTGAGATTATCTGAATAACATACTTTGCCCTGTCTCATGAGATCCAGCGCTGTCTTTTCAGCCGCTGACAACGGTAAAAATTTTGACGCGTATGGATGATCCACGATGTAAAAATCATCATCAGTTATGACACGCTCTCCGTCCGGAATATCGGTCGTTTTTGGTTCGATATACCAAAATACAGCGCCGTTATCATCAGATAAAAGCCTGCAGAAAAACTTAAAATTCATGATCTTAAATACAAGATGATATAGTTCAGAATATTTATATATGCTTTCGGATAAATGAGGCACTTCTTTCGTCTGCCATTGACCTCCAGTTATCATTTTTGTGCTGGTGCCAAAAAACATGTTACTGTTGTGACCGGAGTTTTCGCAAAACTCGACTGCAATAGTAACTGATACCTGATCCCCCTGCTCCGTTACCTCTGACGTGTTATAAGTATATGTATCAATAGTACCTTGTTTCTGTTTTGGTATTCCGGTCAGATTCCACTCAGTAAAATATGGACATAAGCGGGAGATAGTGTTTCCGATCATGTACACATTTATTTTTTTACGCCGCGCCACTGTGCTGATAAACTGCATCAGCTTCAACGGTTCCTGCGGCAGGTAAAAGTCACGGCTTATAAATTCCTCAAAGATCACGTTTTGTACATCATTGTAAACACCTGATGTATAATGCTGTTCCATTGACAGTGCCCTCGTATACCCGATACACTTTATCTTTTTATCTTTATTTGTATCAGGATCATGCTTAGTCAAAAATATTTTTCCCATGTAAACGGATACCCCGTCACACTCATCATCTGTTATGGTCTCAATCGGGGCATCCTTAAAATAGGATTCTGATAAGTTTGGCTTTATCTCAAGATCCCAGCGCCGGAGTAAAATAAACCGCCTGTCAGGATCCGCCCACGCCTGTTTTATACATTCTTCCTTCACTGCGTATGACTTGCCATTGGATCTTTCACCCAGTAAAATATTGTAGTTCGCGTCCAGCTTTTTTATGTTGGTAAGTCTATAAAATTTTTGTTTCATGTAATCACCTCACATCAATCCTTTATAATGCAATGTATCGTTTATATAGTTGCCATATTCTTCGGATATCCCCATTGTATAAACTGTCGGCATCAGGTTTATGCCGTACTGATCCGTGATCATTATCCCACCTGCGTTAAAAGGCTTCTGTATATCATTATATGTAAGCGCCTGTTTTCCGCTTGTTGAATAATCAAAAATCAAACCGTCCTTAAAATCAGACAGTTTTTTAATCGCTTTTTTCCCGCACTTGGGAACCCCTGCGACTGTTATACCTATTTTGCCGGAGTGATCTTTATAACAGTATTTTTTCGCGCCCAGCGTGATAAATTCTTTGTAACTGTCATCGGGATCATAGATCCCCAGCGGATGCCGGATCCCTTTACTATCTGCGGGGGATAACATTTCCGGATCAATATTGTAAAAATCACAGGCTGCTGTCAGTTTTTGAGTTATCTCTATATTATAACGGTCAAAATCTGCATCATGATCACCGATAAATTTTACGCTGTCCGTATCGCAGTAAATGACATCATGATCAAGCGGGATGATCATTTGCCACAAATTATGGCGCGCATATGCTGTAACATATACTCCCCACGCCTGAGACAAAAAGGTTTTCGGATCTCTGTTAATTTTATCTAACATTTTTTGCGCGTCAGTATCGGTCAGTTCTTTTATATCCCACTCCTGATCCTCAAATGTGACAGTATCAGTTATAAGGTTAGTTACCATCATCCCGTACAGGCTGTTGATATACTGTTTACTCTGCATATACTCGTTCTTTTTATCCGGCAGACCTTTATACTTTGTCTTATTATTATACAGATCGAGGATCTTATTTATATACTTTTTATCAAGATAAGACAGATCTGCCCGCCTGCACTCGTTAATGGTATATGATCCCCATTTATAACATTGTCTGATAATATCAAGATCAATTTCCGTGACAGTAATCCGGAGCATATCCGCCGCCGCCACTCGTCCATTGTCAACGCGGCAGTGATACCGGTCAGTCAATTTACTATATGAAATGTAAGTATTGTCTTTTAATGTGTAAATATTATTAAAAGTAATATCCAGTAT
>JALNVF010000235.1 GCA_023231445.1 Treponema sp. | reverse complement strand
GTACATGTATGCGGCAGCGTTTAAACCCTCTGCGGTGGCAGCATGGGCAAGCTGGATTCCGCCTGTTACGTCGCCCGCGGCGTATATTCCGGGAAGAGCCGTCCTGAACTGTCCGTCGACCGGAATGCGTCCGCGTTCGATTTTGAGCCGTTCCGCCATGTCCGGTGTGCAGACATACTTTCCCGCGGGAGTTCGCCCCGTTGCAACAAGCATACCTTCCGATACGACAGTCTTTTCCTGGTCGTTCTCGTTCCATGTACAGACGAACATCCCGCTGCTGTTCTTTTCCACTTTTGTTACTTTTGCGGACGTGTGTATATCCGCTCCCCTTTTCTGCAGAATCATTTTAAGGCTGCGCGCCGTTTCCCGGTCCATTGCGGGCAGAATGGACGGTGCGGCTTCAAGTACCGTCACCGGTATTCCGAAATCGGTGTACAGCGACGCGAATTCCATGCCGATGACGCCGCCTCCTATGATGACAAGGCTTTTATACAGCGGTGTCCGTTCGAGCAGCGTCGTGCTCGTGTCTATTCCCGGAAGATCAAGCCCCGGAACGGGAATGCGCGCCGGTTCTGATCCGCAGGCAATAAGAATGTTTTCCGCCGTAAGATTCAGTTCTGCCGTTCCCTGCACAGCGACAGTATGCTCACCGGTTATACAGGCCGTGCCCGGAATATAGTCAACTCCCCGTTTTTTAAACTGCATCAGGATGCCGTCGGAAAGCGTTTTAATAATCTGTTTCCGGTGTTCCGACAGCGCTGCCGTGTTGAAATCGGGGGCTGTTCCGGACAGTCCTCTTTCTGCTGCTTCGTGCGCCTCCCGGTACAGCTGCGACGTATGCAGCAGCGTCTTCATGGGAATGCAGCCTGAGTTCAGGCACGTTCCTCCCGGAGCGCTTTTATCGATGACGGCAACTGTCTTTCCCCAGCCTGCGGCTTCAAGTGCGGCAGGGTACCCTCCCGGTCCCGCACCAATCACAATAAGATCGTACAAATCGTTCACAGCATTTCCTCCAGCAGTTCACGTATATCGTTCATCATTTGTTTCTGTATATCGTTGTGCAGCAGAAGGGCCGACAGCCGGTCTGCCGTTTCCGCACCTGAAAAGCGGCAGCCTTCCAGAACACGTGCGGCCTCCTGTACCAGACCGGTATCGAGTGCGTCCGTCCAGAGTGCGGCATCCGTAATAATTCCTTCGTGCACTGCAAGCTGTATATCAAGACTTCCCCATACAAAACGTCTGTGCCGTTCCGCAGTAAAAGGTATGGTTCTGCCGTACCGCCAGTCCCACGACGAAAAATCCGCTTCGAACGCGGAAAGTTCTTTTCCGTCAATACGGTCTGCCTGGTACGGTTCGACCGGAAGTCCGTATACGGCAGCAAACGAGGTGAATAATTTTTCACTGACGGTACCTGCGGTGAGTCCCGGTACGTATTCGCACAGATTGGTGACTCTGCTCCGTACCGAATCGACGCCTTTTGCGGACAACTTGTCCGACGGAACGGTAAGATAGGCTGCAAGGTTTTCTTTATTCTCCGACAGCAGCAGCGTTCCGTGGTGGAAACATGCTTTGTCAGTGAGGTAATAGGCGTTTCCCGAAAATTTCTTTCCAGCAACGGTGATATCGTTCCGTCCGGTACATTCTGCAGGTACTCCGAACTGCCTGACAGCTTCAAGAATTACGTCTGTCTGCCGGGGGACATCGTAATTTTGCTTACTGCAGACGAATGTGAAATTAAGGTTGCCGTTGTCGTGAAAAACAGCGCCGCCGCCCGAAAGCCTGCGTGCAAGAAATCCGCCGTCTGCTTCAAGCCTGCTGCAGCTGCATTCTTTCCATGCGTTCTGGTTGCGGCCGATGACGACGGTCCTTCTGTTCTGCCACAGGTAGAGAACGCAGTCTGTACTGCCGGCATGTTCGAGCAGATACCGTTCAAGTGCCTGATTGCGGTACGGAACGGTGCCTGCTGCGGTTATGGAGTACAGGTGCTCTATCATTCTGCTCCGGCTGCGGCCGCGAAATCGTAGTGAAGGATGGGGTGACGTGCTGCCTGTACTTCGTCCAGACGTTTCAGTACTGTTTTATGAGGAGCGCTCCGCACATACTCCGGATGGTGTTCTATTTTTTCATGTATCGCAAGCAGCGCCGCAATGAGTGCGTCGAGCGATTCCTTTGATTCCGTCTCGGTCGGTTCCACCATGAGCGCCTCATGCACGATAAGCGGAAAATACATTGTAGGCGGGTGAATCCCGTAATCCATAAGGCATTTTGCCGCGTCGAGCGCGGAAACGCCGTACGTTTCCTTTTCATGTTCGAGTGAAAGGACGAATTCGTGCATGCACGTTCCGCCGAACGCCGGATGATACTTTGCCGAAAGTTTTACACGCATGTAATTTGCGTTGAGTACCGCGTTCTGTCCGGCCTGCACAAGACCGTCGCTGCCGAGTACGAGCATATACGTAAGCGCGCGCACGACGACAAGGAAATTGCCGGTGAATGAGCGCACTCTGCCGATCGACGCCGGATAGGGTTTTGTTGTGTACTGCCCGTCCGTTTCTGTTATTTCATTTCCCGGCAGAAACTGTTTGAGGAACGATTTGCAGCCGACAGGCCCGCTACCCGGTCCGCCGCCGCCATGCGGTGTGGAGAACGACTTGTGCAGGTTGACGTGAACTGCGTCGAATCCCATGTCCCCCGGGCGGACGATGCCCATCACCGGATTAAGATTGGCGCCGTCGTAATAACACAGACCGCCTGCCCTGTGTACTATATCCGTAACCGCTTTAATATTTTTGTCAAACAGTCCGACGGTGTTCGGATTAGTGAGCATAAGTCCCGCCGTATCGTCTCCTGCAGCTTTCTGCAGTCCGGCAAGGTCGACGCACCCGTCCGCTGCGGACGGAATGTTGACGACGTCGAATCCCGCCATTGCGGCGCTTGCCGGGTTTGTTCCGTGTGCTGAATCGGGTATGATGATTTTTGTGCGTTTTGTATCGCCGCGGCTTTCGTGGTATGCTTTTATGAGCAGCAGCCCCGTGAACTCTCCGTGTGCGCCTGCGGCAGGTTCGAACGTCACTGCGTCCATACCGGTTATTTCACAGAGCGTCTTTTCCGCGGTCTTTAAGACGGCAAGACATCCCTGCACCGTATCTTCATTCTGCAGGGGATGAACTGCAGAAAACCCCTCAAGAGCGGCCATTGCGTCGTTTACTTTCGGATTGTATTTCATTGTGCAGCTGCCGAGCGGGTAGGGACCGTTGTTTACGCCGTGTGTGTTTTTGGCAAGTTCCGTAAAATGGCGGCTGATGTCGTTT
>JALNVF010000234.1 GCA_023231445.1 Treponema sp. | reverse complement strand
CCGTTCTACTTTAAATCCGAAGTATGTCGATACAATAGAGATTACCATTCCGAAGAAAATACTTTTTGCACATGATTCCCCTATGACAGACAGAGACAGTTCACTGAGTAATTCATTCATATACCCGCTGTATGCAGCTGGATTCATGATACGGACTGCAACGGCTGGTCCCAGCAGTCCGCAGAACGAAAAGTACAAATTAAGAAAAAAAACGGAAGCTGTGACGCCGATAAAACGGGGGGCTGCAAGGTAACTGACCGGATCAACGCCGACTGAAATGTAACTTTCAATTTGATGAGAAGTAACCATGCCGCCTATTTCGGTTGCAATTGCCGTTGCGGAACGTGCCGTAACGACAAAAGCCGTTAAAAGAGGGCCAAGTTCTCTAGTGATGATAATTACAAGCAGTTGATAGATAAGCTTCCCCTGTCCGATTGAAAGCAGGAACGGGTATCCGACGAGATAAAATCCTGTTCCAAGCGCAAATGACATGACGCAGATAAGAGGAAGTGCTTCAATGAATGTAAACAGCAGCTGCATGATAAGAATTTTCCGGGCTGCTTTTTCGCGGCGGATAAAAAAAAATGCACTGCTGAATATTCTTCCCATATAACCAAGCACATAGGGAAAGGCTTTGAATCGTTGTCTTACTGCAGAACCTGTTTTCTGGAACATACGGTTTTATTATATCAGTAAGAGGAACAGAGCGCTAGGGACCGCAGAAAAAATTCAGACCGGTTAATCTGCATTTTTTCTGTCTGAACAGCAGCTGTGTCTGCCCTGCATAATGTCGTGTTCATCGAACCAGCACTCCATGGCGTTATGCACCACATGTTTACCGGCGGTCCACAGCGGAGCAACGAGAAGTCGTTTGGGACCGTCTCCGGTGAGTCTGTGTACGACAATATTCCGCGGTAGTAATTCAATTGCGCGGGATAGTATTTCAAAGTATTCCTTCATTTCCATACAGCGGAATTTCCCTGCAGCATATTCATCTGCAAGTACCGTGCCCTTAAGTACGTGAAGTACGGCAATTTTTATTCCGTCTGTACCGGCACGAACCGAGTGGCATACCGTTTCAAGCATATCTGCATCAGTTTCACCGGGGAGTCCGAAAATGACATGCGTAACAATGTGTATTGCCGGATTAGCCCGGTGTATGCGGTATACTGCGTCGTCGTATATATCTGTATCGTATCCGCGGTGTATATATGCAGCTGTACGCTCGTTTGTGGTCTGCAGACCGAGTTCAATAGAAACAAACGTTGTACCGCAGAGCGATGAAATACGATTCAATATGCCCCCGCCGAGACAGTCGGGACGCGTCGCAATTGAAATACCGGCGATTTCCGGTACCGTCACAGCTTCCCTGTATTTCTTTTCAAGTGCACCGGCATCTCCGTACGTGTTTGTAAAGTTCTGGAAATAGGCGATATACCTACCGCCTTTATATTTATTCCGGATAAGTTGTTCTGCCTGTTCTATCTGCTGAGTAATCGAGAAATTCCGCCGGGCTGCAAAATCACCGGATCCTGCGGCAGAGCAGAAAATGCAACCGCCCGTTCCTTTTGTTCCGTCCCGGGTAGGGCAGGTACAGCCTGCGTCAAGAGAAAGTTTGTACGTTTTTATGCCGAACTTCTGCCTGTAGAAATCTGATACCGCACAATACCGTTTATACTGCATTTTCTTTTGCAAGATTTTTAAGCCACCGTTCCTTTTTTAACCACACGGAAGCAACGATAACTTTTTCAACGTCCGACAGTTTTACGATTGCATACATTGCCACGGGACCGAGTGTCGTAAATTTTGTGAGCAGGAACATTCCCGGCAGGTAAATGAGCAGATTGGCTGTCAGATCGACAATGACGCCCATCGTTGTATCCCCTCCTGTCCTCGAAACAGCAAACTGGGCATTTGCCAGGCACCAGAGCGGCATGTATGCGGCAGCGGTGAACACAAGACCGCGTGAAACTGCCCGTGCAGCTGTACTCAGGTTTGCATAGACGAGCGGTATAAGCAGAATACTTGCACAGCCGAGGAGACCGAAGAAAATTCCGAAAATGACGGAGCCGCTTTCAATCCAGCTTTTCTGCACTCGTGCTTCTTCCAGTTTTCCGGCTCCCAGCGTTGTTCCCATAATGACGCCGGTCGAAGTGAAAATGCCCGAGAAGCTTACAAAAAACAGATTTGCAATTGCAAATCCTGCTGCCATTCCTGATACTATTTCCGCACCGCCTCTGCTGTTATAGAGCGCGGTTGAAATTGTTTCCGAACCGACCCATGTCATTTCTGATACGGCTATCATTGCGGATTTTACAAGAATCGTTCCGACGAGGCTGAGTCTGACTTTGAATATATCCCGCACGTGTGTAAAAAAATCAGGGCGTTTTACATTGATATATATAATGAACGTTATTACTTCCGCTGTGCGGGCAATGATTGTTGCAATTGCAGCACCCGTTACTTCAAGTCTCGGTGCACCGAAATGTCCGTAAATAAGAATGTAGTTACCGATCGTGTTTATGAGTGTTGCAGAAACGGAAATAATAAGCGGAACGCGTACTTCTCCTGTTTCGCGCAGCGAAGAAGTGATTACGGTTGTAATAACCATAGGAATCCATGTCCATGCTATGACACGTTCGTATGCAGCAGCCTCTGCGACAATTTCTGCCGCCGCAGAGTTTCCCCGTACCATAAGCCCCAGCACAGGTGCCGGATTTACCGCACAGAATGCCGTAAAAGCCGCCCCTGTTGTAAGGCATACGATGAGTTTGTAACGGAATACCTGACTCATTCCGTTTTTATCGCATGCACCCTTATACTGGGACATGAATATACCGCCGCCGTTGCAGAGTACGTTGTTTATAAGTACAAGAAAAACAAAGTTTATCTGACCTGCGACGTTAACTCCCGACATTTTTATGTCGCCGAGTCCTGCAACCATAAAATTGTCGATAAGAGAGACAAGATTCTGAATTAATAATTGAGCCATTACAGGCAGTGCGATTGAAAGCGCTCTTTTATAAAAAGATGCTGTGCCGAATTTCATGACGGTACTCCAGATTCTGACAATACAGGATATCATAAATAAGTGCAATGAACTCTGCCGTCAGTCATCGTTTCCGTAAATAAGTGTTTGCCAGGCCGTTAAAAATGGTATATGTTTATAGTATGCAGCAGGAAATCAGAACAACAGCAGAAAGATCTCCCGGAGGTTTGTGGGTATACATTAAGCGTATGCTTCTGATATGCTGCGGTGCCCTTCTTATGGCAATTAATATAAAAACGTTCGTGCGGGCGGGAAATCTGTTTCCCGGCGGATTTACGGGGCTTGCGCTGCTGATACAGCGTGTTGCTTTACAGTTTTTTTCCGTAAAACTTCCTTACAGTCCTATTGTGATTATATTAAATTCAGTGCCTGTCGTTATAAGCTTTAAGTATATCGGCAGGCGTTTTACATTGTACTCGTGCCTGATGATTGTGCTTTCATCAGTT
>JALNVF010000233.1 GCA_023231445.1 Treponema sp. | reverse complement strand
TTAAAAATTATAGTTGATTGCTGTTACCAGTTATTACAAGTTTCCCGTTATTTATAACAGGCCGGTTACTGTACCTTGCATAAAAACCGATTTGATCCGGCACACCAAGTACAGCATAAATTTCTTTCATCCTTTTTTTAACACAGGCAACAGTTACAAACGATTCTGCTGCCAGTATGTCATATTTTTTGTACATAAGCAGCCCGCATATCCATTCTTTATCACGCATCTCAAGCATAGAAAATTCATCAAGATTTAAGGCATCTTTTTTTCCGGCAGCTATATAAGGATATAAAGTACGGAACAGAATCAGAAAGATAACTGCAGTTACAAGAAATATCCGCAGCATCGAAAAAAGGGAATCATAAAAAAATATTCTTCCATACCGTATTCTTGTACAAAAGGGTATCACAAAGGATATACTGCAGACAACAAGCTTTATCTTTCTGTTTCTCATAAAAAAACCCCGTGCATACAAACATGACAGAATAAGAACAAATATAAGTAATGCACAGTCACAGGCTTTTCTGCCGGTAAGCAGTATCAGCATGTAAAGAAATCCAAAGATTCCGTATAGTTCATATTTTAACGGATTGAAAATCATATATGCAAATAAAATTATTCCCGCCGTATCCAGATAATAAAAAACAGTGACGGGGAGAACATCTTTTTCATGCAGGTCTGTTTCAAAACCGCATTTCGTTATATGATACACCAAATTCAATAAAAATATGAAAAAACCGACAACAGGAATAATTCTGTCAACAATATCCCTGTATATATTTTTCCTCATCATAACGGCAGTCTCCTTCTGTACTATTATTTACAGGCGGTAATTTTTTCTATAAACTTATACCATTTTGTATCATTATAAAATTTTAATACAGGGTACCTTTTATTTCTATCACGACCGTACAACGTAAGTTGTGTCTCTGTCTGCGGAAAATTAATACCAATTCCAAAAAGTCTGCCGCAATAAACACCGGTATTTTCAGTATCCACAATGCAGTTTTTCAAAGCACCTGAAACAGAGGACGAATCGGGATAGAGTACTTCCAGCTGATCAAGAAAAGAAATAAGATCAGTGTATTCAGGGTAATAATTCTGATAAACAAACTGTCCGGATCTGATTTTTTTTATTTCAGCAGTCTGTACATCTGGAGCAAGAGCAATTTCATCTATCAATTTTATAAAGGCAGATTCAAACAGGGGAAAAGTCCCGGTTCGGACAACAGAATAAGAAACAGGGAACATCAAAGAAGCGTATTTATCTGCATAACTTTTGCATAGAAATGAAGCAAAGGCGGCAGCATCTTTATCATAATTGCAGACAAGCCATCCGGTTACGGCACTATAATTACCTCCCCGGCCGGGGACATCTGTCTGAGATCCTGCAATATATGAAACAAAATCGACCAGCTGCCATATAATTTCATTCATCTGCATAAGACAAGCATCAAACTGAAGTAAATCAATTTTCCGGCCGGTACCATCCGTATAAGAATCCAGAACAGCAGAAAGTTCCTGTATTGACATGGTATCATCTGCCGAATAGCCGGTAGTATAATCCTGTATAACTGATCTCTCCGGTTTTAAGACAATGTTTTGAAAAACTCCGTCGGGATATGTTCCCATTCCGTGACTCCACAAAACAAGAGCCGTCCGTTCTGAATGGTATTCAGCATCTGCATAAACAAGAAAATCAAGCAGAGTTTTCGGATCAGTCATATCAAGTTCGCCGTAATCCTTTATTATATCGTCATTCAGGCAGGCAGGACTCCGTGTTATCCTGAACAGTTTTGTTCCGGTCCAGTTTCCGTCTGATTTGTCATATCCCGGTGAACGGTCAAGAAGAACAAGAATATTTACATTATCGGACGAGCCGATTTTCTGCATGTCAGCAATATTTTCAAGAGCAAACCGTTCAAGATTATTGTCGGCAGCCATATATACAAGATAATTCCATGAAGCGGCATGTGCAGGACATGTTTTGTCATATCCGCCGGGATATGTAGAAATTTTGCAGGAGGCATGCAAAAAACAAAACAGAAAAAACAGGAGCAGATTATTTTTCTTCATTACCGTTCAACACAACTTCATACAGTTTATATAATAAATCGTCTATATCCGGTTTTTTATTTCTGTCCGTATTCGAAGAAGTCAGTATAACAAAACAGGTATCTGTGTCCGGATTATAGAACATAAGGTTTTCAGAACCGATACTGCGTCCGTACGAACCGATGAACACTGTGTTCTTATAGAATATTTTGCGCACGCCGTACCCGTAGGCAGGCTCAGAGGGATCTGAAAACTTACTGACGGAACCATATATACATTCCCTTATGTGGCTGTCTACAGTCCCTTTATCACTGTATAAATTATATCCCCAGCGTGCAGTTGCAGCAGCCGTCGAAACCATACCACCTGCAGCCCATCCGGATTTTCCAATAAGACAAACGGCATCAGAGATAACTGTTGTAATGTCTATGGGGGTAATGCCGTCTCCCGTAAGAGACAGCGTTGTCCCGGGATAGACATGTGGATGAGAAATACGGGAATAATCTATCGTATCCTGTGGAGACAGATACATACCCGTTACACCGGCAGTATTAAGAAAATCCGATATAAGTATGTTTAACTGTATGCCTGTTTTCCTTTCAAGCATACATCCGAGCAGCAGAAAATTCGTCGAGGAATACATAAATGAACCTCTGTCGACAGCCGGGTGTTCAACAAAATCCAGCAGCAGAAACGGATCCCATACTTTTGTTCTGAAAGGATTAGCATAAAAAAGACGTGCGTTATCAACATAATCTTCAATTCCCGAAGTATGTGTCAGAAGTTCTCTCACGGTAGCATCAGTATTAATGTATTCCCCTTTCGGGATATCCAAAATACTGGATACAGGAGTATCCAGCGATAAATTTCCTTTCTGTATCTGATCAAGCATCACCGCTCCTACGACAGTTTTTGTAATACTGTATAAATAATGAAGAGTACTGTCATCGTTCATTTTTTTCCCGGACGTGGACGTATAGCCTGTATTAACGGAAAAAGAGTTTGTCCCGTTAAAAACAGCAGCCGAAAGTGCTGTTTTTATAGTGTTGTCACGTATGTATTGTTTTACAGTTTCTTCAAGTGATTCAGGAGTTTCCTCCGGAGCGGCCTTTTCCTGTCCGGTACATGATACAATAAACAGAATCAGAACCGCACACAGCCCGCACAGCAGTATTAGTCTTCCTCTCATATGATGCACCTGCTCAATACAGCCTGCCCCCGTCATACAGCGTCTCCCGGCTCAATTCCTTCAGCTTACCATCCAGCCACCTGAATTCAAATGCAGAGTCTCCGACAGACTTTATTTCAACATAAACCGGATCGTCGGGAGTACCGTCGTACAGCCGGTACCTTACTTTTTTATTAATATTGTCAACCGGCCCGTCCTGTTCCACCCCTCCCATATAATACAGGGCATTCTCTTTCGAATCTCCACAAAGT
>JALNVF010000232.1 GCA_023231445.1 Treponema sp. | reverse complement strand
TGTCGATGATATTTTTGATTCGGGCCGCACTATAAATTCGCTTGTGGAAATATTTCTTGAGCGTGGTGTTGCACGCAGTAATATTAAAGTTGTCGTTCACGATTACAAATATTTTTCATATCATAAGGAACAGCAGCCTATTCAGCCTGATTACTGGTGCCGCCGTTTTGATATTTCAAAACCTGAAGACGACCGCTGGATTCATTATATGAGTCATGAGCTTGTCGGTCTTTCCAAACAGGAACTTGAAGACCATTACTTCAAGGACGATCCGGAACTGCGTCCGATTCTGGAGCCTCTTCTGGGAAATAAATGAGAAAACTGATACTCTGTTTTATCAGCTTAGTATTCTCAGTTTCTGCTGCATTATATGCAGACGCAGTAATAGTGAATCCTGAACCTGGAACATGGGCAAATAAACAGATACTTGAACTTGATGTTCCTGACGATGAAGTAGCCTTTTATTCACTTAATGGTTCGGATCCTGTTTCTTCTGGTTTTGCCTACGATGGTCCTGTACTGCTTGATATAGCAGGCTCCATTGAGCTGCGTGTTATTACAACGAAAAATGATAAAGTTGCCGCAGATATGACAGTTATATATACGGTAACTCCGGCAGTACCATCCGACCGTGAAGCTTCCACATTTATAGATTCTGTAACACCGCGGGGTATTATCGATTATACCGCAGGTACTTCTTTATCGATCCCTTCGTCATTGTCATATAGTCTGGGAAAACAGCCTGAGTCTTATCTGAAAGGTGGCGCGCTGTCATATGCTGCTGACTGTATTTTATCGCGGGACATACCCTGTACAGTAACTGACGGGACGGCAAAATGGCGTTTTATTATACGTACCATTCCATCCCAGAGCGGGGTATTTACCCGCAGAACCGTTCCGTTCAAAATATCAGATTGGTCTACAATTACATTTACAAACAGTAAGTTTATTTATAAAATTGATGATTCTTACTGGGCGCCGATGAAAGATCCTGTCCGGCTTGACCGGTCGGTTAGTCATACTATTTACTGGCAGAGCATAGCGGTCTCTGCCGGAAATCCCGTAGAATCCTTTGAACTTGCACCGAAACCTGCAGTATTCGTATCATCGTCGAAATCGGGTACTGTTACAGCAGTCCTCCGCGGAGGGGACAATTACCGTTTTGGTATAGATATAAATGACACCGTCGTTCTGTTTGAAATAGCGTGTATAGATACGTTTCCGGGTGATGAGACAAAAGGTATTCTTGATGCGGGCATCTATTATAATGCTGTATATCAGGGAACATTACCGGTTTCTTACAATGTTGATAAGCGGGCTCCCTGTGCACCGGTTATAAAATCATCTGCGTCGTCGTTTTATTCACGAAAGAATGTCGATGTAAAAATAGAGGGAGAACCCGGTTCGGAACTATATGTTGCTGTAAGCGCTCCTGTACCCGTAACAGGAGATGTACCTGCAGATGTTTCGCATTCTGAATTTAATTCTGTCAAAGCTGACAGTTTTACACTATCGAAGTCAGGCAGCGTTGTTCTTGAGTCAACTTCAGAAAATGCGGTTTACTACAAATTATGTGCATTTTCCGTTGATGGGATGGGAAATAAGAGTTCTGTATCAGCATATGATGTTATAATTGATCAGTATAATTATTATCTTGATGCGTCTGCAGACAGAAAGGATGCAGACGGCAGCCGTCTGCATCCTTTCACTTCGTTTGAACAGTGTCTTGATGTGCTGAAAACTTCAAGATATGCACATATTACGATAAATGGTACAATCAGAATGCCGGCGGGAGAATCTGTATTTGCATCAAACTGCGTTATTAACGGACGGGACGATGCGAGGCTGATATTCGACCCTGGCAGTTCGATTGTTGTGCGCAGCGCAAGTTTCTCCGTTTCGGACTGCGTGCTTGAATGTTCTGGTACAGGCGACATACAGAAAAACACAAATGCTGCATTTATACAACTGGAACATTCGGTTCTTTTACTGAAAGGCTGTGAAGTAACCGCAGTATTCGGTGATAACGGTACTGCTGTAACTGCTGATACATCTGTTATAAACGTGGCAGACAGCGGAATTACTTCAAAGGCAACTGTATATACATCAAGTATTTCATCGGTAGCAACAAAAGTAACAATAAAGAATACCCGGGTTTCTGCTGTTGCTGCAACGGCTGTAAATTTTTCTGTACAGGGCGGAGATTTTGAACTACGCTCGTCGTCCTGTAATATTACAGGATCATACGGACGGTCTGTGGAATTGTTCGGTACTCACAGTCGTATTACGGACAATACTTTTAACGCGGATCTTTCTTTCGGCAGTAGAACTGGTAACGCTGTATATACTGATGCAAAAAATGTTGCGGTTGAATACAGCGGAAACATTCTGCAGGGATTCTGATTTGAACATTCTTATATGCGGGCTTGATGAGGCGGGCAGAGGGCCTCTTGCAGGTCCTGTAACCGCAGGCGCCGTAATTCTTCCTCCTGATTTTCCTTTTGAAATTCTGAATGACTCAAAAAAACTTTCTCAGAAGAAACGTGAAACTGCTGAAAAAATAATAAAAGAACGTGCCTGCTGGGGTATAGGTATTATCGATCATATAACAATTGATCGTATAAACATATTGCAGGCAAGTCTTCTTGCAATGAAACTTGCTTATGAAATGATGGCGATTAAACTACCTGATTGGGCCGCAGTTCATAGTGTTGCATACGACGGTATAGAAGCTCTTGCAGACGGTACATTCAGACCTGCAGTTTCCTGTTCCTGCAGGTGTGAACCCAAAGCAGACGGAATATACCCTCCCGTTATGGCTGCCAGCATTATTGCAAAAACCTGCCGTGATGCGATTATGGTTGAACTGGATAAAAAATATCCGCAGTATGGCTATGCAAAACATAAAGGGTATCCTACTGCAGCTCATGTGAAAATCTGCCGCGAGATAGGACCGTCCCCTATCCAGAGGCTTACATTCAACTATTAATATTTTTCCGTACCTGATACGTCTTTTGCCGCGATGTTTTCATTTTGTTCGATGACAGTCTCTAATTCTGTTTTACCTTCATCAGTACGTTTTGAAACAATATGAATGACACGACCAGTGCGTTTTATTCCGTCGTCGCGCTTTTCTTCAGAAGCTGTTTTTCCGTCTTTTAAATAATAGACTTTCTTGTCGCCGCCCTTGCCATATTTTGCTTCCTTTGCAACCTTTTTTTCTCTGGCTGCTTTAGCACGCGCCTTGCGGTCCTTTTCGATAAATGAAAGAGATTTGTCCATTCCCTGAAGAAATTTTTGAAGATCGTCTGCAAAAACAGCAATCTGATGGCGGTCAAAATCTTCTCCGTCACGGCTTTTGCTTTCTACTACCTGAAGAAACACATCTCCAGTCCTATTCTCTTTTACGTTGAAAAAATACGACCTGTTGTCCAGATAAATCTGAGTCGTAAAAAGTTCACCGCGAGCACCCATATAATCCTTCCTTAATAAATTTCAGTGATTA
>JALNVF010000231.1 GCA_023231445.1 Treponema sp. | reverse complement strand
TTCCCGCTCTTCATCTTTATACGGTGGTATGTTAAGCGTCTGTGCACTGATATTGAACAGCAGCGTCAGTGATGAAACGGCATGTGTTATGAGCTTTTTATCCTGAGCGCCAAATTCCGCGTGAGTAAACAGCATATTCCGGGAAATTGGCTGATGTATATAGTAGCGGCTGTCCAGATGGAAAAAGGAATAATCACTCACAAGTATTCCTCCTGAGCACGAGGAATGAAACAAGTTCAAAGTCTTCCGACCCGGCATAACCGCTCTTCTGCAGCTGCGTGCCGCCTTTACTGAACAGACTCTTTATGCCTGTTTCCTGCTTTTTTTCTTTCAGTATACTGATTGCTTTTTCAAGAAGTGCAGAATACGCTTTCATATGGTGACCGTTGCCGGTCTCTCTGTCGAACTGCGCGACAAGTTCCGGGAGTACGCGGTTCTGTCCGGCGCATACTTTTTTGTACATAGCAAGAATCTGACGCGCATGCAGATACGTCAGCTGTACGTCCCCGTTCTGTGTTACGTACAGCAGATAGTACGGATAAAGCGGATTCTGTTCCCGTGTCTGAACAACACCGCGAACCTGCCGCAGGGTAAAAATAACTCCCGGTTCAACGGTACCGTTATCCGTATCATCAATGGATGCAACGGCGTACATACCGGACGGCGCCCTGGCAAGTTCTTCACGGTGATCTTTCAGATATCCCATCAAATCGGTTTTAAAATCATTGAACGTAAGGTCAGTAATTGATATACCGCCGTTCACATCTTCCAGGTCAACAACTTCATCACGCAGTTCTTCAAGCTGCCGGCGGCGGTATGCAAGGTCCTGCATTTCCTTCTGGTCGTCTTCGCTGATGATATTTTCTTCACCGGTTGCAGACACATCAAGCAGCACCATGCGTCCCTGTACCCGCTGACAGAGGTTAATATACTCGTCAAGGTCTTTCATCGGCCAGAAGTTCACCAGCTGCACACAGTCGTTTCTGCTGCCGATACGGTCTATACGGCCGAACCGCTGGATAATGCGGACAGGATTCCAGTGAATATCATAGTTGACCAGATAGTCACAGTCCTGCAGGTTCTGGCCTTCTGAAATACAGTCAGTGGCAAAAATTACATCGATTTCCTGTTTCATATCCGGAAAAATCTTATGGCCTTCTTTTGAAACAGGAGAAAACAGCGTAAGCACTGTATTCAAGTCGCTTATACGGATTGTCTTTGCTTCTTCCTTTGAAACCCGCAGTGTTGAACGGTTGCAGGAACTCCCGCTGACAACAGCAGAATATAAACCATGTTCAAGCAGCGGCCGGGAAAGATTGTCATACAGATAGTTTGCCGTATCTGCAAACGCTGTAAATACAAGAATCTTCCTGTTGCCGCTGTTATACGGGTGCTCAATTTTTTGTTTAATACGGTTTTTCAGTTCAAGCATCTTACAGTCACGCTCCGGCGTCACCTTACGTGCAGCACTAAGCATTGTTTCCAGCTGTTCAAGATCGCGTTCAAGATCCTGCCTGAACCGGATAAGATCAAGATCCTGTAAAAGTACCTTTATTTTCTTTCCGAGCAGCAGATCTCCCAGATCGGTATCATCAGGATCAATCTCGGCAATATTCAGATCAGGGTCATAGTCATGTTCATGCGTATCAATGGATGCAATCTGTTTTTCAGTTGCCGCGACAATGCGTTCCACCGTCAGTGCAAATGAATAGATGGAACTTTCCATACGCTTGAGCAGATCAACACGGATAAGCCCGATAAGGCTCTGCTCACGGTCGGCCTGCTTGAAAATAGAAGTACCGTCGTGCAGTTCCATATCATACTGACTGTCATATACGGCACGCTTTTCCGGCAGCACATAACTCAGCGGAGCATACAGTCCGAGCGTCAGATGTTTTATACACCGGTTTATTTCGCTGATTAGCGGGAACTCGTCTTTCGTATCGATCGACGGGTAGCAGTTTACCGGCTTATTCCGCTCAGGGAACTTGCCGATCTCCGCCATATTGTAGTATTTCTGGATATGCTTGCGGCTGCGGGCTATGGTGAGCGTGTCGAGCAGTTTAAAGTAGTCAATATCCATCATATCCACGAACGTGCTTGTAGTGCGCGTATCATCCGGATTCTTGAGCCAGCTGTTATAGCTTTTCTGCGCTTTACGAAGAATCAGATCGATATTCGGCAGCCCGACTTTTGCAAGTGCGGTATTGTTTCCCTCGGTAATAAACGCAATCTGATTTTTTATGTCCGTCATCCTGCTGTTCACGGGGGTCGCACTGAGCATGAGCACTTTTGTGGGAACACCGGCTTTAATGATGTCATTCATAAGCCGTTCATAGCGGGTCACTTTTCCTTTTACCGGATTATTATTGCGGAAATTATGGCTTTCATCGATAACGACAAGGTCATACCCGGACCAGTTGAGAGTCGCAAGATTTATTTCGCCGGATGTTCCGGTATACCGGTTCAAATCTGTATGATTAAGTACATCGTAATTGAACCGGTCGCCTGCAAACAGGTTGCGGGTATCATTCATCGTATAAATAGTCCAGTTATCACGCAGACGTTTTGGACAGATAACAAGCACCCGGTCATTGCGCAGCTGATAATATTTGATGATGGCAAGCGCCTCAAAGGTCTTACCGAGACCCACACTGTCTGCAATAATACAGCCGTTATATTTTTCTATCTTATCGATTGCACCGATGACACCGTCTTTCTGGAACGTATACAGCTTTTTCCAGATAAGCGTATCCTTGATACCCGTTTTTGATTTAAGGATGTTGTCTTCCGACAGCTCACCAAGATACTGATAGAACACATTGTATAACGTGACAAAGTACATAAACTCAGGAGGATTCTCTTTATAGAGCACTTCAAGGCGTTCAAGCAGTTTGTCCTTTATATCAGTTGCAACATCGCCGTTATTCCAGAACAAATCAAACTGACGCACAAACGCCTGAGTTGCTTCCTGTCCGAACATACAAACATTACTGTCTGCACGGTCAGAAGAAACAATTCCCAGACCATCAGGAGTAAAGTCTACCGTACCGTTTATATTCAGCGAATCTTCGCCGCACTCAAGACTGATGCTGCGCGGCTGTGCAAGATTTTCATGTCTGAATACTTTCACTTCCCCCTTTTTGCGGAGCCATGATGCACATTCTTTTGCAACAGCAGCCTGTTTCATTTCATTGCGGAGACGTATTTCATATTCACTGCCGGTAAAATCAGGTTCTTTCCGTGCCGTCTGTCCGGCATGTTCAATATAGAATTCCTTGCTTTCTTTCGGCTTTTCGGCAAATGCCGGGTTCGTAAGGATTAACCTGAAAGAATTAACAGCAGAAAGTTCTTCTTTTAACTCAGCAAATGCATAAATGGAGAAATAGGCAGAAATTACGGACAGTCTGCTGCCGGAATGCAGATATTTTTTCAGAACATCTACAACCTTTCCGTTTGTTTTATTATCGAGAATCATCGGCTGCCGCAAAACTCTCTATCTCCAGTAAATAAAGTATATTTTATTATAGCACAAATAAATGGTTTTGTGATATCACAC
>JALNVF010000230.1 GCA_023231445.1 Treponema sp. | reverse complement strand
GAGTCGATGTTCATAAGAAGGATTCAAAATGAGCGAAGCAAAACATAGTACGTATTCTTATTTTCCCGGATGTACGCTGCGCAACAAAGCGCTCGATCTTGACAGGTATGCCCGTGTTTCCGCTGAAGCACTCGGATTTACTCTGGAAGAAATTCCCGACTGGCAGTGCTGCGGCGGTACTTATCCGCTTGCAAAAGACGAAATTGCGACAAAACTTTCATCAGTTCGAGCACTTGCGTCTGCACGGGATGCAAAACAGGATCTCGTTACAATTTGTTCCGCCTGCCACAATGTCATTAAACAGGTAAACAACGATATGCAGACTGACGATAACATTATCCTGAAAGTCAATAATTATCTCAGAGAAGATAAAATTGCATATCACGGCGAAACAAAAGTCCTTCATTATCTGGAAGTTCTGCGTGATGTAATCGGCTGGGATACTGTAAAGGCTAAAGTGACTCATCCGCTTACCGGTAAAAAAATCGGTGCATATTACGGATGTCTGCTTCTGCGGCCGGGAAAAGTAATGCAGATGGATGATCCTGAAAATCCGAAGATTCTCGAGGATTTTATTACGGCAATCGGAGCAACCCCTGTCGCCTACTCGCTGCGTAATGAATGCTGTGGCGCGTATACAGTATTTGAAGATAAATCAATTCCCGAAAAACGTTCCGAAAAAATTCTTGCAAATGCCGAAGAACATGGTGCAGAACTGCTTGTTACAGCCTGCCCGCTCTGCCGGTACAATCTTGTAAAAAATAAGGGAAACAGCAGACTCAATATACTGTATTTTACAGAATTATTAGCAGAAGCTCTTGGCGTAAAAGACAAGGTTCCTGCAGGAATGGAGGCGGCGTATGCTGCAAAGTGAATTAAATAAAATACGGGATGACATACTTTCTATCAGTGGGGTAAATCCGCGCAAGTGCATGTGCTGCGGCAAATGTTCCGGTACGTGCCCTTCTTACGATGAAATGGAATATCATCCGCACGAATTCGTTCATATGGTTGAGACAGGCGACATAGAAGCGCTGCTCAGCACAAAATCAATCTATAAATGCCTTTCCTGTTTTGCATGCATCGAGCGCTGCCCGCGTCAGGTTGAACCGGCAAAACTCGTTGAAGCAGTCCGCATGGTCGTTGAACGTCAGCGCGGTCCGCAGCATCTTGAAGCAGAGAATGTCCCGGAACAAATCGACAACGATATGCCGCAGCAGGCAGTCGTAAGTGCATTCCGGAAATACAGGAAGTAAAACATGCAGAGAATTGGAGTTTTTGTGTGCCACTGCGGCACAAATATTGCAGGTACTGTTGATGTAAAAGCTGTCGCTGAAGCACTCGGAAAAGAAAACGGTGTTGTTTATTCGACAGATTATACGTACATGTGTTCAGCATCAGGACAGCAGCTTATCAGCGAAGCTATAAAAGAAAAGAACCTGACAGGCGTCGTCGTCTGTTCATGTTCTCCCCGTATGCACGAGAACACATTCCGTAAATGTGCGGAACGTTCCGGCATTAATCCGTATATGCTTGAAATTGCAAATATTCGTGAACAGGATTCATGGATATGCAAAGATATGGCTGCTGCAACCGAAAAAGCGATTGCGCTTGGAAAAGCAGCTGTTGCAAAAGTAACCCTGAATGCACCGCTTACTGCCGGTGAGACACCGGTTACAAAACGCGCACTAGTCATTGGCGGCGGTATTGCAGGTATCCAGACAGCGCTTGATATTGCCGAGGCTGGTTTCCCAGTTGATATTGTCGAATCAAAACCGACTATCGGCGGAAAAATGGCACAGCTCGACAAAACATTTCCGACACTTGACTGTGCTGCCTGTATTCTTACTCCGCGTATGGTTGAATGCGGACAGAATGAAAATATCCGTATTCTTTCCTACAGCGAGGTTACGCAGGTAAAAGGTTTTGTTGGAAATTTTACCGTCACAATAAAACGGAAGGCCCGTTACGTCGACGAGACAAAATGCACCGGCTGCGGCGAATGTACTGAAAAATGTCCTCAGAAAAAGATTCCGAACGAATTTAATCTCGGACTCAATAACAGACATGCAGTATATATTCCCTTTGCTCAGGCAGTTCCGAAAGTTGCAACAATTGACCCGAACTATTGCATGAAACTTAAGGAAGGAAAGTGCGGAGTCTGTTCGATTGTATGCCAGGCAAAAGCGATTGACTATAATGCAAAAGATACATTTCTTGAAGAAAAGTACGGCGCGGTTGTTGTTGCGACAGGATATAATCCGATTGATCTTTCTAAATATGATGAATTTGCCTATTCGCAGAGCAAGGATGTCGTTTCATCACTTGAATTCGAACGGCTTATGAATGCAGCAGGTCCGACAGGAGGCACACTTCTCCGCCCTTCAGACGGAAAACCTCCTAAAACAATTGTATTCGTTCAGTGCGTCGGAAGCCGCTGTTCAGCAGATGCTGCGAAGGGACACGAGTATTGTTCAAAAATCTGCTGTATGTATACGGCAAAACATGCAATTCTTACCCGTGATCATTATCCCGATACAGACTGTTACGTTTTCTACATCGACGTACGTACACCGGGAAAGAACTTCGACGAGTTCTACCGCCGTGCAGTGGAACAGTACGGCGTACACTATATCAAAGGTATGGTAGGTAAAGTTACTCCTCTGGCAGACGGTACACTCGATGTTCAGGGGTCCGACCTTATTATGGACAAACAGGTTCATATAAAAGCAGATATGGTAGTTCTGGCAGCTTCTATTGAAGCCGATAAAACTGCCCGTCCGCTCGCGACGATGCTTACGGCAAGTATGGACACGAATGACTTCTTTACGGAAGCTCATCCGAAACTCCGGCCTGTCGAAAGTCCGACTGCAGGTGTCTATCTTTCAGGATGCTGCCAGGGACCGAAAGATATTCCGGATACGGTTGCGCAGGCAAGTGCAGCTGCGGCAAAAGTCATCGGACTGCTTGTAAAAGACAAGCTTAAGAACAATCCGTGCGTTGCCGAACCGAACGAAGAAATGTGTAACGGTTGTTCTCAGTGTGAGAATGTCTGTCCGTACGGCGCAATCACCTATATCGAAAAAGACTTCCGCGGACCTAACCGCACGACGATTACACGTCGTGTAGCCCAGGTAAACCCGGCAGTCTGTCAGGGATGCGGTGCATGTACTGTAACATGCCCGTCCGGTGCTATGGATCTGAAGGGATTCACAAATAAAGAAATCATGGCGGAGGTTGACGCAATATGCCGGTAACAGAAAACAGCTCTGAAGTCAATAAAACATTTAAACCCAAAATTGTAGCGTTCTGCTGCAACTGGTGTTCATACGCAGGCGCCGACCTTGCCGGAAATAACCGCCTTGAGTACCCTGCGGACGTAAAAATCATACGCATTCCGTGCTCGTGCAGACTGAATCCTCTTTTCATTCTGCGTGCATTTCAGCGCGGCGCGGACGGTGTTATTCTCTGCGGCTGCCATCCCGGCGACTGTCACTATACGAGCGGCAACTATTTCGCACGCCGCCGCATGACACTCCTCTTTTCAATGCTCAATTTCATGGGTATTGAAAAGGGACGTACGCGT
>JALNVF010000229.1 GCA_023231445.1 Treponema sp. | reverse complement strand
GTCTTCTTCGGTTCCTGCCCACGGTTCGCGGGGACCGGTACCGTGAGCCCTGAAGACCGGGGTAAACGCACCGAACTGATACCAGCGGACAAACAGTTCTTCCTGAATCTGCGGCGGTGTAAAACCTCCTACATCGCTTCCCCAGAACGGGAGACCGCTCATACCTGCTTCCATACCGAGTGCGGGCTGTTTTGCAAGGCTTTCAAACGAAACTGATACATCGCCTGACCATGTTGATACATTGTATGCAGAACTTCCCGTATATGCAGAACGGGACAGTATGAACTGGCGGTAATCCGGTCTGCTGGCGGCTACACCGTTATGAATTGCCTGTGTCCAGTAATAGTTGTAATAATTATGAAATACCGGTTCGGGGATGCCATTGAAAGAGACAGAAGAAGGTACGCTTTCCGGTTCACCCAGGTCGGTCCAGAATCCGTCTATTCCGGTGTCGAGCATGTGGGTATAGATCTTCCCAAGTTCCTGCTGTGTATCATCGTCGAGCGGGTTAAGAACGGAACCGGACGGATCGTTAAAACACCACCAGTCATGCCATGTGACCGGTGTACCGTCTTCGTCTGTACCCAGCATACCGAGTTTTTTAAAATCTTCATAATACCTGCTTGCAGTTGTAAAAAAAGGTTCTGAAATTGTAATAAGTTTTATCCCTCTGCTTTCAAGCCATTCGTTAAGGCCTTCAGGATCGGGGAAGGTCTGTTTGTTCCAGTCAAGATCGCCCATGTGTTTAAACCAGTATAAATCGAGAACGACGGCACTGAGCGGAATATTTCTGTGCTGGAATTCGGTTACCAGTTTTTTAACTTCGTCTTCATTCCGGTAGCCGTATTTTGACTGAATAAAACCGAATGCCCAGCGGGGGAGCAGAGATCCTGACCCTGAAAACGTATAAAACTCCGATACAGCATTTTTAACAGATCCGCACTGCTTATAAAAACTCTCTATATTACCCGTCCCTGACTGATAGCAGATTGTATCGCCGGCGTTTTCAGGGAAGAGAATACTGTCCCGTGTTGCTGCGTTATAATACACAGCACTGCCTGTATTTGTTGTGTAAAATGGAATAGAAACATATGTCTGATCTCCGTATTTTGCAACGTTATACAGAATAAACGTCTGATTTTTCAGACTGAGTGAATGGGACATCTGTCCGAGTCCGTAGAAATCTCCGGTATGATACCATGTCCGGTATTCCTGTATACGGTTCTTTATTGATTTAAATTCCGACGTATATACTTTTTTCCCGTGAGAGAACAGCGTATACGAATTATCGGAAACGGTAACGGCATAGTCATGCCAGATACCTTTTTTCCCGCTGAATCTGAAAGTTTCTGTATCTGCTGCCGGATGCAGTTTTAACTGACTGTCAGGTATACTGCTGTTCTTTAATGAGGCCTTGACATCTACCCATTCATTACTGCATCCGCTGAAAGAAAAATCGATTGAGAGAAAGACGTCTGCAGAATCAGCTGCGGTGCTGAAGAACAGAATAAACAGAAAAGCAACTGCTGCAAAAGCAGTTTTCTTTGTATTGAATTTTATTTGTCTCATACTGGTAGTATAGTATCACTTTATTATAAAAACAATGGTCATGTTACGTTTTTTTATAATAAAAGTACTAATTATGGTGCAGGAAAAAGGTATATCAGAATGTCGGGAATTCTGTTTTTCCAGCTGCCCCATGAATGGCTTTCGGGATATTCATGATAGGATATATTTGAATATCCCTTCTTTTTAAGGAGTTCCATAAATAATTCTGATTCATCTGAGGTGTCAAAGACTGTTCCTGCGTCAATCCAGATTTTGCTGACAGCTGCCCGCGGCGATGTCGAATACCATGACAGAAGAGAACTGTTGTCATAGGTAAGATAACGGATTGCAGGTGACTGAATTGCAGCAAGCCCGAATATATCGGGACGAACGAGTACCGTATATGCACTGTTTATTCCTCCGAATGACGTTCCGAGTATGCCGGTTTTATCCGGCCCCACGGAAACGGAATACCGTGATACAATCTCGGGATATAATCCGCCGGCAAGAAACGAAACATATTTGGTATTACATGCATATTCCTGTTCCCGTCTGTTCTGTTCCAATCGGTCAGGATTACGGGGATCGACGAATACTATGATTACAGGCTCTATTCTCCCTGCTGCAATCAGATTGTCTGCCGTTACAGGTACGTTTCCGAGTTTCTGATCGGAGTATTCTTCTCCGTCTGTTGTAAATAAAACCGGATACTTACGGGAAGAAGTGTAACCTGCAGGCAGATATACCGAATATTGAACGTCGTATCCGAGTGAATCAGAATGTATTCGTTTATTTTTTATGATAGTTCCCTGCGGAACATCCTTTTGTGGCGCGGTCCATAGCGATGCCTTATATTCAGGCATGGAAAATTCAGAATTCGGGCCGAATCCTCCATAGGATATGCGCGGATTTCCGGGATCAAGTAACCACGTACCTCCGTCAATTACGACTTTATAATCAATCCTTGCTGCGCTGTCGATTTTGACCGGACGGCTTATATAAAATGTTGTGTCCGGTATTTGTTCAAGCGGAATTGCGGGATACGTATCGTTAAAAAACCAGCCGTTCAAATCACCGCGTATTTCTACTTTTTTTAACGGCCTGCTACGGTCTGCGTTGTAAAGAAATACAACGGATGAACCAAATACGAGTGGTTCCCGGTTTTTGCTGCATGCTGTCCGGTAGAGTTGTTCTGCGGCCGCCTGCCGTTTTTTCTTTGAAGTGTACTTTGTAACAGATAAAAACGAATAGTAAAATTGTTCGGGTGTTGAAATATCCGGTTGAATATGACTTGTAGTACACGAACACAGACAAAATATGATAAACAGAATAAAAGAAAAAACATTTGTATATTTGTTTCTCATAATAATACAAGTATACAGTACTATTATGAGAAAATAATGGTTGAAATAGACTGTTTTTATGACAAAAGTATCAGATGTATACTATTTTGCCGCTATAATCTGTGCCGCACGGTCTATCTGATTGGGATATAAATCGGTCGGAACGTGCTCTTTACCGAGCGCTGCCCGTACTATGTGCCGTGCACAGTGGGCATTGTCGCCTCCCAGACAGAATTGTTTTTTGTACAGCTGCCCCATGGCAGGGCGTTCCTTCATCTTGTCATTAAAAAAAATACAACCTTCAAGACATTCGCACTGAGCCATAAAACTTCCTCCATAATCTGGATAATTACAGATTTCATTTTATCTGTCAAGGGTACGATCTCTCTGTTTAATAATTTTATAATTATACTTTGAACTGATCGATCTGGCTGCCGATAGTATCTATAGCTGTCCGGACATTTTTTGAGACCTTTTCAATTTGTTCACCCGTCATTTCGATGTGCTCCGCACCTTTTGTCATTTCTGCCATTTTGTTTTTCATCTGAGTAGTTGCTTCCTGCAGATTACGTATTTCATCGAGAATCGCCTTCTGTCCTGCACTCATCTCTGAAGATGCGGTTTTTACTTCCATCGTACTGTCGTTCATGAGGCGGAGCGCTTCTCCGATTTGTTTTGAACCTTCCTGTTGTTCCGACATTGCATTCTGG
>JALNVF010000228.1 GCA_023231445.1 Treponema sp. | reverse complement strand
TCTCCTTAAACGGGCAGACAAAAAAAAGCTGGAAAAAATTCTTCAACCTGTACTTTTTATTATGATTGTTGTCATGGGTGGAATAGAAGTATTTAAATAACAGGGCGGGTACGATATGTAATACATGACAGTTTTTTTACTTTTTTAAACTAGTACCGGAGACGATAGAGCTGTCTGTTTGAAACAGTGAGATTTTTTACAATACTTCTTTCTTCTTTTTCCATATTATCTAGCATATAAATGCAAGGGCGCATTGAACTGTGATAACCAGTTTAATGCGCCCTTTTTTTATTTCCGGAGGTTTATATGAACCAGACAGACGACAATTTTCTGCAGGTCTCGGATATCGGAAAAAGTTTTAATAAGAAAAAATACTCTCTGGAAGTTTTACATGATATAAGCTTTTCAGTAAAGGAAAAAGAGTTTGTCTGTATTATGGGACCGAGCGGCTGCGGTAAGTCTACGCTGGCAGAAATTATTGAGGGTATCGGCTGTGCCGATACCGGCAGTATTTTTCTTGCAGGTGAAAAAAAGCCTGAACGGGCAACTAAACAGATACAGAAAAAAATCGGTATTGTTTACCAACAGTCGAATCTTCTTGAATGGAAAACGACGTATAAGAATGTTGAACTGCCTCTTTCCGTATTTCACATGGGTAACCGTGCAGGCCGGGACCGGAAAGTTTCTGAAGTTCTGAAACTTGTGGGGCTTCTGGAATTTAAAGACTGCTGGCCGCACGAACTTTCAGGCGGAATGCAGCAGAGGGCCGCTATAGCACGGGCGCTTGTTTCCGATCCTGATTTTCTTATTCTTGACCAGCCGTTCGGTGCGCTTGATGCGATTACGCGTAAAATGCTTAATGTTGAACTTCTGCGGATATGGCATGAGACACAGAAGACCTGCATCATGATTACGAACAACGTGAATGAAGCGCTGTATCTGAGCAGCAGAATTATTTTTATGTCGGAATCACCGTCGTCCATTGTGAAGGAAGTAAAAGTACCGTTCACCTATGAAGAAAAAGCTGCCGGTATTGATTTAAATCCTGAATATCTGCGGCTGCGTTCCGAACTTAATCGTTTTGTGAGAAGTAGTAATAAACTTTAATGAGGATACCTATGAAACACAACAGAAAAATTATGAGTTTTTTGGCACCGGTAACACTCATAACGATAATTATTATCATATGGCAGGCGGGGTGTACGCTGCTGCATGTTTCCGAACATATTCTTCCGTCCCCGTCTGCGATCGCTGCGGCGTTTAAAAATGATTTTGTCAGAAGTATTCTGCCGGATGCGCTTATTTCTCTGCGGATTATGCTGTCCGGTTATCTGATTGCGATTCCGCTGGGATTCATGATTGCAGCGCTTGCATCACAGTCGAAGTTCATTACGAGAATGATTCTTCCCGTTTTAATAATTCTGATGATGATCCCTATGGCGACACTCGTTCCCGAACTGAAGCTTTTTCTGGGAGTTAAGCCGTCTTTGAAAATACTGGTGATTATCCTGCAGACGGCGCCTGTTATTGCGGTTAACAGTTTAAGTGGTTTTACCCATGTACCGCATAACAAAACCGATTTAATGAAAGGGCTGGGATGCGGAAAAACGGAGACATTTTTCCGTGTTGTTCTGCCGAATGCCCTTCCTCAGATTTTTACCGGGTTAAAACTAGGCTGCATACTGTGCATGATAGCGGCTACCGCGGCAGATATGTCGGTGGGGCAGGGGGGACTGGGATACCGTATTGCCCGGTCAGCGACGTTCTCGGCCACATCAACGGCCTTTGCGGCAATTGTCGTAGCCGCTGTTATCGGCGTTGCTTTTTATATGCTGGTTTCTTTGGTGGAAAGTATTGTAATTAAGTGGAAACAGTAGAAGGGGAAGGATGAATATGGCATATATAAGTTTGAACAATGTTAATAAGAAATTTTTGACGAGACGGAGTGAAATCTACGCCCTTAAGAATATTAATATGAGTTTTAATAAGGGAGAATTCATTTCGCTTGTAGGTCCGAGCGGCTGCGGTAAGTCGACGGTGATCCGGCTCCTTGATGATATTCTGAAACCGACTTCAGGGGAAATTACGGTCGACGGTTTTACATATAATAACAATGTAAGTATTCCGAAAGATGTTATTAAAAAAATGGGATTCATATTTCAGGTCCCGAATCTGTATCCATGGCTTACTATACGGGAAAATCTGATGCTTCCGCTGAAGATTTATAAAATGAAGGGTACGGAATACGAACAGTATGCTTCAAGCCTGCTTGATTATGTCGGACTTGCTGATTATGCGGATTCATACCCTTCTGAAATCTCGGGCGGTATGCAGCAGCGGATCGGTGTTATCCGGGGGATGATACATAAACCTGAGATTTTCATGATGGACGAACCATTCGGTGCGCTCGACGAGGACACACGGGAGAATCTGAATCTTGAGCTGCTTGAAATCTGGAAGCGGACGCATATGACGATTATTTTCATCACTCACAACATTGAAGAAGCTGTCCTGATGAGTGAACGGATTTATGTCATGTCATCTCATCCTGGTATGGTTAAATCAGAACTTGTCATTGACTTCGGAGGAAGAGAGCGTAATCTGGATCTGATTTCCGACAGAAAATTTGCCGGATACTGTACGGATATAGAAAATATGATTGGTACTCTGCGTCTTGATGAAATCAAATAGGGAGAAAAGTGAAATGAGAAAAAACGGAAACAGTCTTGTTAATTTTGTTAATACCGTTTATCCGCCGGTACTGCTGATTATGTTCCTTTTAATTTTCTGGCAGACGGTATGCAGTGTTAATAATATCCAGGTGTGGATGCTTGCAAAACCGACTGATATATTTTCGAAATTTGCCGCTAATACGAAAGACATTCTGCCGCATATCGGCATTACGTATTCGAATATTCTTATCGGTCTGGTGCTGGCGGTAGTCATAGGACTGCTGATTGCTGTTATTACCTGCTCGTTCCCTGTTGCCGGTGCGGCGCTTACCCCCATTACCGTTTCGCTGTGCTGCATCCCCATGGTAACGCTCGTTCCCACGCTCATGCTTATTTTCGGAGTGGGAAGAAGTGTAAAACTTATAACGATCGTGATACAGGCATTTCCCATTGTTACCATGAATGCCGCGACGGGCTTTCTGAATGCGGATCCTGCACATCTTGAGCTTATGCAGTCGTTAAAAGCAAATAAATTCCAGCAGTTTAAATACTGCCTTATGATGGACGCACTGCCCGATATTTTTACCGGTATCAAGCTCTCGAGCATTATGGCAATGATGGGCGGTATTACGGCGGAAATGACCGGGGGAAATCAGGGACTTGGAAGCAGAATAAGTTTTTATATCGGATTTTCAAAGACGCCTGAAGCGTTGTCGTGCATTATTTACATCGCTTTTCTTGGAGCGTTACTTTACAGCCTTATTAGTCTGATAGAAAAGAAAACAGTCAGACAGTAAATAAAAATCATAGGAGGATAATCTATGAAAAAAACAAACAGAGCGCTGTCAGTCTGCACTTTTGCGGCAGCTGTACTCAGCATTTCCGGATTCTTCGGATGCAGCAGAAAAACTGCTGCTGCAGATTCATCATCCGCTCCGGCGGCAGG
>JALNVF010000227.1 GCA_023231445.1 Treponema sp. | reverse complement strand
GTGGGATAAAAAAATACGTACTCCTTCATCAACGACATACGTATAGTCTGCCTGCATGGGAAACGTCAGAACCATCTGATCAACTTCGCTGTCGCAGTTTCCCCGGCACGCAGTTATTCTGTCCGCAAGCGGATTGAGCATTGCACAAACAGCTTTCGGATCATATGCATCCGGCAGCGGATTTCTCGGACCGTGGTACAGCACGTCGCCGAGCAGTATAATTTCATCGCACTTCATTGCAGTAAAATAATTCAGGGCTTTTTCACACGCCGACGCACTTCCATGAATATCAGACATAATAAAGTACTTCATTTACTTACCTCAATTATTATTAATTATTTATTCAGTTCATACAGAATAATCGACGCAGCCTGTGCAACGTTCAGACTTTCTACCTGTGGCTCCTGAGCGTCCGAATCCATTCCGGCAAACGGAATGATGACAAGTGCGTCGCAGTTTTTGCGTACTTCCTCAGAAATGCCGTGCTCTTCATTTCCAAGTACCACCAGAGCCGGTTTGTCTGCACAGATATTCCTGAGTTGTGAAACTGTTTTTTCAGCGGAAAGATCCGTACCTATCCGCACCATTTTTCCTTTGAGTGCTTCCATCAGACGGGGGATGGAATTGACTGAATAAATATTCACATATTCCATACCGCCTTCTGCGACACGGTATGAACTTGTCGTAACCGACGACTGGGCTTCGTCGTTGGGAATTACGATGTTCTTCATACCGAAAAAAGCGGCACTGCGGACGATAGCTCCCAGATTGTTTGCATTGCCTACCCGGTCGAGCACAAGTGCATTTTCTTTTTCAGCAATCCAGCGGTCAGTAATATCGGAATCCAGCGGTGCAATTTCAGGTGCATAAATCATGGCAACGACTCCCTGATGGTGCACACTCCCGCACAGTTTCTCCAGGTCTTCATTCCCTACCATATTGTAAATACCGTGGTTTTTTGCAATCTTTTTACAAAGTCCGCCAAAAAGAGGTGCTGTTTCCTTGGTAAAATACAAGCGTCTGATAAGATCGCCGTGATTCTTTTCAAGCTTCTTTACGGTCGACAGTCCGCAAACTGCCAGTTCATTGTTCTGCGTATTCTTCATATGCAGACAGTATAAAAACTTTATTACATATTGTCAGCAATTTTAATTATTGTCTGCGTAATATAATCGTGAGACTGATTCTTTCCTTCTTCCATAAGCCAGCTGAAAAGACGCATTACGCCGGTATATCCCTGAAGTTCAGGCTCCTGCCCGATGGTAAATCCGATTCCGCCTTCCTTTATAGCCTGTTTTATTTCAGGTAATTCGTCAAAGGCAAGAATAATGATCGTATTACGCTGCAGTTCTTTTACTGCCCGGTACGCACCCGGCACACCGCCGGCTACGACAAAAATACTGGTAATTTCAGAATGACTGATAAGAATGTCCCGGGTAAGTTTATACGAATCTTCATTGTCGTCGAACGCTTCAACCGTATCGACAATATCGTATGCAATTTTATGTTCTTCCAGCCCGGTCTTAAATCCTTTTATACGTTCGTTATGTCCACGGATCTGGAACGATCCGCTCACAATCAGTATTTTCTGTCTTTCTTTTGATATAAGCGAAAGCATGCCTGCCGCAGTACGGCCTGCTTTTATATAATCAGTACCTACGTAGCATATTCTGCCGCTGTCGGGAATGTCAGTATTAACACTCACCACTGGTACACCGCTGTGCGTAATTGTGTAAATTTCCTTCTGGATTTCCGGTACGTCGAGCGTCGTAAGACACATACCACTGTATCCGGCGGTTGCCATTTTTTTTATAGCATCGATGTGAACCTGCACAGTAAAGCCGCGCAGGTGAATAATATCAACCGTCACGCCATAGTCTTTTAATTCGGATTCCGCACGTTTGAATCCATCGATGACTTTTTCAAAGAAAGGGTTCCCCAAATCAGGCAGCAGGCATCCGAATCGTATCTGCTGTTTGCGCGCAGCAAGAATCTTCCCTGCACGGTTCGGAATATACCCCATTCTGTCTGCAAGCTCCTGAACCTGCCGGGCAACATCAGGGTTAACGTCTTTTCTGTTATGAAGAACCCGGTCCACCGTTCCCCGGGACACACCGGCTGCGGCTGCTATTTCTTTTATTGTTACTGCCATAGTTATTGATTACCATTAAAAAAACAGGACGTGGAGGAGGAGAAATCCACGTCCTGCAGAATCGTCATGTAATAACAGCAGGTGCGGTGTTATTACATATATGTACTAATGTCAGTGAAATACTGGTTAAAGCGTTATGCACTAACTGGTATTTCCTTAATCCTGAAAAGGATTTTCGTCGCAGTAGAGCTGTCCGGCAGGTTTGTTGTACGCAATATCTTCCACACCGAGATAGCTGAAAATAGTATAGAGCGCTTTACCTGCATGACCGAAAGCAACTGCTCCGTGATGCGGGTAGTGCTTTGTAATCAGAACATGGCGGTAGAAACGGCCCATTTCCGGAATTGCGAATACACCGATTCCTCCGAACGAGCGGGTTGCAACAGGCAGAACTTCGCCCTGTGCAATGTATGCCTGGAGTTTTGTATCGGCTGTAGACTGCAGACGGAAGAACGTAATTTTACCGGCGGCAATGTCGCCTTCAAGCGTTCCGCGTGTAAAGTCAGGCTTGCTGTCTTTCGGCTCAAGCAGACGGTGCTGGATTAACTGATATTTGACAGCCGGCTTGCTGGCAGGATTCAAACGGCAGAAAGCGGTATTTCCGCAGTGGAAACCCATGAATGTGTCGGTAAGTTTATAGCTGTACGGGAACTTTCCTTTGATCTCGCTCTCGTACATATCGGATGGAACGGAATTGTTGATATCGAGTAGTGTAACAGGTGCTCCCGTTACGCACGTTCCGATATACTCGCTGAGTGCGCCGTAAATGTCTACTTCGCATGCAACCGGAATACCGCGGGTCGCAAGCCGGCTGTTTACATAGCACGGTTCAAATCCGAATTCCTTCGGGAACGCCGGCCAGCATTTGTCTGCAAATACGACGTACTTGCGGCTGCCTTTGTTCGCTTCCGCCCAGTCAAGGAGTGTAAGCTCAAATTGAGCCATACGGGGAAGCAGATCCGGGAACTGGTTTCCGCCTGCTCCGAGTTCATGTTCCATGTCTTTTACGACATCCGGAATACGTTTGTCGTCTTTATGCGCACGATATGACACGAGCAGATCAAGCTCGGAATTCTCCTGAATCTCGACACCGATGTCATACAATGCTTTTATAGGAGCGTTGCATGCAAAGAAATCCTGCGGACGAGGGCCGAATGTAATAAGTTTAAGACCTGCAAGACCGATAAGCGCACGTGCGACAGGGACGAAATCGGAAATCATTTTTGCTACGTCGTCTGCTGTTCCGACCGGATATTCAGGGATAACGGCTTTAAGATGACGGAGACCAAGATTATATGAGCAGTTAAGCATACCGCAGTATGCATCGCCGCGTCCGTTTATAAGATCATTCCCGTGTTCCTCTGCAGCAGAAGCATACATGACAGGACCGTCGAAATATCTGGCGATAAGTGTTTCTGGAGTTTCCGGGCCGAAGTTCCCGAGGAATACGCATAACGCGTTGCATCCT
>JALNVF010000226.1 GCA_023231445.1 Treponema sp. | reverse complement strand
TGCTGTCGCGGCGGAAACATATAAACTGTTGAACAGGGCCCGTACTACCGGAATATTATTAATATCAGCACGTCCGAAAATAAGATGCTTCAGATTTTCGACAAAATGAGTTCCCGGTATAAGCGTGAACGTTGTCTGTATTGCTGAATGCAGGCGTGTTGAATTTACAATCAGAATAAGAAACGGAAAAAGCGAAAGAAATGCCAATATAATAAGTACGATATAGCAGAGCGGTCTGCGGACTGCAAGCCTTCTGTTCTGGCTTTTGTATATATTTGCTGTTGTTTCCATATTATATACGCTCCTTGTTTGCGTACTGTGCCATAGTAATTTTATAGACAATACCGCTGAGTATTGCCGTTACAATGAACGTAAGTACTGATATTGCACCGCCCATACCGTAGTTTTTGCTTGCAAGGTTTGCATTGAGATACATAATGATAGTCATTGCAGTACGGTTCGGATTTCCTGTTCCGTTTGTAAGAATTTGAGGGACATCGAACATCTGTATACCGCCGATAAGACTCGTGATAAGTACGTAAACGAAAATAGGGAGGAGCATCGGTATCGTAATTTTGAAGAATATCTGCAGCGGAGATGCTCCGTCTATGCGGGCTGCTTCGAACAGGCTGTTGTCTATTCCCATAATACCGGCCATAAGCATGATCGTTGTATTACCGTACCACATAAGAAAGTTCATGACTGCTATGAGTGCACGTGTCCATCCAACCGAGGTGAAGAATCTGATATGTTCCGGGTACCATTTTAACGTGTTCGAAAACAGAATGTTTACAGGGCCGTCCGGTGAGAACAACGTGAAAAAGAGCATGGAAAATGCCGCGGCCATGATCAGGTTCGGCATATAAATTACTGTTTTAAAGAACTGCTGCCATTTCAGATGGAGTTCCGTATTTGTAAACCACACGGAGAGCAGCAGGGAAACAAGAATCTGCGGTACAAAACCAATAATCCACACAAAAACAGTATTCCACGTATATCGGAGGATATCGCTCTGGAATACTTTTGTAAAATTTGCAAAACCGATGTAATTAGGTCCCACAGTCATAAGACCGACACGGTAATTTTCAAAAAGGCTGTTAACAAATGTTGAAATTAAAGGAATAAGTGAAAAAATAATATAAATGATAAAGAATGGAGCCAGAAAAAAATAACCCCACTTGTCATACCGAACTGTATGCTTTTTATTTGGCTTCGTTTTAGTAGTTTTTTGCATAACATCCTCTTGTTTTATAAAATGAAAGTTAAAAAATGGGAAACAGACTGGAGAAAGCGGCAGACCTCAATGAGAAGCCTGCCGCTTTTTGAAGTTTCCTCAGTAAAGTTTATTTCGTGAGGTTAGGATAAAGTTCAAGAACAGCTGTGTAGAAGTTATTCCATGCTGTTGTTTCGTCGACTTTGCCATTATAGTAGTCGGCCATTGCAGCTTGAATTTTTTCAGCCATACCCTGATCATACGGTCCCATGTTGTTCTTGCTGATTGCTTTTGCTGAGTCGAGGAAAAGAGCAAGGTGGTTCTGTCCGCCGAGGAATGCATTTTTGTAGCTGCCGCCTGCGACAGTCTTCATGGCAACTTCATTGTTCGTAAAGTCACCGGTCTTCTCGGAAATTGCAGTCATGGTTGTCTTGTCACATGTCAGAGTGTACATGACGTCATGAATGAGCTGGATGTTATCAGATCCTGCTGCACCGCAGATCCAGGTGCCGCCCCAGCTGAATCCCTGAGGTCCCATGCAGAATGCCCAGTCACCATAGCTTCCGTTTCCGGCTGCATTCGGCCCGTCCGGATCATCTTTTGTCCAGCCTGCGAGGCAGAAATCAATAAACCAGCCCGGTCCGAAGTATCCGAATACCTTTCCGTTCTTCTTTGCACCGTTGCCGCTCTCTGCTGACCAGAGATTTGCTTTGTTGTTGTACCCTTTGTCTGTGTACATCTTTGTCTGTGAAACCCAGTGTTTGATTGACGGATCAACATTGATTTTGTTGCCGACAACCCAGGGTGATTTTACGTTGTCTGAGAAGACACGGAATGAGTCATCAAATCCTGAAAGCATGAAGTATCCGTTGGCCTTCATTTTAGCTGCAACAGCATCAAATTTGTCCCAGTCGGAAAGCATAGCCTGAACTTTTGTAGGATCATCAGTACCAAGTACCTGTTTGGCAAATGAACGGCGGTAAATAAATCCGCCCGGACATGCCTGCCATGAAACGCCTTTCAGCACTTTCTTGGAATCAGTCATAACGTCTTTTGTATATTTATACTGATTTGCAAGATCTGCATCGGTAAGTCCGATAGCCTTCTTTACATCAAGTGTGTACGGTGTATCGACATACTTAAGAGCATAGTCTGCCTCTACAAGGAACATATCGACTTTGTCATCAGCAGAAGCATTTTCCTGCTGAAGGAGCGCTTCGTCGAGTTTATTCTGATATGCATTGCCCTGATTCGGTGTGATGATCCAGTTTACCTTTACATCTGCGGGAACTTTTCCTGCAGCTTCGAAAAAATCCTTGAAACGGGTCTGGAATTCTTCATTCCAGCAGTAAATGTTGAATACTTTTCCCTGTTTTGCCTGTTTTGATTTTTTTGAGCGGGCAAAAACAGTTGTTGAGGTAACAAGAGCGACTGCTAATGCTACGACTGCTAATTTTTTCATACTTTTTCCTCCTGATCGGTTTGTATGAGTAAACCACTATTCTACAACGTTGTAGTTTTACTACAACGTTGTAGAGTTATTATAAATCATACATCTGATTTGTCAAGTAAAAAAAACAACTTGTTTTTATGTACCTTTATAGATATACTAACTGAGTGTCATTATTGTATATAGTAGGTACGCCGATAGGAAATCTGGGTGATATTACTTTTCGTGCGCTTGAAACATTTAAAAACGTGGATATAATAGCATGTGAAGACACGCGGCATACACTTGAATTGCTGACACACTTCGGGATTCGTAAGCCGCTCATTTCCTGCAGGGCTCAAAACGAAGAAAAAGCTGCAGAAAAGATTATTGAGCTGATGAAAAACGGGCAGAATGTTGCATACGCAAGTGATGCGGGAACTCCGGGAATAAGCGATCCGGGAGCTGTCCTTGCAGGTTCTGTACGGAAAGCAGGATATACGGTAGTACCAGTTCCCGGACCTTCTGCATTTGCAACGCTGGTAAGTGTTGCCGGGGCCGGAGGAAAAACACTGATTTTTGAGGGATTTTTATCTCCGTCGCCGGGGAAACGCCGCAGACGCCTTCGGGAATTGATTGAGACCGGTACGGCATTCGTGCTGTATGAGTCACCGTTTAGAATTGTAAAGCTTTTAACGGATTTAGCCGATATTGCCAGTGACCGTCGTATGGTTATTGGCCGGGAATTGACTAAACTGCATGAAGAAATACTGGAAGGAACGGCTGCTGATCTGCGTGATGATTTTGCGGCAAGGAATTCAATAAAGGGCGAATTTGCTGTTTTTGTTTCCGGCGTAAAAAAAGTTCAACTTTCTGATGAATCTACCGATAATTAAAAGGTAGAGGGGCAGGACGAAATGATGATAGATAAAATCGGAGGAATTAATCCTCTCAACAACGTAGAAAATACCCGCCGTGTCAACAGTA
>JALNVF010000225.1 GCA_023231445.1 Treponema sp. | reverse complement strand
GCCGGATGTCTTGTGATGTGTACGAAAACAGAACTGCCCGGAAATGCCGGTCGTTCCGGACAATTCTGCGTTAACCGCTTTACAGTTTTTTACTGATTAAGTGCAGTATAGATTTTTTCCAGATTTTCCTTCTGCCGTTCAAGATACGTCTTTCCGTCTTCCGGGCCTTCAACGGTGGCAATTGTTTTTACCGTGGCTCCGATTTCATCGGCCAGTGTTTTGGAAACTGCGGGACTGACCATATCTTCTGTGAAAATCGTCTTTACATCTTTCTGACGGCAGTAGTCGACGAGTTCTGCAAGCTGCTTTGCGCCCGGTTCGCCTTCGGCAAAAACATCCTCAACGCTGTTCTGTTCAAGTCCGAAATCGCGGCAGAAATAGGCGAAGGCGGCATGTCCCGTGACAAAGCTCTTTCTCTTTGACGCGGTGAACTTACCGTAATATTCGGTTTTAAGATCATCAAGTATTTTTGTATATGATTTTGCATTCTCTGCATAGTATTGCGCATTTGCCGGATCGGCCTTTGCAAGTGCGGCAGCGATATTGTTTACTTCCAGTACGGCTCCGGACAGGCTCAGCCAGAGGTGCGGGTCAAACTGTCCGTGCTCTTTGATTTCTCCGGGATCGGTGTTGCTGATGGCATCTGCTCCCTCCGAGGCTTTTACTGCGATAAGATCCGGATTGGCCGCTGCTGCAACTGCTTTGTCTGCCCATGCTTCCATGCCGAGTCCATTATACACAAAAACAGAAGCTTTACTGATCGTAGTCATATCTCGTGCTTTCGGTTCAAACTCGTGCGGCTCTACACCAGCCGGCGTCAGCGTAACAACAGTTACTTTATCACCTCCGACCGCTTTCGTGAATTCCGCCATGGCGTCAAAACTGGCAGCCACGGAGAGTTTTTCATTTTTATCCTTCCGTCCGCCGGCATACGCCGAAGCGGAGAGTAAAAGCAGTATACAAAAAGCAGAACCTGTTGATAAAAGTTTCTTTTTCATCGGAAACCTCCTGAATATGATATTGCAAATAGTTTGCAATTTGTGTTAAACTAGTGCGTCCTCCTGAAAAAGTCAAGAGTAAACAAGGAGTTTTAATGATCTGTGCCGAAGGGCTTTACTTTTCATATACGGGAACAGCTCCCTGGATTTTAAATAATCTGTGTTTTACTGCGGAAGACGGCGAGTATATTTCAATAGTGGGAAGCAACGGAGCGGGAAAGAGCACTCTGGTAAAACTGCTGCTCGGGCTGCTTTCCCCGCTGCGTGGAAGTATTTCGGTTACACAGGACCGGACTGCCTTCGTGCCACAGGCGAATGATCTGGCAGACTCTCATTTTCCGGTTACGGTACGTGAAATGCTTGATTCGTACAGGCGGCTTTTGAAAATAAAGGACAGAAACAGAACGGACGAGGCTCTTGCGGCGGTTGGAATGCAGGCAGTGTCTGACCGGTTAATCAGTACGCTTTCAGGAGGTCAGCGTCAGAAGGTTTTTATTGCACGGGGCATTATCGGTGATCCATCTCTTCTTGTTCTTGATGAACCTTCTGCCGGAGTTGATCCGGAAAGCAGAAAGGAAATTTATGCATACCTTAAAAAGCTGAATAGCGAAAAGACCGTAACGATTCTGTCGGTGGAACACAATCTTGACGCGGTCGTCCGGAATTCAACCGCAATTTATCATATGTCAGGCGGCAGTGGTCATATGTGCAGTCCTGAAACGTACCGGAGAGAATTAGTATTTGCAGGCGGAGGTGCCGTATAATGATTATAACGTATACTTTTTTTCAAAATGCACTTATAGTCTCAGTTCTGATTGGTGTCCTTTTACCGATGCTGGGAGTTTTTCTTGTTCTGCGGCGGTATTCGATGATAGGTGATACGCTTGCCCATGCATCACTGGCGGGTGTTTCCGGAGGCCTTCTGCTTAATATGAATCCTGTTCTGGGTGCTTTTATATTTACGGCATTTGCCGGAGCATTGATTGAATTTCTCCGGGGCTTTTTTAAAAAATATTCAGAGATAATTCTCAGTATAATTCTTGCAATCGGAGTGGGAGTGGCAATCACGATCATCAGTTCGGGAAAGCTGCATGCAAATGCTAATTCTTTTCTCTTCGGCTCGATTCTGACTGTAACCCGTGCAGATGTCCGGATCGTCCTGGGGTTGAGCACCGGGGCTGCAGTGACTCTCTTTTTTTTATATGACCAGCTTTTGTATACCATTTTTGACGAAGACGCTGCACGCCTTGCAAAAGTGAAAGTAAAAATAATTAACTATGCATTTTCGGTTCTGGTTGCCGCAGCAATTTCAGTTTCCATCAGGATTGTAGGAATGATGGTCATCGGATCGATGATTGCGCTTCCTGTCGCCACTGCTATGCAGGTTGCAAAAAGTTTCAGAGGGACGGTTATCTGGTCCATCATATTCAGCCTTATCGATATTATCAGCGGACTTTTTCTCTCATATGTGTGTAATGTTGCGCCGGGAGGGTTTACGGCACTTTTATCCGCATTCATTCTGCTGGTAATTATCGGAGTAAAAGTTCTCGTCAGAAGAATTACCGCCGGACGGCTTGAAATACAGAAGTAAAATTCAGCCTTACGAAATCACCAGGCAGCTGTTGTCTGTAAGATATCATTTAGTTTTGTGTTAGTTTTTTATTGTCCTCTGCAGAATTACTTGCCTCTGCAGATGGTGAGTCGTATAGTATTTTTATGAAAGATAGAAGCGGCAGAAAACGCCTTGCATTTTCATGTGCAGGAGAAGGCTTCGGACATATTGCCCGGATCGTTGCATTAAGTGAATATCTTAAAAAAGAATATGATATTGTTTATTTTATTCCTGACTCTGTCAGGGATTTCCTGCAGCAGCATCTTGGTGAAGTAAACATAGTCACTATACCTTCGTTTCATTTTATTCTTGAAAATCACAGCATCGATTATGTAAAAACTGCGGCCGGAAATATTCCGTACATTTTTCAGTTCGAAAAAATACTTTCCGTTATCCGGTCGCAGCTTTCAGCCTGCCGTATAGATGCAGTCATCTGCGATTTTGAACCGTTTGTTTCCCGGGCCGCACTTTCGCTCGGTATTCCGCTCATGAATTTCAGCCATCCGGGAATACTCATAAAAACGCTGCCGTTTACTCCTGCAGGGATTATCAGCAGATTTGTTGCACGGTTCATGACGCCCGGCGCGCAGGTTACCGCCTTCTGTTCGTTTTTTAACGGAGAAACAGGTCCCGTTATCAGAAACGAAATACGCGTGCAGCAGCCGGAGAAGGGAAAGTACTTCCTTGTTTATACGAAACACGATTCCCGCAGAAAGATGATAAAGGCATTGAAAAATTTTCCTGAATATCAATTCAAAATATATCCCGGTGACGGTGTTGACTTTGCAGAAGCTCTGGCAGGATGCCGCGGCGTTATAGCTCCAGCCGGGCATCAGTTGATATCAGAATCGTTGTACCTCGGCAAACCGGTACTGGCCTTTCCTCAGAAGGGACAGTATGAACAAACCGTGAACGCACGGATGCTGCAGAAATCCGGCCGGGGAATGTACGGCAGGCTGCGGTGTGCAGAACATGATATGAAAAAATTTTTTACGCTGATAGACGCATTCCCGTTTCCTCAG
>JALNVF010000224.1 GCA_023231445.1 Treponema sp. | reverse complement strand
GAACCGCTTATGACTGTCTTCCGGCAAATGGTCCGCGACCAGCTGCAGGCTCAGAACGACCGCATAGACGGCAAACTTCCGGATACCCACGCCTACAACTGGAAGTATACGAAAAAAATCAATCTTCCTGTTTCATAAACATTGATAAGCAGTTTAAAACAAAAAATTTCTTATACTACTGTATGTTTCAGAGTTACCGGTAAAGACTGAAGTTTTTACCGGTTCCCTTTATTTAAACACCGGAGAGCCATTCATCAGTTTCAATATACCTTCGAGCGATTTCGATGCGGTTATGATGCCGTCTTCAGCAATAAATACTGCCGATATCCGCGCATGGAGCCCGGGAATCTCACTAAATTCCGCATCCGGGATACGACTCTCTTCTATTTTCCTTAACAGAGCCATCCCCTTTTCTTCCCCGAGCACAAATACGCTTGTCGAAAGTGCATCGGCCGCTATACTCGATTCACAGATTATTGTAGACGACAGCAGACCGGTGCGTGCAGGATATCCTGTCTTTGTGTCGAGTATGTGATGATACCGTACACCGTTCTGTATGAAAAAACGCTCATATACACCACTCGTAACGACAGTTGAATTCGAAAGGGATACGACAAGTGCAGGATTTCCTTCGGGATCAGACGGATCTTTTACGCCGACCTTCCACAACGAACCATCCTTTTTGGTACCGAATACGTAAATGTTTCCGCCAAGATCAATAACAGCCCGTTTTACTCTCCTGGCTTTAAGAATCAACGTAAGTTCGTCTGCGGCATATCCTTTGACTATACCGCCAAGATCAAGCGCCATTCCGCGGCGCCGCAGCCTGACTGTACCGGTGCCGTCAGCGTTCTGCGTTAAAAGCACGTCGTGCCAGTTTATAAGCCCGAGTGCCGTGCTGATTTCCTGCCCGGAAGGAACTCTTTCATGATCGGTATTTATTCCCCATATCTTCACGAGGGGGCCGACTGTCGGGTCGAATGCACCGCCGGTAAGTTCCGCATACTTTAACGCTGTCCGTATAACATAAAACACATCTGCAGAAACTGTCACGGCATTCTGACCTGCGGCATTGTTGACTGCAGACACTTCCGAGGTGCTGATATTGACACTGAATTCGTTTTCGATAGTATGCAGCCGGGTAAAAAGCTCATTATAGAGTTTTTCAGTACCGTCACTGTAGGCATTTACACTGCATACTGTTCCCATGACCATTTCGGTATGAGGACCTGTTATCTGAAAACATGAAAGAAACACAAAACATGCGGGTAAAAAGCAGGCTGCTGTACCCACTTTAAAAAAACGTTCCATACGGTAAATATACCAGAAAAACACAAAAAAAACCTGCCGGATAACCAGCAGGTTTTCTTCTCTTTAATTGCTGAATAAATCGTCTTATCGTAAAAAAAACTGCAGATTTCTTTTACCGGTAAAACCAGTCTTACCCAATATCCTGCATATCATCTTTTTCTTTCTCAGTAACCGCAATGTGCAGTTCCTTAAGCTGATTCTCGTCCGCAAGTTCACTCGGACAGCCGTCCATAGGACACTGAGCAAGGTTGTTCTTGGGGAATGGAATAACTTCCTTAATGGAATCTGCATGGCACATAAGCATAAGCAGCCGGTCAAGTCCGGGAGCAATACCTCCGTGCGGCGGTGCACCGTACCCGAAAGCCTCGGTAAGGAAGCCGAATGCCTTTCTGCCGCGCTCTTCGCTGTAACCGACAATTCTGAAAATACGTTTCTGCAGATCAGGATCGTTAATACGCATCGAGCCGGAGGCAATTTCGTACCCGTTCATCACAAGGTCGTACAAATCTCCTTTGACGCTCTCAGGATCGGACTCAAGCGTCGGCCAGTACTGTTTCTGCGGCAGGGTAAACATATGATGTTCTGTTTCCCATTTATTTTCGTCCTCGTTCCATGCAAAATACGGAAAATCAACAATCCATGCAAAATGAAATTCATCAGGGTTTGCAAGACGAAGGTCCTTTCCCAGCTTTGAACGAACAGCCCCCAGAGACCAGCATGCGACTTTTCGTTTTGTGTCTGCAACAATAAGAATAAGATCTCCCGTTTTTGCACCGAGCGTACCGCATACGTCTTCGTCTTTTCCCGCAAAGAACCTGCTTATACCGCCTTCAAGTTTTCCGCCGGCAGCCACTTTCATCCATGCAAGACCTTTAGCCTTGTACACTTTTGCAGTCTCTTCAAGTTCTTCAATCATTTTACGGCTGTATTTTTCGGCAGCGCCGGGAACCACAAGAACCCGGATACTTCCGGTAAGGCGTCCCATTGAATTCTTTGATTCAAGCGCGGCTTTAAATGCGGTAAAATCGGAAATACCGGCAAGGAACGCACCGTCCTGCATTTTAAGTCCGAAGCGGAGATCCGGTTTATCAGTTCCGTACCAGTCGACCGCATCGTCATATGCAATACGCTCAAAATGTTCCGGCAGCTGATAATCGATTGTATTTTTAAAAATGTAATTCATCAGACCTTCGGTCGTCTCAAGAACTTCATCGCGGTTCGTAAAACTCATTTCAATATCAATCTGCGTAAACTCGGGCTGACGGTCGCCGCGGGCATCTTCGTCGCGGTAGCAGCGCGCGATCTGGAAATATTTGTCAAAGCCGGAAACCATCAGAAGCTGCTTATAAAGCTGGGGGCTCTGCGGCAGTGAATAAAATTTCCCCGGATGCACACGGGACGGCACAACATAATCTCTGGCTCCCTCAGGAGTCGACTTAACGAAGGTTGGCGTCTCTATCTCGTAAAAACCTTTGCCGGAAAGATAGTTGCGCGTTGCAAGCGTAACCGCAGAACGCAGCGCAATATTATGCTGCATGGGAGCGCGCCGTAAATCAAGGTAACGGTAACGCAGCCGCAGGTCTTCGTTCGGGAGGACAATCGTACCGTCCTTCTGACGGACTTCATCGATTGCAAACGGAAGCGGTTTCGATGTTGTAAAAACTTCAATATCGCCGGCTATTACTTCAACTTCACCGGTCGGCATGTCTTTATTTATATCTTTATCACCGCGGGCGGCGACTTTACCTTCGACCGCGATACAGTATTCGCTTTTCAGAGACGCAGCAGTCTGCTTTACGGCATCGCTTACATCTGCTCCCACAAGAACCTGCGTAATACCGTAGCGGTCACGCAGACTTATAAAAAAAATACCGCCAAGGTCTCTTGTACGGTGAACCCATCCGTTAAGAACAACGGTTTTGCCTACATCACTCCTGCGGATATCACCGCAGGTGACAGTACGTTTGTTAGACTTCATAACCGTATATTTTAATGAAATACCGCTCCAATGTGAAGTAACTCTCAGTCATCAAGTTCAGGATTCTTTATACCGAGTTCTTCCATCCGTTTCTGCCGTAAAACGGCACGATTTGTAAAATGAATGATTGAGAAAAAGCCCACCATAAAAACATACACAACAATCAGCAGAACAGCACCCTTAGATCTGTTTAAATACATCGCAAGGCAGACCGCAATGCACAGCATAAACTGAATAAGCAGCAGCATTCCCATCGCCTGTTTTCTCGTATACCCTAAATTAAGCAGTTTATGATGCAGATGTGCACGGTCTGCGCTCATAATCGGACGGTGATCGCGTAAACGGCGCCATATAGCCGCAATCGTATCCATCATAGGGATGGATACAAGT
>JALNVF010000223.1 GCA_023231445.1 Treponema sp. | reverse complement strand
TATGCAGAAACTGTGGACAAGTCTAAGAATCTTGATGAAATATGGCTTATTGCACGCAGAGAGGACAGGCTTCGGGGAATTGCAGAAAAACTGACTCATACGGCAAAGATTTTTCCTCTTGATTTGACAAAAAGTGTAAGCATTGACCGGTTCAAAGCTGCGCTTGAGGAACGGGCAAAAATATCTCCCTATGAAGAACTTGTCCGTACAGAAAACAGCGGCAGTACGCCGTATACTGCGGAAGTGACGTTGTTTATAAACTGTGCCGGATTCGGTAAGATCGGCAACTATAAAACTGTTCTGCAGGAAGACAGTGATAACATGATAGAGCTTAACTGTCGTGCTGCCGTTGATTTAACGCTTGCGGTTCTGCCGTATATGAGAAGCGGGGGGCGCATTATACAGGCAGCGAGTGCATCGGCATTTCAGCCGGTGCAGCAGCTTGCGGTGTATGCGGCAACGAAGGCTTTCCTTGTAAGCTGGTCGCGTGCGCTGCGGTGGGAACTGTTACCGCGGGGTATTCACGTGACTGCTGTTTGTCCGTACTGGATGCGCGGTACGGAATTTATAGGAAAAGCAGAGAAAAACGGTGGAGAAATATCGCATGCCGTTCGTAATTTTCTGTTCGGCGATATACCTGTTGTGGTTGTATACGTGTCACTTCTGGCATCCGCCCTGAATCTTCCTGTCGTAACCCCCGGCATTATGAGTCTTTTGCATCGTATTGCGGCAAAGTTCATACCGCACGAAATTATGCAGGCCGGATGGGAGGGGTGGAGAAGAATCTAAGGTGTCTTCTGAAAATATATGGTTTTCAAAAGTTGAAGTTATCGGGATCTTCTTTTGTCATGCCGGTGTCAAGATCGCTTATTGTTTCGAGTTCGTCGTCGGAAAGAGAAAAATCGAAAATATCCGCATTTTCAATAATACGGTTCTGTTTTATTGATTTAGGAATGGTTATAATACTGTTCTGGTAATCCCAGCGGAGTGTTATCTGTGCGGAAGTTTTTTTATGTTTTTTTGCAATTTCCTGAATGGTCCGGCTTTCCAGTACGACACCGCGGCCGAGGGGACTCCATGCCTGAGCCTGAATACCGTGCCCGCGGCAGTACGTACGGAGTTCTTCCCGTGTAAGAAACGGGTGACATTCGAATTGATCTACCGCAGGCACTGTGGCTGAAGAAGCAGCAAGTTCTTCAAGGTGATGCGGCAGAAAATTGCTTACACCGATTGCATGTACTTTTCCCGATGCAAGAAAATCTTCCATATATTTCCACGTATCGCAGAATTTGCCGGGTACCGGCCAGTGGATAAGATATAAGTCGATGTAGTCGAGTCTGAGCTTGTTAAGGCTTTCAAGAAATGCGTCTTCCTGACGGTCATCGCGCTGATCGTTGTTCCACATTTTTGTGGTGACGAAAATCTCATTTCTTGGAATGCCGCTTTCGCGTACTGCTTTTCCAACCTGTATTTCGTTATTGTAGTAGGCCGCGGTATCTATAAGCCTGTATCCTGCTTCGAGTGCCCATTTTACTGCCTGTACGGTATCGTCGCCTGATTTGTATACGCCGAGTCCGAATTTCGGCATGGCCACGCCGTTATTGAGCGTAAACGTCTCTTCAAGTCCCATTCCAGCCTCCTTGAAAAGGTCAGGCGGAGCCTGTGCGCCGGAACAGGCACATTCCACCTGTATGTATTTTACCATACTTTTTCTGAAAAAGGAAAAAAAAAGAGTACTTCCTTTATTGTGCTGTATTCTGATCCGGTAACTGGGTTGTTGATTGAGTGCACTGTTTATGATATAGTGCAGTATCGACGGCTTGTATATATTCCGAATGTGCTGTGGTTATTGATACTGCGGCGGGGTTGGAGCGTTTCTACCTGACATCCCCTAATGTCAGACTATAAGCTGAATGTTCACTATTTAACCAAATTTATAGTGCGGGCCGCCGACTGCCGGGAGGTTCCATGTTATGAAAGCTGCAATATTCTTTGGCTCAAAATCAGATACAGAAAAAATGACGAAAACAGCAGACGTTCTCAGAGAATTCGGTGTTGAATATGAGGCGTATATTCTTTCTGCCCATCGTGCAGGAGATCTGCTGCGCCGGACTGTTGAAAAAGTCGAAAAAGACGGATGCGAAGTTATTATCGCCGGTGCAGGTCTTGCTGCGGCTCTGCCGGGAGTTATTGCCGGCGAAACGACACTTCCCGTCATAGGTGTGCCTCTTGAATGTCTTTCTGCCGGTTCTAACGGACTCGGAGGAATGGATGCTCTCCTGTCAATCGTACAGATGCCGCCGCAGATTCCTGTGGCGACAGTCGGCATCGGAAACGCAAAAAATGCGGGATATCTTGCAGTGGAGATTCTTGCTGTTAAATATCCTGAACTCCGTTCGAAACTCGTTGATTTCCGTAAAAAACTTGCGGATGATGCCACTGCAAACGGCGGGAAAGGTATAGATTTATAAAATTGGCTTCGGTGTCTGCTGTTCCGTATTGCGGTATACCGGACACTGGGTTTTACAGGAGTTTTGTATGAAAAAAATTATCAGCGGCAAAGTCCGTGAAGTGTATGATCTTGAAAACGGTACGATGGTTATCGTAACTACCGACCGTATTTCTGCGTTCGACGTGATTCTTCCGACAATGATTACCGACAAGGGAAAGGTCCTGAATGCACTTTCGAACTTCTGGTTCGGTTTTACAGAGGATATTGTCAGAAATCACATGATTTCTGCTGATCTCAAAGACATGCCTGCTGATTTTCAGAAGCCGGAATATGAAGGCCGCACTATTCTTGTAAAGAAACTCAGGATGATACCATATGAATTCATTGTGCGCGGCTATATGTTCGGTTCTATGTACGACGTTGCAAAGAAGGGGGAATCGTTCTGCGGCTATACGTTCAGCAGGGCGTATCAGGAAGCAGAGAAACTTGACAAACCAATTCTTACTCCGTCAACAAAAGCGACGGAAGGACACGACATTTATGTTACGGTCGGCCAGATGAAAAAGGACGTCGGAGAAGAACTTGGAAATTTGATTGAAAAGATTTCTCTCGAAATCTACCGGAAAGCATATGAACACGCATATAAAAACGGAATCATCATTGCTGATACGAAATTTGAATTCGGACTTGATGAAAACGGCGTACTTGTACTCGGTGATGAAGTTCTTACGCCTGATTCGAGCCGTTTCTGGAACCTTTCTGAATACAAAGTCGGCATTTCTCCGAAAAGTTACGACAAGCAGTATCTGCGCGACTGGCTCAAGGCGAATCATCTGAACGGAGATTCTTCAATCAAAAGCATTCCGGCGGATGTGGTTGACACAACTTCAAAAATTTATCACGAGTGTCAGACAAAAATCTGTGGTAAATAAACTGATTTCCGCCGTTTCTGTGTAATAAGTGGGGTTGTGCACAAGTATGACGAATAAAAATAAGTACACTATAGACAACAATTTTTTTGAAAATGAAGAAGATAAACTTCACGATGAATGCGGCGTAGTTGGTGTCTATCTGAATACGAAGCCGTCTGACAACGGACCTGAACAGAATGTACCCATGAACGCAGCAACACTGGCATATTTTGGTCTGTATTCACTGCAGCACCGCGGGCAGGAAAGCGCCGGTATTGCTGTAACTGACGGGGCTGAAATAAAGGTACACAAACAGATGG
>JALNVF010000222.1 GCA_023231445.1 Treponema sp. | reverse complement strand
GTTTTATAACTGAGGAGAGCAACATTATTTGACACCTCCCCATGTGATGTCAAAACTGTTGGCCAGGGTATTGATGGCCTGGCAGGCGTTGTGTTTGGTGATGTTGGTAAGATGAGTGTACCTTGTAGTAGTCAGGATACTGACATGGCCGAGGATTTTCTGTAATTCAAGAAGATCGACGCCTGCTTCCAGCATATGCGTTGCATAGCTATGACGCAGAGAATGGCATGAAATTTTTTTTTATGCCGAGATCTCTGGTGACTGACTTCATGGCAACCTGAATACCACCCCGATCCAGCGGTTGATCTACCAGTTGGACGTTTTTCAGCCCCCTTTTTCGGCTTGGAAAAAGAAAATGGGGATGTTTATGAACAGCCCAGAATGCTCTTAGAACATGAAGTGTTTTTTCAGGAAGCGGTACCAGTCGGTCCTTATTGCCCTTGGAATTGCGGATATGAACTCGCATATTGGTGGGATCGATATCGCCGACAGTGAGCCTGACCCCTTCTCCAAGCCGTAACCCCATGCTGTAGGCAGTAAAGAAGAAGACTCGATAGCTCAGCTTGTTGGTTGCGATAAACAGTCTTTCCAATTGCCGGATAGAAAGGATGTCAGGAATCCTGGAAGTCTTTGGCGGTTTTATCAAGGGCAGTTCTTCCCAACTTTTGTTCAGAACTCTGGCATAGAAGAACTTCAGGCCATACAAATCGAGTTTGACGGTGCTCCATGAATGGTATTCCAGCAGGTCATGAAAATACTCAAGCAGCTGCTCAGAAGTGAGATCGTCTATTCTGGAATCAAAATAGTTGGCAATGCGCCTGATCGCTCTTGAGTAAGCATCAATGGTCTTGGGCTGCAGGCCACAGAGTTTTAAATACTTCTGATGTTTTTGGTAACAGACTGCAAATTGAGGATCAGCAGGCATGTTCGTGTTCATTGTAACCTCCGCTTTATTCTGGATGATCTGTGTGGCAAATGGTTTTGCCGGTACAACTTAATTCTATCACAGACAGCGCGGAGTGTTACAATTTGTCAATTATGAGCAGGTGAGTAGCAAGTTGGTCTTTCTGCCGCGTAGCGGCTTCGTCCAACTAATAAACTCGTTATTTATATGTACAACGGTTAACTGCATGCCTAACAATGCCATAATCGGACGGAAAAAATAATGGATCAGGGTTTTATTACATTGCCACATGGGTTTGAAAAAGTGATTTCCCAAGTGCAAGAACAAGGATGGCTTATCACAAACCTTGAAGGTCGTGATGAAGATATCCATAACCCTGCTGCGTATATCTTTAACAATAAGTTAAATAAAACAAAATATAAAGTAATACTAGATAGAAATATTTTCAGATTTATTGTCTCTGCATATTCAACTAAAGAACCTAAACAAAAACACAGAGCAGCAATATCACTGATATGCTTCTGTCGAGCTTCTGAAATTTGTTTTGAACCAAACCTTGCTCTCTATGAAAGGCTTTTACCCAAGAGACTCTTGGTAGATCAAGCCATTGAAGAATTATTGTTGTTTTATAAAATAGATAACGGTGATGATGATTCTTTACTAAGATTCTCAATAGGTGAAAGCGACCACTTTGAAATATTCAATGGGTATATAACCGATAAAGAACGTATTAAAAAAGATTTAACAAAAACAGAATGGTTAACTGATTGGCGTTCGCTATATCTAGTTCTTTTGAAATTACTGCAATACTATTTTTGTAGCCTGAGCCGAAAAGAAAAAATACTTAAGTTTATTGAATGGACTGTAAAATATTTCCGCTTATCATTTGTTTGTATAAATTTTGCTATATTTCTCTTTAGCTCTAATCGCATTAAAAATATGATGAAGTTTAAAGTAGCTAGCAGCCCAGAGGAAAAAATAAACCAAATCTACAATATGACATGGGATTTGTTTTTCATGAATCATTATTTCAAAGAGCTGAGGGAAAAGACAGAAAATGAAGAACTAATGGTTGCTACTGATGACAAAGTGATAAGGTTTTTACTAAAAGTCGGGATAGGTGTTCAGCAAGAACAGTCTTTTGAATATTTTAAAAAATATTTGCCATTAAAAGAACACTGCTGGATTGATGATTTGCAAAATATAATAAAATCAGCAAAAGACCGAGTTTATGACACCCCAAAGTGGTCAATGGATTATAGAAACGAATTAATAAAAGAAGAAGAAAAGAAAACACTAGCATTATAATAATAAAAACATGTATAATTAAGTATTTAACACCGTTTTCTACGCTCTCTCAGACTCGCTGAAGTTCGCCAATTAGAGCAATTATGGTCGGACAACGATAGATATTTGTTTTCATAACGTAATGTTGCTGGAAAAGAGTCGTTTTAGTTCTTAGAGTGCTCTTTTGGGTGGTAAAAAAAGCGCTCTAAGAAGCATTGGTATTAATTACCTTTTAGGTTAAGAGACTTAATTCTATGGCACGAGCGAATAGACACTATATTCCAATTTGTGTCTGATATATCACCCACGTATGCCATAAACAGGACTTTCTTCTTAAATTTGAGAAAGATAGATTACGTTGGCGGCGCTGGATTTTTGAGGCGAAAAAGAGGTATGGCCTTTGTGTACTTAATTACATTGCTACCTTCAATCACATTCACATGCTCGTCCTGGATACCGGTGAAGATGTTATCCCCCAAAGTCTTCAGCTGATTGCTGGCAGGACGCACCAACACTCATCCTCGAACCTCATAAAAGGCTGAAAAAATAATATATCTCACGGGTGCAACTTCCTCCCTATAAAATGTGATTTTAGCATTTCGGTGGTATTAACTCCCCACCCCAGCTATTCACCCATCGAAACTCCATAATTCCTGTATGATTTCAAACCGTAACCTGCCAGGCCATACAAAGAAGGACTGACGGGCCTGTTTCACTGTCTTGCCTCACTCTCCGACCGCTGGCAGGGTACGCCTCTTTCGAAAACCGTCGACGCTGAATTGATCAAAATCACGCAGCAGTAACAGGGTGATACAGGCAGCCAGCAGGGGAAAGGCGGCAAAAAACAAGAGGTGTGGACTGGTCCAGGGATCCAGATACTGCTTATATGCGCTGATAGTAGAGAACCCATGGAGAATCAGGATCGCCGAGTAGGAATAGGTGCGAAAAGCACCAAGCACAAAAGCCAGAACAACAATGGCCTGCAGTGTTCCCATCAGGTATACAAGATAGGAAGAGAGGGACTGCAACTGGTAATATTTCGAAAATACAGCTGCCGCATTTTCAGGGTTGATGAGTTTATTAACCGTCCACATGACAAACACAATGCCGATCCCCAGTCGAAGCAGGAGCAGACACCACGAGAGCCGTGAGGAAAAAGAAGAGTCTGATGTTCGGGAGACATTCATTGTCATACTCCTTTGTGAGTTGATATAGATTTGAAGTCAGAATCTGTAGAAACTGCCTGGGTGGAGTAAAGTTGAGGCGAGAAGCCCCACTGTAAAATTCCAAGCGGTCATTGGGCCTATAACGCGGTGAAGGTGTTGCACTGTCCCGGATCACCCGACTGATACCCGCGTTTGAACCATTTCATTCGCTGCGCTGAGGTGCCGTGGGTAAAGGAATCCGGTACGACATAACCGTGTGCGTTCTTCTGCAGGGTGTCATCTCCGATCTGACTCGCGGCGTTGAGGGCCTCTTCAAGGTCTCCACTTTCC
>JALNVF010000221.1 GCA_023231445.1 Treponema sp. | reverse complement strand
TGCTTCTTAATTTATTAGAAACAACCCGCTCAGACCGAATAAGGAGAATACGGGATGGAAAAAACAGGTAACAGCGGAATAGAAACTGTTGTTGAAATGCCCATTTCTGAATTAATTGCAGCACCTCTTGAAGCGGCCGTTGAAGCACAGACAAAACTTGCTCAGAGCACCGTAGATTATATAACAGAAGTAGGTTTTGAAAAAAACGGTAACAGGGCACGGGAAATGATGTTCACCGTACAACGTCCGGCAGAAAAGGAAGGAAAAACGGAAGAACTTACCATACGCGCTCCTCTGCTGGCACTGGTACCAGTTCCGAATCTTGCAATAGAAGAAATGAATATTGATTTCCAAATGGAAGTCACTTCAACCGACAAGGTTGTCGAAAAAAAACAGACGGAGGGGAACGAGGAAGGCAGAATTGTTGTAGCCGGAAAAGTTTCGTCTAATGCAGAACACACGCGGGAAACCAACCAGAGTGCAAAATATCAGATTCAGGTAAAAGCCCGTAAACAAGCTGCACCGGAAGGTTTGAGCAGACTGCTCGATGTGCTTGCTGCAACCGTCAGAGGATACGATACGGAGGAAAAATAAGATGTTTTCAATTGACCATAAACAGGAACTTATGAAGATACTTGGGGAATCAGGATGTTATTTTCTTTCCATTCTGTTCCTTGCGGAACGCATATCAGGAAAGAAAATCGATCCGCTGGCAACATTTATTGAATGCTGCGAAAAAGGAATTATTGACAAAGATGGAACAATTCTTGATGCAGGAAAGGTAATGAGCACTCTTACAGGACTTAGTTTTTCTGCCAAAAAAGAAAATGCAGACTATAAACCACAACAAGGTGAATTCGAAGTGCTCGTTTTTAATAACGAAAAATACACGCATTTTGTTGCAGGAGACAGTAAAGGAGCCGTTGCCTGTGACCCCCTGGGACATTCGAATACGGTAGCAACAGGCAAGATAATCGGAAAACGTATATTTTACCGGGTATGAGCTCATGAAAAAAAGCATATTTCTTTTTCCTGCGGCAGCAGTGCTTGCCGGTGCTTTTTCCCCATACCCGCTGTCTTCCGAAGTTAGAGAAGTAAAAACCGGCGTATATATTGTTTCTCTCGACAATTTTGATTACGACCGGAACTGCTTTAGTGCGACATTCTGGGTATGGGGTTTTCTTACTTCGGAAGAAATAAAGAAAACGTATACGGAGGGACTGGATTTCATAAGCGCAAATTCGATCAACAAAGACGTAGAAGGCTCTGTTTCATTCGACAGGGGCAACCTTGTCCAACAGAAATACAAAGCGGAAATACGGCATACATGGGATATGAAAAATTATCCATTTATAAGGGATATACTGTCGATTGATATGGAAAATCTGTCTGATATTTCCCTTTTCAGGTTTATACCAGACATCGAACAATCAGGTATTTCAGACAGTTACACAAACAGCGAATGGAACGTAGACGGATTCTCTACATCGGTATCAAACCATACGTATAATACCAATTATGGTGACAGAGGCCCCGGGAGCGAAGGAAAAAAATATTCAAGGCTCAGGGTGAATATTGCAATCTCAAAGAAGTCGCCGTGGATCACATTTTTTAAGCTTACTGCCAGTGTCTATTTGTTTTTCCTGCTTTCTTTGCTGCCGTTCTGTATGAATCCTGACACAGACTCCCGGATTTCCATACCGTGCGCAACGTTGTTCGCTGTTGTGACCAATCAGAACATTGTAGATTCGATGGTCCCGTCTTCCACGTCTATAACGCTCCTTGATTCAATTCATTCAATTACTCAGATAATGATTGTCTGCATTATCGCAGTCCTTATAGTTACAAACAACCTGCAGATACAAAACGATTTAGCAGCAAAAAAACGAGGACACCTGTATGACAGGAAAGCCCTCGTCACTCTGCCGGTACTCTACACAGGGGCAAATATTGTGCTGTTATGCCAATACCTGTTGTAACAAACACAGTAAGGGAGGAACACCATATGACATAGCATAAAAAAGCGGAATTATTTATCAACTTATAATCAAGTAATCAATTTTACCAAATGGAGGTACATAGTATGGACATAAAAAAAATGTGTGACGGCGGAATGCCCTCACCGGAACAGTTAAAAGAAAAAATTGCAGGGGCAAAAGCAGTTGAAGTTATTGCTGCTGCTTATGGCACGCAGGATCGGGGCGCTGATGTTACTGCAGTCGTACAGGATATGGTACGGAAAGGCAGTACCGTAATAACAATTTCCAATGAGATACTCGGCGGCGATCCTGTTCCCGGTATACAGAAACACTTCGGTATTGTATACCGCATGAATGGTACGCTGCATGCACGAGCCGGAGCCGAAAACGAAACGGTGAAAATCGGATTATAAAAGGGAAAGGAAAGAAAAATGAGCACATTCCTTACAAAAGATTTAGCCGATACACTCTGTACAGCTGTTGCCGCAGGTTTCTTTTCAATTAATGAAAATAAAACCAAAACAAAGGAATCCATGAAAACAGCATTTCAATATCAGCCGGATGAATTCAATGAATATTATGCAATATGCAGCAGACTCAGAAATTACGGTATTGTTATACCAATATCGCCGGCAGCAAAGCAGGAGGTAATGCCGTTCATCGTTGCAAAAACTAACAGAATCTCGAATATGGATGCTGCAAAAAATAATACAGACGAGAACTGGCAATATGTACTAAAAATATCGGCAAACGCAAACAACCAAAACCAACCGCCGAGAGGAGCATATATCGGCGGGATGTCGACTATCAGTTCTTTATTCATTGCAGGCCCTTCTAAGCTGGAACAATACAGTCCGAAATACAGGGAAATTAAAGATGACACCGTTTCCAATTCATATAAAGAAGCGGTAAAAGCATCAAAAACCGCACAGGACTGTCTGGATACCCGTCCTTCAGTTAACAAACAGAAATATTCAATCACTGTTGAACCAGCAGAAACCAGTTCACAACCCTATATGAAAGGGAATCTTTTCAAAAGCTGTCACGGCATGATCCGGGCCATGACAAAATATCAAAGTTCTATTGATAATAACCGCTTTTATTTTGAAATTGCAATGGGGAGCAAAACATCAAAAGTATCTTCCTGCATACCCTGCAGCATTTTCATGTCTGCATGCGGAATGCCTGCTACTTCAACGCACTGGGGGCGCGGAGACAACTGGAACATACCGGAAGACTGCAGCAAAGAATATGTTACTCTCTGGAGAAATAAGGTAAAAGAATGTTATAATGAAGGAATATCACTATTGAAAAATGGGTCTGCGTCCGTAAAAGACAAGATAACTTCACTGCTAAATGCATTCGGTAATACCCATATGGACATTACCGGTCACATTCCTGATATTTTTCTGGAAGCTCTGACATATGAAAGTTCATTTACTGACAAAATAAAAAATACGCTCAGTATATAAACTATGCCGTAGAAATTGCAGTATACCTGGTTAAAACTGACCAGGTATACTGCAAATAATAAACTTTACGCAACGCGCAAAGATACGTTCTGGAATACTTAAGGGAACCTCTAAAAACTGAAGTTTTAGAGGTTCCCTTATTACAATTCCCTGCATTTCTCTTTCTTCTGCATATACAACAGTTTATCAATTTCACGCAGACATTCTTCAGGGGTAACAACCGCATCAGGCGGATATGATATACTCCCGATACTGAATTGAATTTTCCACGGTTTACCGCTGTTTCTGTTCCATGTTTCAAC
>JALNVF010000220.1 GCA_023231445.1 Treponema sp. | reverse complement strand
TACATCGACGGATTTATCTGCCGCTGCGTATGACGGCAGCTATATCTATGTCGGCGGCCAGTCACTCGAAAATACGGAAGCTGGAAAATATGCGTATGTACGTGCCATAAAATTTACAGGTAAAAAACCGGATACGTCTTCGGCAGCAATTGAACTTCATCTTCCCGGATATTTTACGACGGACATTGCAGCAGACGGAAATCTGGTATATGTTACCACAGGCACGGAAAATTCAGAAGGTACGCTTGGTGCAGGACTTTTTGTTTTCACGTTCGACGGAACAACTTTTACAAAAGTTGCGCATGCCGGTCTGCCTGATGCCCGTTCGGTTGCAGTTTCAACTTCGGGAAAAATAGCCGTATTTGAAGCTGCTTCCAGCATCCATAATACGGAAAGTATCGTATATTCCTATACGTACTCAGATAGATCGCTTAGTGAACATTATACTGCTGTTGAAGCAGATGTACTTGATGAATCAAAGGCTGGCATAGAGTTTATCGGATCATATTTGATGCTTGCGGCAAACAGAAGCGGTGTCAGAATATTCACTACGGATGACACACCGGTACTGTCGCAAACGGTACCGGCTCCGTCTCTGAAGACACTGTCACCTGATCTGCAGCCTTCAAATGCGGTATCATCAGGATTTGCAAACAGTAAAACAATCTATTTCATTTCGAACGGTGAAGCTGGTTTATGGGTGGGAGATGCTGATTCCATTAGTTCTACAACAGACGGTATTTCAGGAAGTATACGTTTTTCAAACGGCATATCAGTTAATGATGTTGCTGCAAAAAACAGCACTGTTGTTGCAGCTGCAGGAACAGGAGGTGTAAGAATACTTGAACTGGCATCGCCGTCTGCCCGCTGAAAACATGTACAGCTGAAACTTCCTGTTCGGCCTGCCCTTGAAAAGAGAGAAACTCATGTGTACACTGCATAAAGGGGAATGCAGGTGATAAAAACAGTACAGAATCTCTCCGGGGAATTCATACCGCCGCCGGAGTCTGGTTCAAAAAAGATTATGAGATCAGTTCTTCTTTTTCCTCATTTTCACGATACGGTGGAACTGGATCAGGTACGGAGTATGTTTGATTCAGCATATACAAAAATACAACCGCATATCACACTTGTTTTCCCTTTTTCATCTTTTTACAGTGCAGCAAAAGTACGGACAGAAGTTATATCAGCTGCGACTGGAATTGCACCATTCAATATTACACTGACAGATGTTGTCGTAAAAGATTCTTTCCTTTTCATGCTTCCTTCAGAAGGAAAAGAATCGGTCAAAGCGCTTTTCCATGCGCTTTATACGGGACTGTTTCGTCCTTTTCTGCCTTCCGTCCTTGAACAGGAAGAATTTATTCCGCATATGACGATCGGTACGTGTTCCAGTGAAACGGCACAGGGAAGACTTTCTGCTGCAAAGGCTGTACTTGGAAAATACAGTGCACTTATTGACACGGTAACCGTTGAAATAATCGGCGACAACAGTGAGTCTATAATAGAATCGGAAATTCCGCTTCATAAATACTAATACCGGCAGGAGGTAATCTGTATGATCGTTTTCAGGAACTTTACTGCAAAGGACTGGCTTTTGTTTTCCGGTAACGCAGGTATGTTTTTAACGAGCCTGCTGTATATTACTTGGTGGGTTCTGGTATTCCGTCCCGGGGCGGCTGCTTCCCGTTTTATTACGACTGTACTTCTTATACCAGCCTTCATAACGGGTATTGCGGCAATCGTGCTGTTTGTCATCGGGGTACAGATTCCTGCCGGCGTCCGTCGGGGTATACCGTCAGGGATAATTTTTATCGCGGCATTGCTGTTGTACGGAATTCTGCTTATTGTAAGCATATACGTCTTTCACCGGCCTGTTACATCGGAACTTTTTATTATGATTTTATGGGCAGCCGGAGAATTGTGTGCAATTTCTGCACTGTATGCGTCGGGCAGATTTGCAATGTCCGAAGTTTTTGCTCTTCTATTTCTTATTCTGTCTGCAACGGCTGCCGGTTTTATCTGCTATTTACAGTATTATAAACTTTCAGGTACCGCTTCGTTCGTTGACGGTCTTATTCCGCTTGTATCAGATGCGGCAGTTATAGTCGTATTTTTTGTACTGCATGCCTTTTCCTGATCTGATGATGCCTGATTCTGGAGAATACCGTTAAGAATAATATCAAGCGCACGATCGACTGCTTCGCCGGTCTTAAGCCTGTTTTCTGCAAGAAATTCATAGTCGGTAAACATACTGCTTATTTCCTGAATCATTTTAGTCAGCACGGGCAGAGAAACGCCCGGCCGTATGAGCTGTTCCCGTATCCCCTGTCTTCCGATTTTTTTAACAGCGTCAGTTTTAAACTGCATAAGTTCTTCTATTTTTTTCCACTGTTCCGGATAGAACTGTTTTACTTCGTTAAGTAAATCTACCGGGAGTGGGTATGTGTGCACCGAATGAATAACACCTTTGATTTTTTCAAGCGGGTCAGTATCTTTTTTCATGACGGCTGCGACGCTCTCCCTGTCGCTGGTAACGCTTAATTCAATATAACACCGTATAATGTCGTCCTTACCGGTAAAATACTGATAAATCGTTTTCTTGCTTATTTTGAGGGCTGCCGCAATTTCTTCGACGGTAAATTTTCTGATTCCGTATTGTTTTATCAGTACAGCGGCTTCATTCAGGATAGCATCACGCATTTATATTCTCCTTTTTCCGGTTCGTCTCAAAGTACACATAAGGATTACTCCTGTTATACCTGCGCAGAATGCGGGAATACATGCCGCCGTATCCGAAAAGTTCCAGATAAAACCGGTTACTGCTGCACCAATAAAACTTCCGAGATACTGGAGTGCGTTGAATATACCGTTCCCCGTTCCGCGCAGCTTATCGGGAACGACACGGTTTACTTCCGATGCCGTTACTGCGGCAATTGAAGCATATGCTCCGAAAAACACTGCCGTTCCAGTGCCAAGGAACAGGAGCGAATTTTTATGTGTAAATAATAGTATACCTGTTGAAGAAATAAGAAAAGCGCCGGTAAGAACGTTTCTGCCTGATCCTCTGCCTGTAATACGCACGGCTGTTTTCATGGCAAAAAAAGCACACGCAATTGCCGGGACAAAAACAATCCACATGGCTGTTTCGGACAGAATGGCAGTAAGCCAGACTGGTACTGCAAAGAACACGGACATCATCATAAAATTATTAAGGAACGCACTCAGACAGATTTTCATGAAATTTCCGTTTCTCAGGAGTTCTGCTTCTGTACCGGTTACCGCAGGTTCTGTGTTTACGGGCTTTCCCGTATCGGGAATGAAGAAGAGAATGTACAGCGCGTTAAGACTGATGGCAGCCGCACAGACAAGGAAAATCTGGTTTACCGCAAGTACATTCCGCAGCAGAGGCCCCAGAATAAAAGCCGCAGCAGCTCCCGATGAGACCATCAGGCTTAAAATACCCATAGCTTTTGTACGGCGGTTTTCCGGTGCAAGTCCGGCTGCCCATGCATAGCCGACTCCGATAACGGCTCCGCTTCCCTGAAGTGCCCGTGCAATGATCAGTATTGTAATACTTTGTGCCCGCCACGCAAGGATTAAACCAGCGACAGTCAGTGCAAGGCCTGAAAGCATGACGCATTTTCTGCCGTACCTGTCGCTGAGCATGCCGAACGGTGTCTGGAGAAAAGCCTGCATCAGGCCGAATATTCCGAGTGTCAGTCCTGCGGCAAACGGCGTATATCCGGGCAGCGTTCT
>JALNVF010000219.1 GCA_023231445.1 Treponema sp. | reverse complement strand
TCACCACATGATGTGATTGAAAATGGAATAACAACAAAAGGTGTATGGAATGAAGAATGGACCTTGCGTGGCTGTGGCCAGACGGTAAAGGTTCCGATAATTTTTTCCCCGGATGGCAGCGGAGGTACTACCTTCATAATTAAAACCACTTTACCTCCTGCAAAGGATAAGCATTAACATAGACTTCAGGCTGCCTTGAATACTGGGAATCTGGAAGAGCCTTGTATTTCTTTCATATTCGAGGCACAGGAAAAAATTATCAGCCCAGAGAAATACTATTATCCAGCAGAGCACTGCCACCAGAAATTGAAGAAGGAGATCAGACAGCGTTTCCTATAGAAGATTAAAATAACCGGAAAGTTCTCAACTCTTTGAATTACAGATATATCGAAACAAAACTTACGGTACATAAATGACTAAGAAATCCACTTCACTACTCTTTACTCTCATTTTTTTGTTGGCAATGTTGCCTTCTTGCTCATTGTATAAGGTTGCTTCCGTAGCCAATGACATTGAATATAGTGCCAAATTCGACCCGACTGAGATCCCCAAAGAATATAAAGAAAAGTTTTCTTCCTGCCGTGGTTTTGATTTCGGCAGGGATTTTCCTGGTAGAGACCACAGACCATTTTCTGTTTTTTACAGCTATTCTAAGCAACGACTCACCGGCAAAGACAGCTTGGAATTCAAGTTTGATATGGGAAAGAAAATTTTAACAGTTTATCACAGGGATATGGAGCATACGAAAAAAGAGAAGAAGTATATTGCCGCATACAAACGTCAAGAAGAGAAATTTGATCGCAAATACGCAGGCGATATCAAAAAAGAGCTTGACGCACTGACGGTAAGAGGCTCCCGTAATGAAAGACCAACCCTTGACTACCCCGACTATCTTGAGGGGGAGAGTCTCCCCAAAGGCCTTGTACCCCCCGCCTCTATTTTTTCTTATCGTTTTTTTCAAGAATACATAAATGCTGAAGATAAATCTGGAGATCTCCGTACATTTATCCTCTCTACCAGCCTGCACAAGAGCTTTGCCATGCGGGATCTTGCCAGGAGTATCGGTCGCGAAGCTGCAGCCACGGCAAGCTTCCGGTTGAACGCCCTTTCCCCTGAGTATGTGCTGAGCTACTATCTACTGAAGGAATATGCCAGCGCGGAGGAACGGCATCATACCACAACAGAGTTAGCAGACTACTATAGCAATGTCGCTTTTCGCGGAGCCGCGGAATCTCTCTATCGTTACAATAATCTGTTGAGTTCAAGTAAGCGGTGCAAGATAGCCAACTATATCGCTGCCAGAGTCTACGATCTGGTAATGGTCATCGACAATCCGGAGAAGTTGGCCAGAATAAAAAAAGACTACAATGAGATGCTGGTTGACATCCACAAAGGAAACTTAGACAGGGCAGGTCGGTATGACTCAGCAATTTTAACCAGGGAAGAATCAATCAAAAGACGGGAAAAAATCACAGTGGTCATCTCCTTTGATGGCATGGGAAACAATAAAAACAGTGGGGCTCTTACCAGAAACGAAAGCAATATTGCCCGTCTCCATAATCAGCTTGACGCAGACTTCTCTTTTGATTTTTCCAGAAATACCAAAAGTGGCGTAACAGAACTCGACAAGGTTATAGATGGAAAGGAAGGAACCCAGGAAACTTTTAGTTGCCTGCTTTCCAGCAATAATGATGAGATACAATCTGCTGTAGAAGCAGCAGGTTTCTATAAATTTTATGTAGACGGCGTTGGTTCCCAGGAAAACTCAGAATCTTTTACCGCAAAAGCCGAGGGGGAAATGCACTTTTGTGTTATTCCACGTATTAATGAAGCTGTGAAGATTATTGATGCCCTGAAAAGTAGATTTCCCGATAGAGAGATTGAAATTGTTGACCTTGGAGGAGGCTTTGGGGCAGCAACAGCAGAAGAATTTCTCAATGCAATAAGGGAAAAATACCCTGAAGGCTCAGGAGTGCATCTCAAAGCTTCTACACGTCTTGATCCTGTCACCGCCATGTGACTTGCCACAGATGAAAATCATTGGGGAGTAAATCTTGGTTCCCCGGCAAACACAGACAGTAATTATAAGCAATTTGAAGCAACAGCCGCCAACGAATATCGGGACGACACCTTTTCCAATGTGCCGTATCAAAATGAAAATGGTGAAAACCAAAGATTTCCCGGAGCCCATGCGCAGGTGGTTGGTGGATATACCAACGATATTTAATTACAGATATATCGAAACAAAACTTACGGTACATAAATGACTAAGAAATCCACTTCACTACTCTTTACTCTCATTTCTTTGTTGGCAATGTTGCCTTCTTGCTCATTGTATCAGGTTGCTTCCGTAGCCCATAGTCTTGAATATAGTACCAAATTTGATTCAACTGAGATCCCCAAAGAATATAAGAAAAAGTTTTCCTCCTGCCGTGGTTTTGATTTTGGCAGGGACTTTCCTGGTAGAGACGGCAGACCGACCACTGTTTTTTATGACTACAATGAACAGCGAAGTACCGGCGAAGACGGCTTGCAGTTCTATTTTGATATGGGAAAGAAAACTTTAATCATTTATCACAGAGATATGAAGCATACGAAAAAGGAGAAGAAGTATATTGCTGCATACAAACACCAAGAAGAAGAATTCGACCGCAAATACGCAAGCGATATCAAAAAAGAGGTTGATACCCTTACAATAAGAGGCACTCTCAACGGAGAACCAACCTTTGATTACCCCTACTACCTTGAGGGGGACAGGCTCCCAAAAGGCCTTGTAACCCCTGCTTCCATTTTTTCTTATAGATTTTATGGTGAATACATAAATGCTGAAGATAAATCTGGAGATCTCCGTACATTTATCCTCTCTACCAGCCTGTACAAGAGCTTTACCATGCGGGATCTTGCCAGGAGTATCGGCCGCGAGGCTGCCAGCACGGCAAGCTTCCGGTTGAACGCCCTTTCCCCTGAATATGTGCTGAGCTACTATCTGCTGAAGGAATATGGCAGCGCGGAGGAACGGCATCACACCGCAACAGAGTTAGCAGACTACTATAGCGACATCGCCTTTCGCGGAGCCGCGGAATCCCTCTATCGTTACAATAATCTGTTGAGTTCAAATAAGCGGTGCAAGATAGCCAACTATATCGCTGCCAGAGTCTACGACCTGGTAATGGTCATCGACAATCCGGAGAAATTAACAAAAATAAAAAAAGACTACAATGAGATGCTGGTGAAAATTTGCAAATCGAATTTAGTCAAAAGTCGTTGGTATGGCTCAAAAATCGTAACAAAAGAAGAATTAATCAGAAGGCGCAAGGCAATTTACAAAGCATATGATGCAGGTGAAATAAGGTGCATAAATGACTAAAACAATCACAGTGGCCATCTCCTTTGATGGTACGGGCAATAATAAAAACAGTGGCACTCTTACCGGCAACGAAAGCAATGTTGCCCGTCTCCATAATCAGCTTGACACAGACTTCTCTTTTGATTTTTCCAGAAATACCAAAAGTGGAACGACAGATCTCGAAGAAGTTATTGAAGGCAAGGAAGGAATCCAGGAAACTTTTCTGAGCCTACTTTCTCCAAAAAATCTTGCAGAAATTAAATCAAAAGTAGAAGCAGCAGATTCCTATAAAATTTATGTAGACGGCGTTGGTTCCCAGGAAAATTCAGAATCTTTTGACGCAAAAACCGAGGCAGGAATGGGCTTTGGTGTTATTCCACGTATTAATGAATCTGTGAAGGTTATTGATGCCCTGAAAGCTAGATTTCCCGAT
>JALNVF010000218.1 GCA_023231445.1 Treponema sp. | reverse complement strand
CTTAAGCCGCTCAGCGTTAGGCAGACATATGTATGCAATCGGAGGAAATCCGAAAGCTGCTGATTTTGCGGGTATAAATACCAGAAAAGTAAAAATATTTATTTATACAATAACAGGAATCTGTGCAGCATTGTCCGGATTAATTCTTACGAGCCGCAATACGTCAATGCAGCCGTCGCTGGGGAACGGAGCGGAAATGGATGCTATTGCAGCGGTAGTATTGGGAGGAACTTCTATGTTCGGAGGACAGGGAGCTGTCTTCGGCACGATTATAGGCGCGTTTATTATCGGCATCATCAATAACGGGCTTAATCTGCTTGGTATGGACAGTTTCTTTCAGTATATAGCGAAAGGAATTATTATTCTGGCAGCTGTCTATATGGATGACATTAAGAATCAAAGATTAATAAACGGATTTTCAAAAAAGTAACCGGTTGTCTCCGGAATCAGAATTGATACTGGCAGGTTTTATGAAAATACTTAATTTTGGATCATTAAATATTGATTATGTATATAAGGTTGAACACTTTGTGCAGCCGGGTGAAACATTGGACGCACAAAGCAGGGATGTGTTTCCCGGCGGAAAAGGCTTGAACCAGTCAATTGCTATGGCCCGTGCAGGTGCTGATGTATATCATGCCGGCTGTATAGGAAAAAGCGACGGCTTGTTTTTAAAAGAACTTCTGAAGGCCAACCGTGTCCATACGGAAAATATCGCGGAAACTGATACTGCAACAGGCCATACAATTATACAGGTAGACCGACAGGGACAGAATTGTATTATCCTCTACGGTGGCGCAAATCAGTCATTAACGCGCGAGTTCGCAGACTCTGTTCTGTCTTTTTTTTCAAAAAATGATTATCTGGTCCTTCAAAATGAAATTAATGAAGTAGATTATATCATGTCGGAAGCTCATGAGAAGGGAATGAAAATATTTTTTAATCCGTCACCATTTAACGAGGAGATAAAAAATTTGCCTCTCGGAAAAGTGGATTGTTTTATCCTGAACGAAATTGAAGCTGGAGCTATATGCCGGACAAAAGAAACTTCTGAAGATGCTCTCCTGTATTCACTGCAAAAAGAATTTCCGCTGGCGGAAATTATCCTGACTCTCGGCAGAAAGGGCGTAGTCTGCCTGAAGGACGGCAGAAATTACAGTCATGGCATATATGATGTGCCGGTTGTTGATACAACCGCGGCCGGAGATACGTTTACAGGATATTACATTGCCGGTTTGTCAAAAGGCTTTTCAATAGAAGATTCTCTGCAGTCAGCTTCTGTTGCTTCTTCCTTATCCGTGACGAAAAAAGGAGCAGCTCCATCGATACCGTATATTTCTGAAGTAGCGGATTTTAAACGGAAACTGCAGAAATGAACGGTTTGATCAGTTGTCACAGAAAGTAAAACTCGTCCTGCCCTGAGGTGTCATCTCTTTTGTGCAGATTTCTGGATTATTGACTTTTTTCCCTCCTGTCAGGTACCCTTGTCCTATGACATTACAGCAGCTGAAATATGTTATTAAAATAGTAGAAAACCGTTCAATAACCGAAGCCGCGCGTTCGGTTTGCATTTCCCAACCGGCACTGTCGAATTCCGTGCATGAACTCGAGTCCGAGCTCAGTATTGAGATATTCAGCCGCAGTTCAAAAGGTATTACGCTCACACAGGAAGGTGCCGAGTTTTTATCGTATGCACGGCAGGTCGTGGAGCAGGCCGATCTGCTTGAACAGCGGTATACGCATAAAAAACCGGTACGGCAGCTTTGTTCCGTATCCACCCAGCATTATGCGTTTGCCGTTAATGCATTCTGCAGTCTTATACAGCAGACTCATTCTGACGAATACGAATATACACTCAGGGAAACGCGCACGTCGGAAATTATTGAAGACGTACGCAGCATGAAAAGCGAGGTAGGAATCATATATCAGAACGATTTTAACAGAAAGGTACTTGCAAAGATATTGAAGGAAGGCAGCCTGGAGTTCATTCCGCTCTTTACCGCTTTTCCGCACGTATTTGTAAGTGCGTCATGTGAACTTGCTGCAAAAAAATCGGTGACGTTTGAAGATCTTGCCCCCTATCCCTACCTGTCGTTCGAACAGGGGGATTTTAATTCGTTCTATTTTTCCGAGGAAATGCAGAGTACGGTGCCGCATAAGAAAAGCATCCATGTGAGCGACCGCGGTACGCTGTTCAACCTGATTATCGGGATAAACGGGTACACCATTTCGAGCGGCATCGTAACGAGCGACCTGAACGGTACGCAGATAGTTGCGGTTCCACTTGAAGCGGAAGACAGCATGACTGTCGGCTGCATTACGAACATCCGTACAACGCTCAGCCAGTGTGCGCAGAATTATATTGTCGAACTCAGAAAATGCATCAGCGGATACGGGTGTGTACTCCTTTCGTGAGTACATTTCCTGCCGTACCGAAGGGCGGGATACGGTTAGAGATGAGCCATACTACGGCCTGTAATGACCCGGAAGACTGCGCTTTTTGGTCGGTTCATCACTGATAAAAAAGTGACGCATCAGTGATAGATGAACAGCGCATCACTGATAAATAACCAGCGCATAAGTGATGCGCCAAAAATTTGTCACTGATGCGTTGACCAAATGTCACTGATCCACCAGTCATCTTACAGTGCCGGTGTGACCAAATATCTCCATATCTTAACTCATTAGTAATACCTGTACGGTTTAAAACCTGCCGGGATATGTTCCGCTGCACGGCGTGTTTCTGTTCAGAACAGACTGCGTACTGCCTCGTTTATCCGGCCGACAGCGTACGTGTTGTTCATGGTGTACAGATGTATGCCGTCTGTTCCGCGTGCCGCAAGGTCGGCAATCTGGTCTACGGCATATGCAATACCCGCATCTCTGAGAGAGTCCGGCGAATCTCCGTATCTGTCAAGTATCCGGCGGAATTTTACGGGCAGAACTACTCCGCTGACTGCCGTTATGTGTTCAATCTGTTCTTTATTAATAACCGGCATTATTCCCGCCTCAACGGGCACGGTAATTCCTGCAAGGCGCACACGCTCAATAAACCGGCAGAACAATTCGTTGTCAAAGAAAAGCTGCGAGATAAGTCGTGATACTCCTGCATCAACCTTTGTTTTTAACCCGAGGATATCGGCAACAATTCCCGGTGATTCGGGGTGTGATTCAGGATAGCACGCGCCGAATACGGTGAATCTTTTGCCGTTGTTCCGCCGTTCGTCAAAATCCCTGATGAATGAGGCCAGATCGGACGCATGGGTAAAGCTGCCTGCCGGTTCTTTCCCGGGGATACGGTCGCCGCGCAGGGCAAGGACTGTCGTGATCCCGGCGTCACGGAGGCGGCAGAGCATGTCCTCCGCTTTTTCTTTCGACAGGTACAGGCACGGCATGTGTGCCGCCGCTTCGACGCCGCAGACCGTTCTGACCCGTTCTGCAATTGCAATCGTTGTACTGCCGCTGTCTGCACTGCCGGCCGCACCGCAGGTAACGCTGATAAAATCCGGTTTCAGGCCGCGGAGGCCGTCAAGAGTACGGTATACGGTATCGACTCCCATCGTTTTTCTGGGAGGAAAAACTTCAAGTGAAAAATAAGTATGCATGTTCTGTCCCGTTATTTCCGGTTAAGTCCGCGGCGTACCGTCTGTGCCGCTTCAATAAGGTTTGTAAGACTTGCCGTCGTTTCCGCCTCTCCGCGCGTCTTAAGGCCGCAGTCGGGGTTGACCCACAGTTTCTGTGCAGGGATTTTCTGCAGCATTTTCCTGAGTGCGGCACAGATTTCTCCGGCCGG
>JALNVF010000217.1 GCA_023231445.1 Treponema sp. | reverse complement strand
GTTCATGCTCGGAGAATACAGTCTGCAGAATTATCTTACATCTCTGCAGAATTCCGGCACATCCATGTCCCCAAAAGACGGTGTACTTGCAGCCGAATATGAAGGCAGATGGTATGTAATGATACGCGGTATTCTGAGTGAAAAAGGATCTGCACTTGCAAGTAAATCGAATGCAGTTGCTCAGATTTACAAAGTGTGCAATCCGCTTGAGAAAGACGGAATACGTTTTGTGTATTCCGGTACGCCGTTCCACAGCTATAAGAGTTCAACGTCGGCAAGCAGGGAAATAACGGTCATCTCATCTGTAACCCTTCTGCTTCTTATTATTCTGTTTTTTATTGTTTTCAGAAATCCGCTGCCGATCTTAATTTCCATCGGTTCTATTCTGCTTTCAATACTGTCATCCTTTTCAATAACGTATCTGATTTTTGGAAAAATACACATTCTTACGCTTGTGTTCGGAACGTCACTTATCGGTTCATGCATTGACTACAGTCTCCATTTTTTTATTAACTGGAAAGCAAACAAAACTCTTACCAGTGGTGCGGAAATCAGAAAATATCTTATTGTCGGACTCCTTCTGTCTCTTATATCGACGGAGATATGTTATTTTATTCTTGTTTTTGCTCCGTTCGGACTGCTCAAACAAATGGCAGTATTTTCTTTGTTCGGTATTCTCAGTTCTTTCCTTACTGTCGTAAGTTTGTATCCATTGCTCCCGATCCCTCCTGAAAGCAGCCGTTTTATTCCTCTTATAGAAAAAATCAGGAGTCCTTCATGGTATGACAGGAAAAAAACAGGTCGTATTATCATCGGCATTTTTTTTGCAGTAACAATATCCACTCTTTTCATCTGTCGTAAGAACATAAAAATAAAGAATGATGTGAATGGTTTATATAAGGCAAAAGGGCGTGTTCTTGACGATACAGTTATTTCACATAATGTTCTGAATTACAGTCCGAGCGGCTGGTTTATAGTTGCTGGTGACAGTACTGAAGATGTCCTTGTCAGGGAGGAAGCTCTTTGTAAACGTCTTGAAGAAGTGAATAAGGACAAAGCTCTCGGAGGGTATATTGCTACATCACAGTATATCCCGTCTGTGGCGAAACAAAAGAAATCACGTGAGGCTGTACGAAAACTCCTTCCGCTTGCAGAAAATCAGTTTGAAGCTCTCGGATATGATCCTTCCTCTGCAGAGAAATTACGGACGGCGTTTGCTGCGGATGACGGTAAGTATATTACACCTGAAGAAAATATTCCTGACTATCTGAAAACTGCCGTTTCAAGTGAGTGGCTTGGTAAAATAGACGGCAGATATTATTCGATTGTACTGCCGGTTTCTATTACCAGTCAGACAGCCTATGAACAGATAGCTGAAGAAGATTCGAATGTTTATTTTGAAAATAAAATCAGGGATATTGGTCGTGATCTTGACCAGCTTACCAGAACAATTCTTCTTTTATTTGCATTTGCATATGTTGTGATCATTATCGTACTGAAGTTTTTCTACAGCTGGTCGCATACTCTTAAAATTGCTTCAATACCGCTGCTTATCGTGCTTGTTATCTGTTCGGTTTTTGCGGCTAACGGAATATACCTGGAGTTTTTCTCTATTACCGGTATGATACTTGTGTTCGGTCTGGGACTGGATTATGTCATTTATATGATAGAAAATGAAAAACGTCATGATACTTCAGAAAATGCACGCCTTGAACCGTTTGCAATACTGCTGTCGTTCCTGACTACTGCAATTTCCTTCGGTGCGCTGGCATTGAGCTCATTTGTCCCTGTTCATATGCTGGGATTATCTATATTTCTTGGATTAACTACGGCGTTCCTGTGTACAATTCTGTAGAAAAACTGCTGCCCCAAAATGGCAAATATGTGTATATTCCGGGCAGCAGCTTCCATTTGACAAAGTGTAGTATTAAATTTACAATTAAACACTTCTTATGAAAGTGTCATTTAAATTATCGGTAGAAATTATAGCCGGCTTATTTTGTGCATTTCTTTCAGTGTCATGTGCGACAATGAAAGCTGAAAGTATGAAATATCCAGTATATGTCACAAATTCTCACGTCATAAATCTTCTTCCGGTGCAGGATACAGCAGATCCTGTTGATTCTCTGTTCCTGCTTAGCGGAAACGCCGGTAATACATCTTTTTGCATTCAGGCATACATGAAAATAGACGCTGCCGGTATTTTTATCAGCCTGCTTAACGATTTTGGCACGGATATGGGAAGTCTTTCATATACAGGGGAGCAATTATCGTTTGATTCTACGGTATTCCCGAAGTCTTTTAAACCGCAGTATATAGCGGCTGATATTCAGTTTACTTATTACAGGCCCGATGCTGTCAGATCTGTGCTCCGAAATTCAGGACTTGATTTTATGGTGGAGTCCGGAAAAGACCGGACGGAAATCAGAAAAATCATGGACGGGAAAAAATGTATTGAGGAAATTACAAAATCTGCAGGTTCCGCGAAAGTCGTTAATTATCTCAGAGGTTACGAATACGACGTTATGGAGGCAGAAGAATGAACAGACCTGTTTATTTTTCCAGACCAGGCGTCATATGTGGAGCCGGAACAGGTTGTGAAGAACACTGGAATACATGCACGAGCGGCAGTCAGTCGGGTATGAAAAAAATACAGGCTGTATCAGGTAAGGAATTTTATATCTGCCGTATAGATGACAAAAAATTATTAAAAACAGGCGCCCGTTTTGATATGCGGCTTGTCCGGATCGCGGATGCGGCTTTAAATCAGATAAATGAAGAAATAGAAGCTGTCATTGCAAAATACGGTAAGAAGCGGATTGCAGTCTGTGTCGGTTCGTGTGATAACGGTACTGAACTTTCTATGAAGGGACATAAAGAATATTTATCTGCGGGAGAATTTCCTGCAGATTATTCACTTGAGATGCAGGGAGCTGATTATCCTGCAACATTTATATCTGAAAAATACGGACTGGAAGGTCCTTCTCTTGCATTCAGCACTGCTTGCTCTTCCAGTGCCGGAGCAATTATAAAAGCTGCCGAACTTATCGGAAGCGGACTTGCCGATGCAGTGATAGTGGGCGGAGTCGATATTGTATCTGATACCGTGCTTCTCGGTTTTGATTCACTGGAAGCGGTGTCTCCTGATATTACAAATCCGTTCAGTGTGAACAGACATGGTATCACACTCGGAGAAGGAGCTGCTTTCTTTGTCATGACAGGGAACGTTTCTTCAGACTGCGGCGCCGTTCAGCTGCTCGGATACGGAGAGTCGGCCGACGCATACCATATGACGTCTCCTGATCCGGAAGGAATCTGTCCTGAGAAGGCAATGAGGAATGCACTTTCCGGAGCAGGACTTTCCGCCGGAGATGTTGATTACATAAACCTTCACGGAACAGGAACGAAGTTTAACGATTCTATGGAAGCAAATGCAGTTGATGATGTATTTAAGGGGCTGTCTACGCCCGTAAGTACGACAAAATCACTTACCGGACATACACTTGGAGCTGCAGGCGCACTTGAAGCGGCGGTATGCTGGACTGCAATAATGGAAAACAGAAATAAACCAGCAGCAGAAATTTCGCTGCCTGTTCAGGTATGGAACGGGCAGAGAGATCCTTCTCTGCCTGTTATCAATATTATTTCAAAAGGAAAACCTGCGGCAAACAGAGGACGTGTTAATGTCTGTATGTCGAATTCGTTTGCGTTCGGCGGGTCGAATATAAGTCTTGTCTTAGGAGTGTAAAATGGCAGAACCGGAAGTAAAACCGGAAAAATTACCGCAGCTTATAGAGCATGACCAGCTTATAGAGCTGCT
>JALNVF010000216.1 GCA_023231445.1 Treponema sp. | reverse complement strand
GTTGCACGCTTTCGAGCAAAAGAAGAAATCTTGCTGTCGGTATCGATATAGACAGACTTTGCAGCACCGACTGTATAATCAACAGCAGCAGAAGACGTAGAACCAAGTGTTATAGTACGCGCACCAGACATACCTGCTTCCGCTGCGAACGTTTCTTTCTTACCGCCGAACGTTCTGGGCGGAACAAAATTCCGTATTCGCCCTCCGGAACAGACCTCCGCAGGAATTTCACCGGAATCAGATACAGCTCTTCCGGATGATACAGAAGCAGACACGGTATCTGCAAGTCCGGACACTGAACTTACGTATCTTGTATAGTCTCCTGCGATAACCGACGCCGTAGGATTCATTTTTGCGAGATATAACGTACAATTTTCAGAAAGACCGCTGATCAACACAGACAATATCTCCGGTTTTACTTCATAAACACGTAATGAATCAGAATACGGCCACTGCTCAGTTTCTGTTGCATTAATCAGTTTCTCACTACCGGAATCCGTTCCCGGCCCGGACACATTACCGCATCCTGAAAAAATAAACAGCAGTATAAATGTATACGCTGCTACCTGAAACCGTTTCAATTAACTACCCCCTGAATATGTCTGACAATACCATATTCAGGAGGTTCTGTAGATAGTGTAACTCTAAAATCTTAAAAAATTTTGTAAATAAACTTTTACCAGTATTATAGATGATACTCCGGAAGCATAATAACAAACCGCGCGCCGCTTTTTCCGTCAGTACGGCCTGTTTCACAGACTGTTCCTCCGTGTATCTGGATAATATGCGACGTTATGGAAAGTCCAAGTCCCGTACCGCCTGCTTCTCTGCTCCTGCCCTTATCGACCCGGAAGAAACGTTCAAAAATCCGTCCCCTGAACTGCGGAGGGATGCCCTGTCCCGTATCCTGTACGATAATTTCTGCAAATAATTTTCCTGATGCGTCCGCCTTCCGTGCGATACTGCAGTTTATATATGATCCGGCAGGACAGTATTTTACGGCATTGTCTATAATGTTACCGACAGCCTGCTGGTACAATCCGGCGTTCATAAGTACCTGCATTTTTTCAGGTTCCGACGCAAAAGAAACGGTAATCTCTTTTTCTTCCGCCGCATGCATAAAACTTTCGCATGTTTCACGCGTTGCCTCAACAATATCGGATGGTATCATATCAGGAAGACGGCTGTCCTGTTCAAGACGTGAAAGGGTCAGGAGGTCTTCAATTATATTCATAAGACGACCGCTCTGGGAATCGATTATTTCAAGAAAATGACGCGTCGTATCTCTATCAAGCAGCGCACCGTCAAGCAGCGTCTCGCTGAAACCCTTTATTGATGTAACCGGAGTTTTGAGTTCGTGCGAGACATTTGCCACAAAATCCCTGCGGACCTGTTCCAGTTTTTTCAGGTGTGTTATGTCGCTGAAAATAAGCAGATACCGTTCTCCTGACTGTTCCTGCGCGATTTTTACGCAGCGCACAAGCAGACTGCGTTCTGCTGTAAGCGAACGTACCTCTGTCTCTATTCCGTCGGAAGACAGCTCATCGCCTTTTACGGCCTTTTGTGCAAGAGACAGAATATCGGCTGTGTATACAAAGGAAGCAAGAGAAAAAGGCGAAGCGTGCATGTCTGCAGCACTGAACATCTGCGATGCTGCTCCATTGTATTCAACAACATTCATACTTTTATCGAATACGATCAGTCCTTCCGTAATGCCGCTGAAAACGGCCTTGAACTCGTCGCGCTTTTCCGATATGTCGCTTATATTCTTTCTGATCTCCTTCGCCATACTGTTCATCGCTTCACCCAGTTCCTGCAGTTCACGGGGAGAATGTACGGCGGGTTCATATTCAAGACTGCCTGCACGGTACTTTCCTGCAGCTTTACGCAGATCGTTAATCCTGTGTACGATATACGCAGAAACAAGAAACGACGCGATAAGTATAGCGATAAGCACGACAAGACCCGTTGCTTCCATAGTCCGGCGTACATTGGACGAAAAATAGACACTCGTATATACCGGCATGGAAAGGCGGAGCGCATATTTATTATTATTAATTGCAACCGGAACCGCATAATACATTACGTCGTTTTTCGTTACCGTACTCTTACGCACGGCCTTACCTTCATATCCGCTGAGCGCCGCTTTCACTTCTTTCCGCATCCCGTGATTCTCAAGTTTCGTTATATCAGGCGCATCGGAATCACCTGTTACAATACCGGCGGAATTGATCAGCGTAATACGGAAATCAGGATTATGCGATGCGATGCGCTTAACAAAAGAATCTATGTCGTCAGTATGCTGCACAACAAGCGGAACCATCGCATCTGCAAACGTGCGCAGATTTTCCTCTGTCTGATCCTGCGCGGTATTCCGCAGTGCATTCAGATTCTGCCCCAGCAGTACGAGAAATCCGGCACAAAGCACCAGCCCGTTTACGAGAAAAAGGAATACCCAGATCGGGAGAGATTTATGCTGTATCATTATTATTCCTCCGTTTCATCTTCACACATACGGTAGCCGACGCCTCTGATTGTCTCGATTGCATCTCCGGCTCCTGCTGCGTCCAGTTTCCGCCGTATGCCGAGTATCTGTACGTCCACAGCCCTGTCGGTCACCGGATACGATTCACCTTTTATTGCGTTTATAATCTGCTGCCGCGAAAAGACCTGTCCGGGATGCTGTGCAAGAAATATGAGAATGGCAAACTCTGTCGCACTGAAATCAACAGGGACATCAGCGACTGAAGCTTCATGTTTCAGCGGATTGATTTTTATGCCGTGTACGACAATTTCGTCAGATGTCAGAGAAGTCTGCCGTCCGGCGTTTTCCATACGGCGGAGTACGGACTTTATACGTGCTATCAGAACTTTAGGAGAAAACGGCTTTGTCACATAATCATCCGCGCCAAGTTCAAGCCCCGCAACAATGTCAGCATCTTCCGTTTTAGCAGTCACTATGATGATAGGTACGGCCATTGTTTTTGTGTCGTTTTTGAGTACACGGCATACATCCAGCCCGCTCATATCAGGCAGCATCAGGTCAAGAATAACAAGAGAAGGATTCTCGCTGCGGGCGAGCCGCAGTGCCTCTGTTCCGTTTTCTGCCGTTACTGTTCCATATCCTTCTTTTTCAAGGTTGTACCGTACAAGCTCGAGAATCGGCGCTTCATCATCAACAATGAGAATCTTCATAATCGTATTATACCCCGCTGTCTTCCTCTGTGCTATGGTCAAGCATGGAAAGAACGGCTTCCGTAATATTGACCGTATGATCTCCGATGCGTTCAAGATATTTTGCAATCATAAGCGTCTCAAGCGCCTGTCCTGCAATTTCCCTGCTCTGTGTTCCGCCGCCGCACATCATGTCAACAAGTTCCCGTTTTACCGTCTGAAAGAGTTCATCAACAATATCATCCATCTGCTGAACACGTTCTGCCAGCGCCCCGTCCCTGCGTACGAAAGATGAAACAGCGTTTGTAAGCATTTTTATGACGGCGTCAGCCATCTCAGCTATATGTACATTACTTTTGCTTGTCGTCAGATCAATGTGGCGTGTAATTTCAGCAATATCGCTTCCCTGATCGGCTATCCGCTCCATATCGGTTATCATGCGGAGTGCAGCGCTGATTGTCCGGAGATCGCTTGCCACCGGCTGCTGCTGAAGCAGTAATTTCATGCAGAGCGACTGGATTTCGCGTTCTTTTCCGTCCGTATCGCGCTCAGTCTGAATCGCACGTTCCGCCATTGCATCAGCGCCCGTAAGGAGCGCCTGAGTTGCATACGTAATACAGTCCTCACACTGCGCACCCATAAAAATAAGATTG
>JALNVF010000215.1 GCA_023231445.1 Treponema sp. | reverse complement strand
TATTCAGTCCATTTTGCGTATAAAGTAACAGTATCTGCAGTACCTTTTGAAATCTTCCCCTTTTTTCTTCCGGAACAGTCACTATTTGTATACCAACCGTCAAATGTATATCCTGTTTTATTTGGTTTATTCAAAGCAATGGATTCAGATGCAATTGTAAAACTATTCGGATTATCAGAAGCGTTTATGCCGCCATTCAGGATATAAATAATATCATAGGTTATAATTTCCCACTGGGCATATAAATCCGTATCGGCAGTACCTGCTGCATAATCTGCGCAATCCGTATATGAAATTCCTGTCCCTTTCGGATCAGTATTCCATCCGGTAAACGTATACCCTCTCCGTTCGTATGCCACATGAATCAGCGGTTGTGTTGTACCATAAGCAATTTCCTGTGTATATTTTGTACCGCTGCTTTTGTTGGGATGGAATGTTATCGTATACGTATCTGCCGTCCATTTTGCATAGAGCGTTATAGTTCCTGTTGATCCCTTTGCGATCCGCAGTATCCGCGTGCCGCTGAAGTCTGCAGAATCATACCATCCTCCGAAAGTGTACCCGTCCCGTACAGGATCGGTAAGAATTATTGTATCTGTTTCTACGGTATAGGTTGCAGGATTTTCTCCGTTTGTTCCACCATTGTCAAGGTTGTAATTAATCGAATATTTTTCAGAATCCCATAGTGCCGTATATTCAGCATTCTCGGACGGAAAAGTTTCCGGCAGAGGAGGATTCCAGTCAGTAAATATACTTCCAGTCTTTTCCGGCTGTGTGACAGTAATCGTTCCGCCGTATCGACCAGACAATACTCCGTCTGAAAAATCAGAAGGAAAAACTCCTCCTGAAGGATCAAAAGTAAGCGTGATTATATTCCTTGTATAATACAAACGAACGACTGTACTTCCGTCTGCGGCTATCTTGTCCGATGTTTCTGACATGCCGTTTATCGTAGTACGGAGTGAATCATAAGTAAAACCGGCATATTGCTTCGGTGTGTATAATACATCGGACGATTCTGCTCCCTGCAGAGATTCCGTTTCATCGGCTGTTTCAGAAAAACTGCCGTCCAGCGCTTCTTCATAATGCTCCACTGTATAAATACAGGTTTTTTCAGATCCGGCGGCAGAGCTGTCTGCTTCCTGATCTGTTCCTTCCGCAGTGCTGCAGGATAAAAAGAATACCGATAATCCCGCTAAAAACAATCCAAAATAAAATTTCTTCATATAGTTATCCTCCTGTGACGATTTTCTATTTTTATAAATCGATTCAAAATGACAAAAAGAGGAAGTTTTTAACGGGGACAAACGTATATAAAACATATATATTTAAGGTGCACTGATTAATCACGGTGATTAAGGTACAGCTTATGCAAATATCAGATTCTATTCTTTTATCGACAAGATTAAAAATACCCGTTCCGCGCAGGAAGTATATTCTCCGCAAATCTCTGTTCGAAATACTTGCAGGATGTTCAGATATGTCTGTTATTTATGTATGCGGTGGTGCCGGCACAGGAAAAACTACACTTCTGTCGACATTTATCCGCGAGTCATATCTGAAAAATACCGGCTGGTTTTCTATCGATAAATCGTGCGCAGACATATATACGTTCTGGTTATATACCGTTGCGGCATTGACTCCATTTCTTGAAGACGACCGGTTGTTTTTATATTTGAAATCGAATCCTGATACATTGCATATCGATGAAATACTCCAAACCCTTGCAGACAGTCTGACAAGTAATGAAAACAGATTTTTTGTTTTTGATGATTTTCAATATATTACTGACAAAAAGCTCATACATTCGTTCAATGTCTTTCTTTCTTATTTACCGGATAATTTTCACATCTTCATTCTTTCAAGGGAAAAATCTCCTTTATATTTCGGACGTCTTGCCATATCCGGCCGGCTTTTACTTGTTGAAGCAGATAAATTAAAACTGTCGGAACAGGAAAGTCACGAATTCCTCCGGAAAACACTTAATCTTACCGGAAACGAAAATGAAGTATCTGAACTTACATCATATGCAGAAGGATGGATCGGCGGTCTGCAACTTGCGGCCGCAGCGGCCGGTTCAAAGAAAGCAGGCTACACTGAGTACACAAACGGCAGTATTACGGCCGATTACCTGAATCATGAAATATTCAGTTCGCTCACAGACAGCGAACAGTCTTTTCTCATACATACGGGAGTTCTTCCCTGTTTTGATGCAGATATCTGCTCATATTGTCTGGACGGGTATACTCCGGATCGTTTCAATTCGATGATTATGTCATTGAACGAAAAAAATCTTTTTCTTATCTGCATAGATGAAACCGCCGGAGTATACCGGTATCACAACATTCTTTCAGATTTCCTGACCCAGCAATTCAGCCAGATACCCAAAGCAGAACAAAAAGTGTTTCTCCGGAAGGCTGCAGAGGCATTCGAAAAACGAAATGAGATATCAGAAGCGCTGCGGCTCCTGCTGCTTGCGGAATTATACGACGAAGCAGTACGCGTTGCAGAGGCACCGACTAACGGTATAGAAATATGGAAATATTTTGATCAGATTCCTCTCCGCAGGCTTGTTGCAGTTCCGGAACTTGCCTTCAAAAGTTTCCTGTATAATATTGGAGTTTTCAACATCACTCGCTGCCGTATTGTGTACGAAGCCTTTCTTGCAGCACACCGGGGAACAACGCTTGAAACTGTAATGAAGTTCGGAGAAGCGTATGTCACGAAAGATACGAATATGCTTGTTACCTTTTCCCCGCTCACTGCCAGCCAGATAGAGGCACTGCCTGTCAGCACAGCACTCAAAGCTATCATTTATATCGAAAATTCAGCAGCCCTGTCCGGCAACCTTGCATATGAAGAAGCGGAAATGTGCATTGAAAAAGCATTGAATGCTGCATCTGAAGGCAATTCGTTCGTCAATCTGTTCGGATGGGGGCAAAAAGCCCAACTGTACGAGGAAATCGGACACTTGAACGAAAGCCTTGATTGTTATCATACCGAACTGCAGCTGTACGAGTCGCTGCCAGTTGTTCCTGGTATCGGAACGAATTTCTACATTGGTGCTGCGGGCGTTTACATGCGGCGAATGGAACTTGCCGAAGCACAGCACATGATCGACGAATCACAGAGAATCTATAAAAACATGCACGGACGCGCAGATATAATCGATATGACGGTAGCATATCACTGCGCCGAAATGGAATTCCTTAAGGGAAACGGACAGCAGGGAAAAATAATAGTGGAGAATATTCTGAACAGGTATCCGGCCATGAATACATTATCACTCGGAAGACTGCTTACGGAGGAAGCATGTGCAGGACTGCTTGACAAGGAACTGGGCAGACGGTTCATGCAGCAGCTTGAATTGTCTTCATCGTTGTATAAGTCGTCTCTGTTCATGAAGCTGCTCAAGGCACGGGTAGCTGCACTGCTGAATAAAGCAGAAGACGCCTTTGCCATAACAGACGAAGTTATCGCAGCCGCCAGAAAACACGGAAATCTTTTAAGACTTATAGAAGGGTCTCTTCAAAAACTATATCTGTCTGCCAGATTTTCACCTGATACTAAAAACAGCCTGGAAAACTTCGGCCTTCTCCGTGAATCAATTGCTGCTGCATGGGAAAATCATATACTTATGCCGTTTTTTCTTGAACGAGCTACTGTAATTCCCCTGCTGCAGCATCTGCCGGCACTGCCGGAGGAAAAAAATAAATTATCGGACAAAGAACAGGAGTTTATCAGAACTATTGTATCAGTCTGCAGTGGTACAGACGTTGTCCCGTCTACCGGCAGCGATCCAGTTCTGGAGAATAAAAGTATCCTTTCAGC
>JALNVF010000214.1 GCA_023231445.1 Treponema sp. | reverse complement strand
TAAAAATTCCGCAACAGCGGAGCGCCGGAACGGCACTGACTGCAGTTTTTGAAAAACGGAAACTGCCTGTAAAAACGTTTCTTCGTAAAAACACATACCTCCTTTCAAGTAAGCAGACTGTTTTTATCGCGCGAATACGTGAGAAAGACCAGCAGGAGCAGCGCTACTCCCTGTATTCCTTCTACAATCCGCTCGTTAACCCCTGTAACAATCAATGCATTTCTCAGCAGGATTACCATTACGGCGCCAAGCACCGCATTGATCATTTTAGTTTTCGTGCCGCCCGACAGCGACACGCCGCCGAGTACAAGCGCCGTAATGATATTCATTTCAAGTCCCTGTCCTGTCGACGTCGTAACACTGCCGGCCCGGAGCAGCGAAAAGAACGCTGCAATTCCGACAGTCACCGCACTCACCATGTATCCGGCAAATTTAACAAAGTTCACTTTTATGCCCGACTGCAGCGCGGCATATGCATTTCCGCCTGCAGCCCGGTCTCCCTTTCCGAATCCGGTTTTTTCAAAAATCAGCCATGCAAGAAAAACAACCGCAATAAGCACCGGCAGCTTAACCGCCCAGTTGTCATATGCAAACAGGGCAGGAGGAATATTTTTCCGTTCATGAGCGCACACCGTATTGAGAATACCTCTGCACATATACAGGACGGACAGTGATGCAATAAACGAAGGGACGTTGCCGAAGATAGTCACACCGCCGTTCACCACATACCACAGGACAGCCGTCAGAAGTGATATACCGAACACGACAGACAGCGGCCACCCGAATGCGGATGCAGCGGCAGCCGTATACATACTCACGCCAAGGACACCGCCGTAAGACAAATCCATTCCACCGTGTGCAAAAACAAAGACAGCCCCCACCGATATGATAATAACCGGATACGACTGGATCAGAATATTTCTCAAGTTCCGGATTGCAAGAAGTCTGCCTCTGCTCACAATTTCAAATACCACAACAATCAGAACAAGTCCTATTACTGGTATCAGTTTCTGAAGTGAAATACGGGGCTGTACAGAACCGGTCGTTTTCATTTTTACTTCCATAAAAATCCTTCTTTTATATCATAGCTTTTATAAGCTGTGACTCGGCAAGACCGGGAGCACGTTCAAACTCCTGCGTAATTCTGCCGTCTTTCATAATCATGATTCTGTCACTCATACCGATAAGTTCAGGCAGTTCTTCAGAAATCATGATAATTGATTTTTCGTTCTGTTTTAGCTGATACATCAGCTGATACAGGGCGGCTTTGACGCCGATGTCTATTCCTCTGGTCGGACAGTCAAGAATCAGAATCTCAGACTCATTCCCAAGCCATTTTCCGATTGCTATTTTCTGTTTATTTCCTCCGCTCAGTTCGCTCACATCCTGTGAAATGGTACTGCATTTTACATGAAGTGCTTCTACCTGCCTGTCACAGAACCTGTTCTGACGAACATTGGTTATAATGCCGTACCGTGACAGCATCCGGTAAGAAGCAAGTGACATATTGTCTGCAATACTCGCATTGATGATAAGTGATTCAAGATCACGATTCTTGGACACATAGCCGATGCGGTTTTTTATAGCCGCAGAAACTGAATCAATACACACAGCCCCTGCAGTTACACTACCAAGAAGCGGTTTGTCAATTCCGAACAGAACACGGCCAAGTTCGTGCATGCCGCTTTCTGAAAGGCCGCCGATACCAAGTATTTCACCCGTGTGAAGTGTCAGTGAAATATCGGATAAACGGTTCTCAAGATACACATGTTCAGCATGCAGTGCAGTTTCCTTCCCGCCTGAACGGCAGGCATCGCTGCGGTAATACGTACCGGTCAGTTTCCGCCCGACCATAAGTTCTTTGATACGCTCCTGCTCGAATTCAGACTTTTCCAGAGATGCAATGAACTCTCCGTCACGCAGAATGACAAGCGAGTCGCAGACGCTCATAAGTTCATCATTATCATGCGATATAAAAATAACACCCTTGTTCTGGCTGCACAGCTTTCTGATGACGGTATACAGAAGATTCCTTCCTGTCTGTGATAACGCCGTTGTTGTTTCATCAATAATTAAAAGTTCAGGTTTATTGTGAACGGCTCTTGCAATTTCTATCAGTTTCCTGCTTTCAGGACCAAGCGACACAGTCAACGCTCCGGGATCTATGCCGGTAACACCGACCGCCTCAAGTGCCTTTGCCGCTTCCGCATACATCTGCCGTTTCCGGACAATACCCGACTTTGCAAATTCTTTTTCGTGACCAAGAAACAGATTGTCTGCAACACGGATTCCCGGAATGGTTCCCATCTCCTGAACGACCATGCTCACACCTTTCTTTTGAGCATCGTATGCATCTGCAGGCGCCCACGGGGTTCCCTGAAAACTGACGTTTCCGCCCGTTGGCTTATATAAGCCGGCAATTACCGAAGAGAATGTCGATTTACCGGAACCGTTTTCTCCGATCAGACCGGTTATTTTTCCTCTGCGGATTTCAATATCTACGCCTTTGAGTGCTGCCGTAAGTCCGAATCTTTTTTCCAGACCTCTGGCTGACAGCAGCACATCATTTTTCTTACTCATATCAGTCATCTGCATTATTATCCCACCCTGCAGGAAATGACATTCCAGGACAGCCTGGGCAGCTTTATTCCTGTTTCTCCTGAAACAGGAACAGGGAGTTCCCTGAGTGTCACCTGATCAGGTTTTTCAAATGTATTCTTCGCAGAAAGATCATCCCCGTACAGGCACAGATGGCGGACGGGTACGACTGTGGGAAAATCTTCAAACACACACGACAGTTCCACACTTTCCTGCTGATCGCAGTTGAGTGCAAAAATAGTAATTTCATTATCAGGTGCATTGTAAACTGCAACCTGTTCAACTACCGGCAGGGTACCGTATTCCGATTCGTATTCCGGTGCAGTTGTCTTACCGGCAAGAACTGTTCCATTACCATATACGGAAAGTGCCTGGAACGGATAATAGGTAGCCTGTTTTAACACACCTCCGCCCCGTTTTGTCGTAATGGGGGCTATAACGTTCACAAGCTGTGCAAGACAGGCTATCTTTACACGGTCTACATTTTTGAGAAGCGTTATGGCAAGCCCTCCGAGTGTGAGTGCATCAAGCAGGCTGTACGATTCCTGCAGAATGGAAGGCGCGGTTTCCCATCGTTCGGCTGAAGTCATTTTAAATGTTGTCATGGACTTAAGATCGTCAAGACTCTTCAACTCGATATCTGAAAAATTCCATACATTCCATTCATCAAGACAGATATACACATCTTTTTTACTCTTCCGTCTTGCCTTTACATAATCAATAACACGTGCAGTATTCTTAATATGATCATCAAGCTGCCTGTAGGAAGCAAGAAAATTTGTAGTTCCCTGTCCTGAATTCATTGTATAATTGTGGGTTGAAACAAAGTCGACGTAATCATAAAGCTGATCAAGCATCACCCTGTCCCATTCCATATATGAAGGAAGCATTTCATAGCTGCTTCCCGAAGCTATGAGTTTTATACGCGGATCCACCCAGCGCATGATCTTTGCCGCTTCAAGTGCTTTTTTCGTATAGTCTTCCGCAGACAGATGGCCTGCCTGCCAGCTGCCCTCCATTTCGTTACCGAGGCACCAGTATTTAAAATCATACGGTTTTTCGGAACCGTTTTTTCTGCGTAAATCACTCCAGTACGTTCCAGACGGATGATTGCAGTATTCAATAAAGTATCCCGCATCCTGAATAGTTCCCGTTCCGAGATTTACTGATATCATCGGGTCTATTCCGGCTTTCTCTGCCCATGCGGCAAATTCATCTATTCCGAACTGATTTGTTTCAACACTCGACCATGCGTAC
>JALNVF010000213.1 GCA_023231445.1 Treponema sp. | reverse complement strand
GTACTGAACGCACCGAACGTATTCGTCTTGACGATATTCGCACCGGCGCGGAAATAAGCGTAATGCAGGTCAACAATTTCATCGGGACGGGTGATATTCCAGCGTTCCGGCAGCTCACCGGGAATAAGACCGCGAGACTGCAGTACGGAGCCTGTGGCACCGTCAAAAAAAAGCAGCTGTTTACCAAGAAGGGATTGTAATGGAGGACGTACATTCATTATAGCTGAAAGTATACCGTATTTCAGGGTGTGTTCCAACACGAAGCACTGTTACCATGCCATACAGTGCACTGTATGGGTCAGTAGCGTTAGAACGACAGGGGGGCATACAGTGCACTGTATGGGGAGGTAGCGTTGCAATGTATGGGAAGACTGATTCGGCAGAAGCTGGACCGCATGTTTGAAAAAAACGGCATGGTTGAGAGCCGGGGTTCCGGGTTATTTTTTTACCGCCCTTCATATACGGACGATAAAACTACCCAACAAACTACCCAACAAACTGCCCAAGAAACCATCTCGAAACTGAATAATTCGCAGAAGCTGATTGTGGCCTATATACGGAAAACCGCTGCCACTGCACATACGGAAATGACACGGAACATTGCAGGCATAACGAAAGACGGCATAAAGTAAATCTGAAAATATTGCAAAGGAACAACGTTATAAAACACGTCGGCTCAACAAAAAAAAGGACAGTGGATTATTACCGGAGCAGAAGAATGCTGCAGAAATGATAAAAAACAACATATGTAAGAAGATCATTGGAAAGAATCCGGTGAATCCGAAGTATTATGAAACGATGTCGTACTGCATGAACTCATTTATCCGAAGGCTCGTAATCACAGGAATAATTTTACGTCTCTTATGGATATGTACTCCTGTTTACGATTATTCTATTCCGATAAAGGCCGTCACGCTTTTTTCGGGTGCCATGATGAGCGTATCCATAAGCGTGAGTCCGATTCTGCTGCACGGAAGGTGCGAGAAAAACAGCCGCTGCACGGAAAGCGGCACGTCCCCGTAACCGGGACTGTAGCGCGGATGCGTCTTATGTCCTGCCGCCGCTTCGTCAGCTTTGATTTGATTGTTCAGCGAATCAACAAACGACTCTATGAACATGGCGCCGGCAGCCTGCATGACGGCAGCATCAGCTTTACCGCCCAGCTGCGTTCGGCGTATAAGTGAGTCAACCTGCGGTCCTATGGTCGCCGCAAACAGCACGACGCGCGTACAGTTTACCAGATTCCGCGACAAATCGACCGAATGAAGTTCCGTACCGGCAAACGAAAGCAGATCGTCTGCTCCGTGAGCAAGCGGGAAAATATCGTAAACAGACTGGGGAGCAAGCAGTTTATGCATCTGCTCACACGATTCGTGAATAAGTACGGAAACAATACCATCGGGAGAAGTGCTTTTTGCATACCCGAGATAGCGGGCCGTCTCTGCCGTATCACAGAAAACGTCAGATGCGGACATACGGAAAAAGGAAACAGACATATATAAAGTATACCGGAATGACTGCGGAATAAAAAGCAGCTTTCGGCGCTATAACTATACTGTCCGTTGTATGATTTTTTACAGTACGGAAAAATCCGTGCTATTCCAGCGTATCAGCTTTTTCCGCGAACGTTCTGAATAGTTCTGCATAACCGGCTATCCGTTCCGTAACGGCGTCCGCTGTTTTTTCATCATAATCGTGTGAGATAAGGTTTCTGTCGTCGATCATATTCATCCACTCTTCTCCATTGGTGATAAGACCGTTCTGAAAAGCTGTCCTGAAAGCTCCTCTGCTGCCTATAATGCCGTTTATCCCCTGCTGAGTAAGATAATCCTTCATGACATTCCATGCAAGTTCAAAAGTAAACTCGAATGCTTTCAGTTCTCCCTGTTTTTCAAGTTTTGACAGCTTTCTGATCTGTGAAAGCTGTACTGCCTCTTCAAGGTTTAAAAGCGCGTTTTTAAAATTCTGAAGACGTTGTTTCCAGCGTATCTGCGGTATTTCGGTCGTCATCTATACCTGCCTGTTGTATACGGGTATTCCGACCTGTTGTATGTGTTGAACAAGATCTCTGTTTGACAATGTTTCGTATAAGAGAATATCGACTTCGTACGGTAATGCCGATTCGTCAAAGGCCCGCCTGATATGCAGTAAATCTTCATGCGAAAACCCCGTATCAGTTTTAAGACATAAATCAATATCACTGCCTTCTCTGAAAGTTCCTTTTGCCCGGCTTCCGAAAATTACAGCCTGCGAAACTGACTGATACTGAACAAGTATACTGCGTATAAAATCAAGCGTATTTTGAGAAAGTCCGGTTATGGAAGTATCTCTCATGAATAATTACCTTCCCCCTCGTCCATATCCTTTATATATCATACCGATAACCGGTTGGAAAAACAAGGTTACGCGCACGAAGCACTGTTACCATGCCATACAGTGCACTGTCAGGGAGGCTGACGTTGGAACGTCAGGGTAGCTAACGTTGGAACGTTAGGGAGGCATGCAGTGTAATGTATGGGAGGCAGCGTTGCAATGTATGCCTTGGCGCCAGTAAAGTGCAGGACGTGCCAGCTGCACTTTTTAAGCTGCATGAATGAAAATTTCCGGCACAATGTTACCGCACGGATAATTTTGTGCTATACTAATAAAATATTCATAAAAGGAATAGAAGGATTATGAGATTTACCGAAAACTTACAGACGTGTTCAGTTTTATCGCGATATTGCAACCGACGGAACCGTACGTGCGCTATTAACGCATACGGCTCTTTAATACTGTTTACCAATCATTCTTTCAGAATTAACCGGATATGAGGTCAAGTTTTGTTTGCATGGTTATTCTGTCACCTGTACAGGCCATGTGTCCCTTTCCCTCTTCACAATATTGCTGATCCCTTCGGGTAAGATTTTATCCCTCACAGGCCGTTACCCTGCTGCACCCCTACTATGAATCAGTTCGACTTCCTGATAACCATCTTCACTGCCTTTCTTCTTCAGATTGTGCAGATGGTACTTGGTGCGCTCAGGATTGCAAACATGTGGGTCGCGGTATTCGGCGATACGGGCGTCGCACTCCTCGTAACGGCAAACGCAATTCGCGTCATGATGTACGGCGGAAAACAAAAGTAAACAGCGGACAGTCCGTTTATGAGTGCAATTTCATCAAACGCTCCCATACATCCTGTACCAATAGTTTTAATATTCTTCAGCAATAAAATTTGATTGTATCTGTTTCAAAATAAGATTTCCATAAGTTACAGATATAGAAAAACTGATCGCTGATAATTTTCAGTATATCATTCAATTCCTGTTCAGGAATTCTGCTTTTATTATGACTCACAATACAGCCTCCTGCAGCGGTAAGCCATATTTTTGTAGCATTCTCGGAAGGTTTCCCCTGAGCCACATGAACATGAATCGGTTCGTCAGTATCACCCGACCAGAAAAAAACGAGATAACTGCCGATCTTAAAAATACTAGGCACAGCACATGCCGCCTTTCCTGGCAAATTCAAATATAGTATGCGCATTATGATGCAATAATTCTTCAAAAAAAGAAATGTCTTTATCCGAAAAACCTTTATTGAATAACCAGTGATAAGAAGGAAGTTCGCAACGTGCTGAAATAAATCCGTCTTCTACCGGACGTTCAAAATTTACTTCTACAGCAGGTTCTCCGTTCTTTTCCTTTATATCGGAGTGAATAATAACGGTATCATCTGCGAGCGTTATATAAGGATACATCATGGTAAACCTCCTTTTTCCTTTTATACTACTGCAAAGCAAGCAAACAAACAACACAGTACGTAAAGACAGGATGACCGTACTTTTCATGATTTTAGTTCATCGCAAGTTTAAAATCTGCAGT
>JALNVF010000212.1 GCA_023231445.1 Treponema sp. | reverse complement strand
CAAAAAGCAGTCAGAAAAATTATTGTCATCGATCGGTCTTGATATGACTTCTGCGATACGTCTTTTTCTTACACAGGTTGTAAATCAGCGGAAAATTCCTTTTGAACCTTCTGCACCGGAAGAGGTTTTTAATGATGAAACACTTGAAGCTGCACAGGAAGCGGAAGAAATTGCCAGTGGCAGGGAAAAGGCCGAACGGTATAGTAATGTAAACGAAATGATGAACAGTATCCTTGAAGTGGCAGAAGATGAACCGGCATACAAAAAATGAGTTATACGTTTACCTATACTAAATCTTTCAGCAGGGATGTTAAGCTTATGAGTAAGCGTAAGTATAACATGAAAGAATTAACGGATTTGTTGGAACAGTTAAGAGACGGTAATCCTTTACCGGAAAAATATCATGACCATCAACTCAAAGGTTCTATGAAACAGTTTCGTGAATGTCACATTGCTCGAGACTGGTTATTGCTCTATTTAAAAGACCGAAAAAATTTAATTCTTACGCTCGTTAGAACAGGATCGCATGCGGATCTGCTTAACAAATAGAAACAGAATGAATCAAAATTCCTGTAAGTTTTTATGCAAGAGCTTTTTTGAGTGCATTCTGCAGTATGCGGCTGAAATTCATACCTGCATCTTCCGCTTTTTTGTTAAGCCACGCAGGTATTGGGCACCTCTAAAAACTCACTTACAGTGACTTTTTAGAGATGCCGTCGAGTTTTAAGTCGCTGTAATATCGCGACTTAAAACATCGCACTATCAGAGTTACCTCTAAAAACTTCTGTTTTTAGAGGTTCCCTACAAAAAAAATATTTCTTGATACGGCTCCCGTAATTTACTATTTGGAAGGGATTCAACCTTATTTTTCAGTAATAAGGGATATTATTTTTGGCGGATTAAAATCCGGTGCCGCGTTTTATACTTCAACTGTTACAAATACAGAATACCTTGTTGTTCCTTTTAGAGAGAAGAACCTGTTGAAGGTACGCACTTTTGAAACTTTTAAAAGACTTCTTACAGTCAATGTTGTTGATATAGGTGATAAAATTTCCATTACAGCTGCGAAAATCAGGGCGAAATACGGCAGTATAAAAGGTATGGATGCTCTTCAGGCCGCTGCCTGTATTGAAACGGGATGTGATGTTTTTTTAACGAATGACAAACAACTTTTACAGATTAGTGAAATCAACCCGGTATTTATTTCCAGTGAAAATTGAGAAATCTTTTTTACATACCGTAAATATGAAGTTCCAGCGCTTCTTTTGCCATACGCTGGGCGTCTTCGATGTTTTTCCCATAACTGGTGCCGCCGGGAAGGTCAGGGAACCAGCCGGAAAAACAGCCGTTTTCATCCGGTTCTCAGACTGCAATATATGTAATTTTTCTCATACCGTACTCTCTGGTTTTTTTGAAGCAGCTTCATGATGTCTTTTGCAGTCATACAACCATCTTGAGTATACGCCTAAAATATACGTGTGTCAAAATTTCATTTTTGTCACAGTTTTACAGCCGTATTACTCCGGCAGCTTGTATACGTGTTGTCCGCGCGGATGCGCAGCAGGCATTCGACGGAACGGTCCGGGCCGGTGGGCCCGGTACGGAGGGCCGGTCAGGATGACCGGAATTGTGTATGGATTTTCCATACAGAGTAATTCGCGTGCACTTTATCTTTTTACGCGGGTTTCAGATATTTTTCCGGGGAATACGCACCGCAGTAACCGGAAGCAGGTTGTGCGGTAGTGCCGCCGTATATGACTGCCGTGTTTTTTACCGGAACCGGCCCGGGTGTACAGATTCATTGCATTTTCTTCAAGAAGAAAACTGCTGCTATGGTGTTGTTTTTTCGCCATCCATTCGTACGCCGGCAGATAAAAATACGGTAGAACTCTGCAGAATGTTTGACGACTTGAAAAAGTTGACAAATTCAAAATTTCTTTTTATACTTAAGATATGACATTTAAAGTGGATAAACTTGATGCCGCAGTAGAAGAAATTTCAGTGCTGGAACAGGAACAGCAGGTTTTGATCAAATCCGAATATGAGACCATTGAGAGTAAGGGAATTGAATTTGTTCATGTAAAACATCTGCAGGGAAAGATTTTTGAAATTAAATCCAAAGAGATTCGTTCTTTGTTTACGTATCAGCCGGGGAAGATTGTCCTGATAGGAGTTGTTTTTGTTAAGAAAACACAAAAAACTCCGAAAGAAAAGATCAGACTTGCAAAACGAAGGTTAAAGGAGGTTTAATTATGGATTATATTTTTGTAAAAGATTCAGAAGGTTATGTTACAAAAAAATTACAGTCAGAAGTTACAAAAGACGAAAAGATTATTTCGGAAAAAGAATATATGAAAAAATCAGGGCTTGCTTTCTATGAAAACAGATTCGGACATGGAGGAGCAAGAGAAAATGCCGGAAGAAAACAGAAATTTACTCAGCCATTGAAATTTCAAATAAGAGTAACAAAAGAAGAGAAGGATTTTATTTCTTATGCACGGGAACATAATTTTAACTATTCGTCATTAATGCAGAAGTGAAATCGGGGAGAAAATCTCATTATGTACACAACGAAAACAGTATTCCTGTTGAAAGGGGAGTATTGTGAGATTCTACAATGCCGCAATCTCTCCGGGTGTTAATCCTGTTGCCTCTGCAATAATTTTATCCGATACCCCGAGCCGTTTAAGATTGCGTGCGTTTGTAAGTGTGGTTTTTCTTGTACCTTCAGCCAGACCTTCTTTCCGCGCGTCGGACTGTTCCTGCGCACGGTCCATAAGGTATATGCGGTGACGGAACTCGGCGTCACGGGCCTGTTCGTCCGATATGAAGTCTTCATATGTCTTTTTTGCTTCCGCAATGTCCGTGTCTGTTTCGCCGTACCGTGTCATAAAATCCTCCCGTGCGCCGTCTTTGAAAAACCTGAGCCACCTGCATAATTTCTGTTTTACCGGTTCCTGTGTTCCCCTGCTGTCTACAGTATACAGCTGTTTTTCATTCAGTTCAAATTTATCAAGCTCAAGAATATGATACCGGGCAGGGCTGTCCGGGAAAAACAGTCTGCTCCTTTCTCGTCTGTCGACGGTGACGGAACAGGTGTGCGGTTTATTCATATCCGGGTAGATATTTTCGTGGAGCAGTGCAATGACGGTACACGGGCAGAGGTTTTCATACGGTGTCCCTGATTCCGCCTGACCTGCGTACATCTGTGCCCAGTAGAGTGCGAGACGGTTAAAGAAACCCCGATGGAGAGCGTTCTGTATTTCGATATCGTACAGAGCCCCTGTGGAGTCGGCTACCTTGACGTCGAGAATTGTTTCCCTGTCGTCGGCCCAGTCGGCAAGATTGAATGGCGATTTGATTTCCACCGTTTGTATGAGCGGATCGTCGCTGTTTTCTAGTACGGCATTGATGAACGATTCGGTGAGCAGGCGATGCCCCTCGCCTGCAAGGAGATACCGGGCGAACATATCCGATGTGGGACTGATGATCTTACGGGCTTCACCGGCGTTTTCCGGCTTTTTGAGTCTGAGTATTTTCTGATTCATACAGGAGATCCTCCTGTATATAATTCGCCAGCACTTTACGTTTTTACGCGGGTTTCAGATATTTTTTCAGAGAATACATGCGCGGCATTAACCGGATATGAAGTATATGTTGATTGCGGCTTTTTATTACGGAATTATAATCCGGTAGGACCGAATAGCAATGATGAAAAGAGGAGAGAAACAAGCCTGCTAAGTATTTCTACTATTAGAGTGAAAATAAAGGGAGGCAGTATGAAAACAGCGGTTATTCAAACCCGTGTGGATGCGGAACTCAAAAAGCAGTCAGAAAAATTATTGTCATCGATCGGTCTTGATATGACTTCTGCGATACGTCTTTTTCT
>JALNVF010000211.1 GCA_023231445.1 Treponema sp. | reverse complement strand
TTTCGACGGTCTGCTTCATATTAACGATATGAGCTGGGGTCACGTTGCACGTCCGAAAGACTTTGTAAAGAAAGGACAGGAAATAGAACTCAAAGTAATCCGTATGGATTCTGCAGAAAAGCGCATTAATCTGTCTCTTAAACATTTCTCAGAAGATCCGTGGATGCATTTTGAAGAAAAATATCACGTTAATGATGTTGTAAAAGGGAAAGTAACAAAACTTACCGATTTCGGCGCATTTATTGAGCTGGAAGAGGGAATTGAAGGTCTTGTTCACATAAGTGAGTTCTCATGGACGAAAAAAATCAACAAGCCGTCCGATATGGTAAATGTCGGTGACGTTGTTGAGTGCATGATTCTCGGATATGATATTCAGGCAGGACGCGTTTCTCTCGGCCTTAAACAGGTTACGGCTAATCCGTGGGATTCAATCGGTGAAAAATATCCGGTCGGGAAGAAAGTAACCGGCAAAGTTGTAAAACTTACAAATGCAGGTGCTTTCGTCTCTCTGGAAGAAGGTATCGACGGATTCCTTCATGCGGACGATATTTCATGGACAAAGAAAGTGAAGCATCCGGGCAGCGAACTGCAGGTTGATCAGGAAATTGAGGCTGTCGTTATAGAAAACGATCCTGAGAATCACCGTATCAAAGTTGGTATAAAGCAGCTTTCTGATAATCCATGGAAACAGTTTGCGGAACAGTACAGACCGGGATCAACACTAGAGGGTGAAATTACGTCTATTACTGATTTCGGGCTTTTTGTAAAAGCTCCGAACGGAATCGAAGGTCTGGTGAATAAGGCAAATTTAAGTGAGGACCGCGACACACCGTTTGAAGAAGCTGTAAAGAATTACAAAGTAGGTGATAAAATCAACGTGTATGTTGTTGATGTCAATACAGAGAAGGAAAAGGTTGCATTCTCCGTACGTGAGTTCAAGAAAGCTCAGGAACGTGCAGAAATTTCACAGTATATGTCCAAGTCTGATGACGACGGTGCATATACATTCGGTGATTTCCTGAATACACAGCAGAAGAACTGATATCCTTTGAAGATTGCGACGATGGATTCGATTGGTTTAGACGAACTAAAAACCCTCATCGAAATCAACAGCAGAATAAATTCTGATTATACAGACATAGACGCATTGCTGGTTTATATTCTTAAATCGGCAATGCGTCTTGTTCAATGTGAGTCTTCGTCACTTCTGCTTGTGAATAATGGCAATGAAAATCTGCGTTTTGCTGTTGCTCTCGGGCCTAAGGGTGATGAGGCAAAGAATATTCCGGTCGGAAAAAACAGCATTGCAGGATGGGTGGCAGCAAATAAGGAGCCGCTTATACTGAATGATGTCCTCGGAGATTCCCGTTTTTCGGATCAGGTGCAGAATAAAACGGGATATATTTCCAAAACGATGATTGCCGTTCCTCTGTGTGTCCGCAATAACTGTATCGGAGTTATTGAGCTGATCAATAAGGCGGGGGCGCGGAATTTTAACGGACATGACCTTGAAGTTCTTGACATGTTGTGCAATCAGGCTGCTATTGCGTATGAAAACGCGACAAGTTATCAGTCTGCTAAAGAGAAAATTTCTGTTCTTCAAAGTAATCTGTCTGCAAGCAGTGAGTATCATCCGTTTATAGCGAAAAGTCCTGCCATGCTTGATCTTATGAAAATGATTGACGAGATTGCAAAAACAAATTTGTCAGTGATTATTACGGGGGAAAGCGGAGTCGGAAAGGAGCTTTTTGCAGAGCAGATTCACCTGAAGAGCGACCGGGCACAGAAGCCTTTTATCAGAGTAAACTGTGCGGCGCTTGCGCCTAATCTGCTGGAAAGTGAGCTCTTCGGACATGTAAAGGGTGCGTTTACCGATGCAAAGACCGAACATAAAGGATATTTCGAAACAGCGGACGGCGGGACAATATTTCTGGATGAAATAGGAGAAATGCCGCTTGAACTTCAGGCGAAGCTGCTTCGCGTAATTCAGTCAAAGACTTTTCAGAAAGTCGGATCAAGCGGTACGATTTCTGTTGATGTGCGGATAGTTGCTGCTACAAATCGTGATCTGGAACAGATGATGAGTGCGCAGAAATTCAGAAGTGATTTGTATTTCAGGTTGAGCGGAGTTCCGATTAATGTACCGCCTTTGCGAAAACGGAAGGAAGATATTCCGGCTTTAGCCGATTTTTTTATGAAGAAATTCAGTATAGAAACGAAGAAAAATTTTAAAGGATTTTCTCAGACTGCTATGGATGCACTTTATTCATATTACTGGCCCGGCAATATACGGGAACTTGAGAATTCGATTGAACGTGCGTGTGTTCTGGGAAAACCGCCGCTGATTAATGCGGACGATCTTCGTATAAATACGGTTGCTGTTCCATCAGAGGACAGTATTGTCAATAATACTGCCGCAGAGTGCGCAGGAGAATCAACCGCCGACCGTTCGTTAAAGGAAGCGATGAACCGTTTTAAACGGGCATACGTACTGCGGATACTGGAAGAAACTTCGTGGAACAAGACAAAAACCGGAAAAATACTTGGTATTCAGCGGACATACGTGTCTCGTTTGTTAAACGAGCTGCACATCCGTGATGAGATATAGACAGCGTGTGAGTGTGAGGAGTAAATAAAATGGCAGACAAAAAAATCAATAAAGCTAATGCTGATGAAAAAGTTTCCGGATATGTTATGCGGCATCGTATGCCCCTGATTATCCTTACGGCTGTGGTAGTTGCCGGTATAGTCTTTTATAGTGTGTTTACGGTGATAACGTCAAAGTCAAATGAAAAGGGAATTGCACGTATTGATACAATAGAATATGAACTTACAAAGGATTCTTCCGGCTTACAGGAGACGGAACTTGAAACGCGCCGTGCCGGTGCCATGACAAAAATTACACCGTATTTAAAGAAGGGTGGCATTGTCGGCGTACGTGCAAATATGCTTGCAGCAGATATTGCCTATGAGCGTAAGAATTATGCAGACGCAAAGACCTACTGGGCTGCTGCAGCTCTGAAAGAAAAAAAGGCATATACCGCTCCGCTCGCATATTATAATGAAGCTGTCTGCTGTGAAGAAGCGAACGACCTTCCGAATGCCGTACTTTTATACGGAAAAGCTGCCGATACGGATGAATTCTTACTTGCTGCGCATGCACGGTTCAGTCAGGGACGTGTTTATGAATCACAGGGCGACTACAAAAAAGCGGCAGATGCTTATAATAAGGTAAACGACAAATCTCCCGACGATTCATGGGCTCATCTTGCAAAGACCCGTCTTATTTCGCTGAAAGCCGACGGAAAAATCGAGTAACCGGATATATTCCTGTTTGTTTCTTTAATATGAATAAAGGCAGCAAAATGCAGAGAAAATATTGTTTCCATTTTTTACTTTCTCTGTCGGTATGCTGTCTTTTATTTTTTTCCGGGTGCGGTCTTGACGAGTATTATATGGTCGAGGCACCATATAATGTAAGAAATCAACCGACGTACGATACATCGGATTATGCTCAGCGGTATTTTGATTTTTATACTAACGACAGCGGACAGACAGCCTCCTCCGAATTTGATTATCTTGGTACGGCGGTCTATTACAAAATATTTAATAATTATTCCACCATGGCAACGGCATACAGCGCCATAACTTCCCTTAATTCGTCGACGACGTATTCTGCCGCAGCCGATAAAATGATAGAAACGTACAGCTATAAGGAGCTGAGCTATTATGATACAAGTTCCGGAACGGTAAAGACTCCGTCGCCGTTTTTACCGGATGCAGGTGGAAATAAACGCGTGTATATCCGTCTTATGAATTATCAGGATGGTAAATATACAGCAAAAATAATAATCGGTTGGGATGGAAATACGGACAGTTTATCTACTGCA
>JALNVF010000210.1 GCA_023231445.1 Treponema sp. | reverse complement strand
CCATCGACTGAATAGACTTTCTTTTCCATAATTAGTCACCTTCTGTCGTTATTTCTTTACCGCGGACTTGACGATCAGCGTACAGTCTTTATTCCCGGGAACAGCCCCGCGAACCATAATTACATTGAGTTCAGGATCAATTTTTACAATTTTGAGATTCTGAACAGTAATGCGTTTAAACCCCATATGACCAGGCATTCTGATGTTCTTAAAGCTGTGTCCAGGAGTTGTACACATTCCCGTACCGCCCTGCTCACGATGAAATTTTGATCCGTGAGATGCGCGTCCGCCGTGCATTCCCCAGCGTTTCATAACACCCTGGAAACCTTTACCTTTGGAGGTAGCTGTAACATCAAGAAAACGAGAACCGTCAAACAGTTCCAGACCAATCTGGTCGCCGATTTTCGCATCGGCCTTTTCAAAGTCGCGGAACTCTTTAAGAGTCCGTTTCGGGGTAATGTTTTCAGGAAACTGGCCCTTATATGCTTTTGTAAGCGCCACCGGTTTAACTTCATCAACACCGAGGACGACAGCATCATAGCCGTTATTTTCCTTTGTTCTTGTAGCAATAACAGTATTCGGATCGATGCGGATCACAGTTACCGGTATCAGGTCACCGCTTTCATCGAAGATCTGTGTCATTCCTACTTTTTTTGCAATCAGACCTTTCATTCTGATATTCTCCTATGAGCCGAAGAGTTTTTCTTCGTCTCCAATCGGCCGCCATCCCGGATCCTCGGGACCGTACCGTTTATTTCAGCAGTTCCGCCTGACAGACAGAATTTACTGCTTTACTTTTACTTCAACACCGGCAGGCAGTTCCAGCTTCATAAGTGAATCCATCACATCTGAAGTAGGATTAAGGATGTCAATAAGACGCTTGTGTGTGCGCATCTCGAACTGCTCACGTGACTTTTTATTGACATGTGGCGAACGAAGCACCGTAATCTTATTGATTCTTGTCGGAAGCGGGATCGGTCCGGAAACCTTAGCACCCGCTTTCTGTACAGTCTGCACGATGGCTTTTGCACTCTGATCGATCACTTCTGCGTCATATGCGCGTAACGTGACACGAATCTTACCGTTAGCCATTATTCCTCCAATCGTAAGGACGGAATCTGAAATCCGGGAAGAACTGCAGACCCCGTCAATTACGAAATTACTCCATAATCTTTACAACCTGTCCGGAAGCGATCGTATGACCACCTTCACGGATAGCAAGTTTAAGTCCTTCGTCCATAGCGATCGGGTGAATAAGTTCACCAACGACTTTTACGTTATCACCCGGTTTTACCATCTGAACACCAGCTTCAAGCTCAATTGTTCCGGTAATATCAGTTGTGCGGAAATAGAACTGCGGACGATAACCACTGAAGAACGGCTTTTTGCGCCCACCCTCAGCTTCCGTAAGAACGTAAATCTGAGCTTCAAACTTTGTATGCGGGTGAATTGTACCCGGCTTTGCAAGAACCTGACCGCGTTCAACATCTTTCTTTTCAATACCACGAAGAAGAATACCGACGTTATCACCAGCCATACCCTGATCAAGGGTCTTCTGGAACATTTCAATGCCGGTTACCGTTGATTTAGCAGTCGGTTTAATACCGATGATTTCAACTTCATCGTTCATATTGATAATACCGCGTTCAATACGGCCTGTTACAACAGTACCACGTCCGGTAATTGTAAAGATGTCTTCAATCGGCATAAGGAACGGCTTTTCATCATCGCGGACAGGATCATCAAACCATGTATCCATAGCGGTGAGCAGTTCTTCAATGCATTTTGTGTTGGCAGGATCTTCAGGACTGTTCAGCGCTTTAAAAGCAGAGCCTTTAATAATCGGAGTATCCTCTGAGAATCCGTATTTCTTTACCGTGTCCTTTACATCTTCCACAGCCATTTCAATCATATCATCCGCTTCAGAAGGATCAAACTGGTCACATTTATTAAGGAAAACGATGATTTTCGGAACGCCAACCTGGCCGGCGAGCAGAAGATGCTCTTTGGTCTGAGGCATACAACCGTCAGGAGCAGAAACAACAAGAACAGCTCCATCCATCTGTGCTGCACCAGTGATCATGTTTTTAATATAGTCAGCATGTCCCGGGCAGTCGATATGAGCATAATGGCGCTTATCTGACTGATACTCGAGGTGACGTGTATTAATTGTAATACCACGTGCTTTTTCCTCAGGAGCATTATCAATTTCATCATACTTGAGAGCATGGTCACCATACTTACGTGCGCAGTACTGTGTGATAGCAGCTGACAGAGTGGTCTTACCATGGTCTACGTGGCCGATGGTTCCAACGTTCATGTGGGGTTTAGTTCTAATGAACTTTTCCTTTGCCATGATTTTCTCCTTGCCGGATTTTTCTGATCCGACATACTTAATTTTATGTGTTGCACTTTAAGCCAGAACGGGTCAGTTTTCTACAGAAAACGACGCATTCGCATACACACTATTAATTGCATGGATTGATAAGGTGAGAAGTGATAATACGGACAAAGAACTTTTCGTTCCCTCACAGCATTCCCTAATTTCGGAACACTCTGGGCCGGTACCACCGATCATCATCAAACTTAGCATTTTGATAACTGGTTTGGCATCCTCGAGCCTGACGTCTGCAAGCAGACCAGTCAGAAATCCCTTAATGCGCTCCAATTACCAATCTATATCATCTGCCGACGGCAGCTGAATATCGCAAACAAGGGCTGTATTCACCTGAAAGCCGTTTTTCAGCGGCTGACTTTACGGTAATACCGGACTTTTTCGTCCGTCTGACTCTCAAAGAACCCTTAACTGGCAGCCCCATAAACAGATGCTGACAGAGTTCTTTATTTATACACTTTTTAGAAATTTATTTCAAGTGCCTGAACGTTAAAAAACGGAATCCTTTCATTTTTAATAAAAGACTCTATATATAGAAGAAACTAAACTTTACAGGCGGTGCTAAAAAAATCCGGGCCTTCATTAAAAAGCCCGGATTGCAGTAAAAAAATTTACTACGGACAACACTACCATCTGTAATGTGCAAAAGCTTTGTTGGCTTCTGCCATTTTGTGAGTATCTTCCTTCTTTTTAAAAGCAGTACCAGTATTGTTATACGCATCAAGCAATTCTGCAGAAAGTGTATCTGCCATACCGTGACCGCTGCGGGAACGTGCTGCATCAATAACCCAGCGCATTGCAAGAGCTTCGCGGCGTGAATCACGAATTTCTATAGGAACCTGATATGTTGCACCACCGACACGGCGGGACTTTACCTCAACCATCGGTTTTACATTTTCGATCGCTTTCAGGAATACTTCAAGCGGATCTTTATCAGTTTTAGTTTTGAGATTATCCATAGCTGAATAAACGATTTTTTTGCAGGTCTCTTTTTTTCCCTGAAGCATCATACGCGTGATAAACTTGGAAACAACCTTGCTGTTATATTTGACATCCGGAGTAATCGGACGGTCAATGGACTTCTTATGTCTTCCCATACTGTACCTCCGTTATCCTTATGCCTTTGGCCGTTTAGCGCCATATTTTGAACGACCGCGCTTGCGTCCATCGACGCCGAGAGTATCCTTTGTTCCGCGGATAATATGGTAACGTACACCAGGAAGATCCTTTACACGTCCGCCACGGACCAATACGACGGAATGTTCCTGCAGGTTATGTCCGATACCCGGAATATATGCAGTAACTTCAATTCCATTACTTAAGCGAACACGTGCAATCTTTCGAAGAGCAGAGTTCGGTTTTTTCGGAGTCATAGTCATAACACGTGTGCAAACGCCACGTTTCTGCGGACAGGAATTAAGCGCGGGAGCTTTTGTTCTGTTAGCAGCAGACTTGCGACCCTGATGAATCAGTTGATTTATTGTAGGCATTGCCTATCTCCTATTATTTAGTTCCGGT
>JALNVF010000209.1 GCA_023231445.1 Treponema sp. | reverse complement strand
GTATCTCCCGCAGTTATCCAGTAGTCAATCTGCGCTGAGGACAATGCGGTCCATTCCGTTATATTTTTTGAAAATACGGCTTTACCCACTGCGGGATTATTCCACAAAAAGCCGTATCCGAGATTCGACAAAAGGAACGGTACGCTTGCCTGCGAATTCCTCTGTGCCAGTTCGAGCGAGCAGTTTTTCAGGTTAAGAAATTCCTGCTGATACTGGCCCATTCCGTACAGCTTCTCTTCCGGCTCTGATTCAAACCTCACCGTAATCCGGAAAATTTTTCCCGCGGCAGGTTTGAATTCCCGCGCTTCCAGTTCGAGTGCGCTGCAGTCCTGAAGTACGTTCCTGCGGTTCCTCACAAATTCCTCCAGCAATACGGTGCCGGCCTGATTATAGAACGTAATTTTCCCTGCCGCCGTAACTACAGCTGAAATTTTTCCGTTTACTATTTTTGCGGAACTTTCTTCTTCCGTGATGGCTGCGGAACGTTTTTCCGGCGCGAGCAGTGCCCAGTCGTTTTCATCCATTTTATCTGCAACTGTCGACCGGATTCTCAAACCGTCCTTTCCCCACGGCTCGAGCCAGAGCGTTTCGTGGTTATAATCCCACACAAGCCTGTTTTTCTCTATTCTGAAAAATGAACTCATAGTTACTCCTATAAAGACACCGCGTCAGCGGTGCGGACGGTCGTCACCCTTTTACAGCTCCCGTCGTAAGACCTGAAACAATATATTTCTGCAGAAATACGAAAATTATAATGACGGGAATCGTTATGACCGTTCCGTATGCCATAATGCAGTTCCACTGAATGCCGTATTTGCCGATGAAATTGTAAATTCCCGCGGTCATAGACCGCATGTTTTCCGAACTGACAAACGTAAGTGAATATGCAAGATCTCCCCATGCGAACAGGAACGAAAAGACTGCGCACATGATGATGCCCGGAGTTGAAATGGGCAGCATGATTTTCAGAAACGACGTAAACGTGTTGCAGCCGTCTATTTTTGCCGAATCCTCCAGCTCTTTGGGCAGGCTCAGAAAATAAGTTCTGAGAATAAGGATGACGAACGGAATGCCGATCGTCATGTCGGCGAGAATCGGCGCAAAGTACGTATCAATCAGGTTCAGTTTATTAAAAATGAGATACAGCGGTGTGAGAATGAGCGTTGCCGGAAGCATCTGCGTAACCAGAAACAGCATGATGAATACTCTGCTTCCCTTCATTCTGAACCGCGCCAGTCCGTACGCACCCGGAATGGCCAGCCCGCATGACAATATCATTGTGGACAATGCAATAATAATACTGTTGAAAAACGACCTGAAAATAGTTGAGCCGCCGGCAACCTGGCTTACATAAGCGTCTGTCGTCCAATGCTTCGGCAGCAGTGTGGGAACTTTCGCGAAAATATCCGCATCAGTCTTGAATGAACATGATATCATCCAGTAGATGGGGAAAAGCATGATGACCGCTATAATAATGCTCACGATATTGAGGGTCAGCTCATTTTCTCTTTTTGATTCATTCATTCCATCACCTCGTCCTTTCCCACCATCCGTATATATATGAGGCCGACTGCAAACAGCATCAAAAACAGAATGTTTGCCACCGCCGCTCCTTTGCTGAAAGAATACTGCGTAAACGAAAGGCGGTACGCATAAGTAGACATTACTTCCGTTGTATCAACCGGTCCGCCTCCGGTACTAACAAAAATGAGATCGAAAACTTTGAACGTATAAATAACGCCGAGTATGATTACCGACAGCATGGAAGCTTTCATAAGGGGAAGGGTTATTTTGAAAAACCGTACGAAAGCATTTGCGCCGTCGACCTCTGCCGCTTCGTAGTAAGAATCGGGAATGTTGCTCAGTCCCGTCGTGAGCAGTATCATATTAAACGGAATGCCTATCCATACGTTAATACCGATAACGCTCGGCATGGCCATGTTAAGTGATACAAGGAAATCGAGCGGTTTTGAGATAAAATGCAGATTCAGCAGAATCTCATTAATAATGCCGCCGCTGGAACTGAGCATGAATTTTGAAAGCAAAGCCGTCACGGTGACGGGAACCATCCAGCTGATGAGCAGAATACCGCGGATTGGTTTTGCAAGCCTGAAATTTTTATTGAATAACAGCGCAAGTGCGAATCCCAGAACAAACTGCAGTATGATGCTTCCGGCCGTAAAGACTATCGTATTTATGATACTTGTCTTCATTGTCGATATCTTGAAAAGATCGATATAATTCTGCAGCCCGACGAATTTTTCACTGTGCTGGCCGATTGTAATTACGTCGGTATTGTTGAAACTCAGGACAAAATTATAAACAATCGGAAAGCCGACTAGCGCCAGCATAAAAATAAGCGACGGAAGAACAAAATAATATCCTTCCCGGTTCTTTTTAGTAAAATATGTTTTCATAACAGGTACCGCCTTTTGGCTGCGGGAAAAGCCTTATTGCCAATCCCGCAGTATTTTTAAATATGTTATTGTAAGGCAGCATCAATAGCTTTCTGCGCTTCGTCTGCTGCTTCTTTTGGTGATTTCTGATTAAGCATTACCTGCTGTTCTGCTGTATATAATGCGGCGGATACTTTCGGCCACTGTGCACTCGGACCGCGCGGTGTTGCATAATCAAGGATGGTGACGAACGGTTTTATGAGTGGGTCTTCCAGTGTCTTGTCCTGCGCCGCCAGACTTTTCAGACACGGGATATAACCCATATCGTCGATATAGAGCAGCGAATTGGTTACCGTAAATTTGAGGAATTCCCATGCTTCCGCTTCATGATGTCCTTTGATGATTCCCATATTTTCGCCGCCGGTAACCGATGCGTACTGTATGTCTTTAGGGATTTCGATAACACCGAAATTCATCTGAGGTGCATCGGTCTTAACTGTTTCAATGTTCCACGGGCCGTTGAGCATCATTGCAGCTTTGCCTGTTGCGAACTGTTTTTCCGCGTCAGCCTGAGTCCAGTTAATCGCTTCCTTGCTGATGTATCCTTTCTTTACATAATCCTGCAGCAGGGCAAATGATTTAATACCTTCCGTACTGTTGATTTTATCGTACGTCGCGCCGGTTGAATAAAGCCACGGCATAAACTGAAAAGATCCTTCGTCGTTTTTGATTGCCGAAATTGCAAGACCATATACGCCGTTTTTGCTCAGCTTTGCACACACCGCCGTCATTTCTGCCCATGTAGCCGGTGTATTTGTAATTCCGGCTGTCTTGAACATATTCTTGTTGTAGAAAAATCCCAAATCGTTGCATCCGAACGGGACCCCGTAGTATTTGTCTCCCGCTTTACAGGAAAGAAGGGGGCCTGCATAAAAATCGTCGGTCTTTGAACCAAAATCTTTATTAAAGTTATCGGAAACATCAGCAAACAGCCCCATTGAAATGCGGGACGCATAATCGCAGCCGTCGATGAGAACGATGTCAGGCAGTTTGTTTGAAATAAGCCCGATAGAAAGCTGCTTGTCCATTTCGTCGCGAGGTGTAAAGACCGCATCGATTTCGATATCGTTTTGAGATTCGTTGAATGCCGTTATCAGTGCCTTGACTCCCCGCTGGGAGTTTACCCCTTCAAAGTAATCCCACATGGTCAGCGTTACCTTTAATTTTGAACTTTCCGATGCACCTGCTGCCTTCTTTTTTGAAGAACATCCGGTTGCAGCCAGAGATACCATTGCTGCTGCGAGCAGGCAGACAGTAATTCTGTTGATTTTCATTTTTTTCCTCCTGAAATTCATTGATAATTTGAATTATAAGACAGGAGGGTGTAAAAACAATCGTACAAATGTGATAAAAGTATAGAAAGCCGATATAAATTCCAAGTATATACGGGCAGCCTTATTAACCATGTTTTACCGGTCGTTAATATGCGTCCGATAATATGAATTCCGGTATGTAGAAGGTGTCAGTGTTTCGTATGTTTTAAAAATTTT
>JALNVF010000208.1 GCA_023231445.1 Treponema sp. | reverse complement strand
TCAGCATGAAGACGGACATCCGAAAGGCGGATGGTTCCCGAAGCAGCGGATTACACTTGCCGAGGCGCTCCGGACATATACCTACGGTTCTGCATGCGCACTGAACCGGGACAATGATCTTGGCACACTTGATCCGGGAAAACTGGCCGATATTACTGTCCTTGACAGGAATCTGTTCGCTGTTCCTGAAGACGATATTCTGAATATGAAACCGGTTATGACTATGGTTGACGGGAAAATCGTATTTGAGGCCAGATGATGCTCTGTTGTTTCGTGTTATACAAGTACTCCGTCCTGGCAAAGGGCATATACGTTCCTTTACCATTGTTCTCGTGATTTGCAGCATGAAGAAATATATTCTCTTCTATTAAATACAGCCTGTCTCCGCAGCATACCGCGTATGCGGATACTGCGGGGTATTCATCAGGCAGTTTGTAAAATAAAAACAGAAGCAGTAAATGAGCGTTTGTATGCATATATCTGTTTGCCATTCCATAGTTTCTGTTACACTTTAAACTGATCTATCTCACTGATTTTTTTCTGTATGCTCACGAAACATAACCGACAGAACTGATTGACTACTGTATTGTCATTTGTACGATTTTTCATATACAGCAGCACATTCTTTATCGGTAAGAGGTGTAGGGTCGCAGGCAAATAATCCGCCCATCGTTGCACGTGCATTTTTTGCCATAGTCATTGCTTCTTCCTTATTTATCCCATAGTCCGACATTTTTAAACCGTCTACACTACAGGCTTTCTGCAGATCTGTCAGCGCAGTAATAAAATCCATAGGTTCCTTTGCATTGTTTTTACCAAGAAATTTCGCCATGCTGATAAACCGGTCATCGCAATCATGTTTATTGATAAAATGTGTAAAGTACTCTTTTGAGATCATAATAAGCCCTGCGCCGTGCGGAAGGTTGCTGTGATATGCACTCATTGCATGTTCCATAGAATGTTCACTTGTACAGGTACCGGTAACCATAGAATAGCCGGACATGGTATTTGCAAAAGCCATACCTTCGCGCGCTTCATAATCGCTGCCGTCTTTTACAGCACGAGCAAGATATTTTCCCACATTTTCAATGGCAGTACGTTCTACCATATCACTAAAAAGGTTATGGAATCGGGAAATATATCCCTCTACTGAATGAAACAGTGTATCAAATCCCTGGTATGCTGTAAATGTAGACGGAACAGATACCATAAGATCAGGATCTACTATTGCCAGAACAGCAAAAAGTGAATCATATCCGCCGCAGCCAATTTTTTCTTTTGTTTCCGGATTTGTAATAACACCCCACTGGTCTGCTTCGGAACCTGTTCCGGCTGTTGTTGTTATGGCAATCCATGGAAGTGGTTCTTTTATAAGCGGGTGCTGTCTGCCTGTTGCTCCACCAACATATTCCCATAAATCACTAGAAGGCTGCGGTGCCAGCATCGCTATAATTTTTGCTGCATCCATTACGGAACCGCCACCAAGAGCAATAATAAAATCGCATCCGCTTTCACGGACAAAGACGGCTCCTTCCTCTATGACCGACTTAAGAGGATTTGCCTGAACTTTGTCAAATACGGAATATGTTATACCGGCTGCCGTAAGTTCATTCTGCGTACGGTCAAGATATCCGTTTATTCTTGCAGACTTTCCGTTTGAAATAACAATCATTGCTTTTTTTCCGGGAAATTTCTGCATATGTAAATTATTAAGCTGCCCTCTTCCTGAAAGTATCCGGGTAGGCGTATATATTGTGTAATTCATAGTATCTTTTCCTTATTTTTCTTTTACCGCTTTCCCGGCAAAAATGGAATCTACATCTGGAATAAAGCTTGTTCTTATTATTGTATCTGTCATTTCATGACCGCTTTGATATTCTTTGATTGCAACGGGTAGTCCTGCATCTGCCATCGCTTGTGCTATATATTTTGTTCCACGGGGAATCCACGGATAGGGATCATGTGAACCAAAAGCGAAACTTATTGATGTTAGTTTTATATCTTTTTTCTGATAGGCGGAAAGTTTTTCATGAATACCTCCGAATCCTTGTTCCCATCCGGAAATGACAGCTGCATCTTCCTCTGTTCCGTTAAATTTTGGAATACGGGCAAAAGGGAACTGTTTCGTGATATCAGGGGAAAAAGCTGCTCCGTATGCATTTTTGTATGTGCTGTCCCATGATTTAAGCGTATCTTTTAACCCGTTCTCATCCCATGCACCAGGACAGCATGCCCATGCGGCACAAAAAACATCAGGGTGTTTTAATGCAATATTCCATGCAGCGAAACCGCCCATTGAAAAACCTGCAAGCATCCGGCTCTGAGGTTCAGCAATAGTCCGGTATCTGCTGTCTGTCAACGTAACAGCTTCCCGTACGACCAAATCCTCCCAGTTTCCGGTTGCCGGTGAATTAGAAAAAAAAGAACCGCCCAGACAGTTGCCTCCATCAATCGAAACAATAATAAACTCTGTCTGATTATGCATTTCCTTCAGATCTTGTCTTATCGGTTCAATCATAGATAATGCACTGTCCCCAAATCCCGGCAGTGCATATATAACAGGATATCTGCGTTCCGGAAAGTTTACATATGAATCAGGTATCGAAACACAAATTTTACCTAACCTTTTTGGTTCAAGTTTTCCTCTCCCTATTGCCTTGGATTTAAAACAGAGTAGAGTACAGACATCGCGTATTTTTACATCTTTTACTACATGTGGTACTATTGATACGCATGAAGTAAAAGTCAACAAAAAAATTAAAACGGTGAAAACAAAATTAAAATGATTTTTCATAATTAAAATATAGACTCTTTCTCGTTTGGAGTATAAACATATCTTGCTCTCCTGTAAAAATTTGACAGAACTGCTGTAAAAGCTGTATCTTTACGTATGGAATTAACATGTCTGATGCATCTTCAGAAAGCAATTTCATATATTGAAGAAAATCTTCAAAAACCTGTTTCCCTTGATATGATTTCACAGGCAGCAGGTTTTTCTAAATTTTATTTTCATCGTTTATTTCGGACTGTAATCGGTTGTCCGCCTGCTCAATATGTCCGAAAACGTCGAATGACAGAAAGTATAAAAACTCTTCTTTCTGGAAATTCTTATACTATCTCTGATGCAGCATGCGAGGCCGGATATGAATACGAACAAAGTTATATCAGGGCATTCAAATCATGCTTTGGAATTACACCGGCCAGATGGATGACTGAAAAACAGCCTCTCGAATTTACTGAAAGGGCAGATCCTGAAAAATATATTGAAGCAGGTAACGACAGTATAATTCTGCCTCCCCGTCTTGTCATTAAACCAGATACTTTTTTGTACGGAATAAAAAAATGGATAACCGACAGTGAAAATGCAGAGCACAGTACTGCCGCTGGTTTTGCTTCTGATTTTTATTTCAAAGAAATAAAAGAAAACACCAATTATGTATATAATAGATATATCGGATTTGTTTCGTATTGCTCCCGTCCTGAAAACAATATGTATATTACTTGTGGAGAACTCAGACAGAAACCTCTTAGTGTTGTACAGGCAGGCATGAATTTTATCAGCATAAAAAGCGGATGCTACTGGGAATTCTGCCTTATTACTGGGGCCCATCCGTCACGGTTCACATGGGCGGACGTCAACGGACTTTACGAAGACTTGTATTCAGCCAGAAGAGCAAAAATATTGGAGCAGAAAGCGCCCTGGCACCTTGAATATGTTGATTTATCAAATGCCCGTGATGATTATGGAGAATTCCGTCTACTGATACCTGTAACAAATTTCCACAATATTACCAGCGTCTAAAAAAATCACAGAAAGTCATCATAATTGTTTTTACTCACGTCGCTTTGTTTGTATCCTGTTTCTTCCGTTTACCGTATTGATGAAATTTTGGTTTTTTCTTGACAGGCTAATGAATAGTAGCTATTATGCTGATAAAGAGCTACTATTCATTAGCTGAACATCCGGTTCCCCGGGGGACCCGACTGTAGAAAGGAGATTTTATGGAACAGAACGAACTGACTGAATACATGAACGGAGCAGTAAGAAGTCTTGCCGGAAATATTAATTCTAC
>JALNVF010000207.1 GCA_023231445.1 Treponema sp. | reverse complement strand
TGTTATCCATCCGCTGCCAGATAAAATAGAAGATATGCAGAAAATTCTGGAAGAAAAGCCTCCCGAACAGTTAAATCTTTCGGATTTTTCTTGTTTTCAGTCAGGTCTGCCAGAACTTTTGTTTATTGCCAGTCGTCATTTCAGGACTCCGTTTATATCAGAATTTATCACTGATATGTATAGGGGAAAAGAGCAGGCTGATAAAGTTATTTCACAGAAGGCGGCAGACACAGTCAAGAAACCTGAATTATGAGGGTTTAAATCGCAGAAGAGAGGGTATAAGGTGAGGGTATAACCAGTAAAAAGAGGGCATAAACGATGGTTCGAATGACCTTAGGAACGGAAACAGAAATTCCGGAATTCAAAAAATCAACCGGCGACAAGCCGTATAGAACCGAATAAAGGTAGATATTGGGAGATTATGAAATGAGCAGCAGTAAAACACCTGATAATCAGATAGCTTTATATACAACGCCGGACGGGCGGGTAAATATAGAAGTTCTCTTTGATCACGAAAACCTCTGGCTGACGCAGAAACGGATGGCTGAACTATTTGAGTGTTCTACAGACAATATCTCTTTGCATATCAGAAATATCTATAAAGAACAAGAACTGGATGAAAAAGCAACTACCGGGGAATCCTCGGTAGTTCAAACGGAGGGAAAGCGTCAGGTTACACGCCCGGTGATGCTGTATTCCCTTGAGATGATTATTGCCGTAGGGTATCGGGTCAATTCGGAAAAAGGTACGCTGTTCCGGCAGTGGGCGACAACCATATTACACAGTTACATACAGAAAGGATATGCACTCGACAGCGACAGGTTCAAGTACGGATCAAAGTTCAGTACCCGTTATTTTGACGAACTGCTTGAAGAAATACGCGATATTCGTTCGAGCGAACGGCTTTCATACCAGAAAATCACCGATATCTATGCAACGTTGATGTTAAAGGTGGGCAGCACTCTTGAATATAAGAAAAATGCAGTAGAAAAGCTGCACACTGTGTAGCTTTTTGAGCTGATAATTCGCCGGAAGTACAGGTGTTCGAATGACATTAGGCTCAGTATACTTGTCCGTACAAACTATGCAGATATCCGGAACGGTATTTCTTCTACAGGTGAATATCTTGAACGCTTTTTCCGTAATCTGCTTATGAATGAGCACAATGAACTAAAAAACAGGTATCTTCTGACCGGCAAAAGTCCGTTTGCGAAAGACGCTCAAAGTGCCGCAAATGATACTTTGCAGTCTGAAAATGACACTTTGAATGATACTTTGGACTCTGGAAATGATTCAAAGTGTCAAAGTGGCACTTTGAAATCTAAAAATGGCTCTTTGAAATGTAATCTGATAGAATGGGCTGTTATCCAGTGTTAGCGGACGGTGAAATCAGCCAATTTTAGAACAGCAAGAAAAGCCAATTCTGGAACAACTAAAGTGACCAAACATCCCAGAACAAATAATGCTGTTAAATTACCGGTTTCTCAGTAGAACCATTTGTGTTGTCTCTAACCGTAGTTAGAGCAACGGTCTCACATTTCTTACTGCGGTGACTTTCTCCTTTGAAATTGAAGATAAGCGCATCATCAAATATTCTGTCTAAAACGCAGGAGGCTGTAATTGGCAGTATCTGAAATTAGTCATGGTGAAACAGGCAACGTAGAATTCAAACTGAGCTGTCTGCAAAGATACGCGGGCTGGAAGATTTTGAACTGGTAAGCTTTGTCGTTGGCAGAGGGGAAGAAAAGTGACGTTGCGGAGAATAGAGACCGTAATCTCCGCAATATATGCGGAGATTAGCTGGCCATATTCCGCATTTTAAGGTAGTATTGTAAATATGGAAGAATATATCTGGCAGAATGACGACTGGCCTCACTTTACATGGAATGCTGACGAAGTGCGTGTGGTATCCGATGCGGCAGAACACCGGCAGTCAGAGCTTGAAGGTGCAATGGCAGCGCTCGGGTTTTCCGTTCATCTGGAAAGCAGTGTTTCTGCAATTACCAGTGAAATAGAAAAATCAGCTCAGATTGAAGGGGAGCATATCCCGCAGGAAGATATACGTTCGTCCGTTGCCCGTCATCTCGGTGCAGAGAATATTCTGACCGCAGAGGCAATACAGCGCCTTAATGCATCCTGCGCCGCAGGCGCAGAAAATAATAATTTCTTTGAACGCAAAGGGAGCGGAGCGACCTATTCGAATCAGATTTCTGAAAGGACTAGTTATATAGTAGAAATTGTGCTTGATGCCATAAAGAACTGCAATGTACCTTTGACAAAGGAACGGCTCTGCGGATGGCAGTCACGCCTTTTTCCCTCTGGAATGTCGGGCGGTTATAAGATTACGACGGGCCGATACCGTCTTGATGAATACGGGCCGATGCGTGTCGTCTCCGGAAATATGGGAAAAGAAAACGTTCATTATATGGCTCCACCTGCGGCTGTACTTGATGCAGAAATGGACCGGTTTTTCAGCTGGTTCAATGAAAGCGCATCGGCATGCGGCGGGTATCCGGTAAAAAGTGCCGTTGCTCATCTGTATTTTGTGAGTATTCATCCGTTTGACGACGGCAACGGACGGCTTGCCCGGATTCTTGCCGATATGATTCTTTCACAGCGGGGAGGCGACCGGCTTTTCAGTATGTCGGCACATCTTCAGAAGAACAGAGCCGCTTATTATGCCGGACTTGAGAAAGCGCAGCACGGCGGACTTGATATAACCTGCTGGATCACCTGGTATCTTACCTGTATGACGGTTGCGATTGATGAAGCGATGCAGGAAATACGGAAGACGGGAGAACGGATCGTATTCTGGAAAAAGGTGAACGAAAAAGTACCGCTCAATGAACGGCAGCGCACGATGCTCGACAGGCTCTTGACCGGCTGGCAGGGAAAACTGACGACCGCAAAATGGGCACAGATATGCACCTGCTCTCAGGATACCGCCTCGCGCGATATCAATCAGCTGATAAAAGCCGGAGTGCTGGAGAAAGAAGCTGCCGGCGGAAGAAGTACGTCGTATGTAATTGTACGGGATATAAAATAACGAAGTGAGAATTGACAGCAAAAGGTATGTTTACTGCTGGAAGAACAGATTGTCGGCAGCTGCCATGAATATTGCGGAGGGGCAGACGGTCAAAGAAATTGTATCACTCCACAGGATATATCGAATCGTGGGGACGGGGAATACAGGAAATCCGTACGGTCTGTAAAGAGCATGGTAATCCTGCCCCGGAGTTCAGAATTGATGCCGACGCCGTGTTTGTGACGTTCTATCCGCTTAAGACGGCAGATACCCCGCAAGCTGACCATGCAGGCATGACTACCCAAAAGACTACCCAAAAGACTACCCAAAAGACTACCCAAAAGACTACCCAAAAGCTGTCTGTCGTCGATCAGAAGATACTTACGTATCTGTCGGAACATGAGACAGCGACACGGGAAGATATTGCCGCATTTTTGGGAACGATAACTGCCGATGGTGTAAAATATCATCTTGCCGGTCTGCAGAAGATGGGTATTCTTTCGCGGGAAGGCGGCAGGAAATCGGGCAGGTGGGTAGTTGCCGAAGACAATAACCCAGGAGGCTCCAAGTGACAGTATCCGAAATCCGGCACGGTGAAACAGATAACGTAGAATTCAAACTGATGGAACCGGATGAAGACAAAAGGTTTCTTAAAACGGTTGCAGCATATAAACAAGGGGGCGCGGATAAACGGCCTTGTGCGGGAGGATATATATGAACTTCCCGTTGCTGCAATACGGGAACTCATTGTAAATGCCGTTATGCACCGTAATTATCTTGAACACTCCTGTATTCAGGTTTCGGTGTTTGACGACCGTATAGAAATACTTTCTCCCGGAGGCCTGTACGGCGGACTTACAAAGAAAGAAATACTTTCCGGCCGTTCGAGTATCCGCAACAGGCTTATTCGTGCGGATATTTTCCGGAAGATGCATATTGTGGAAAAGTGGGGAACCGGTATCCAGCGTGTTTTTGCCGTATGTCAGGAAGCCGGTATAGCCGTACCGGAATATACGGTGGAAGACGGCTCCGTACGGGTGAACTTTTATCGT
>JALNVF010000206.1 GCA_023231445.1 Treponema sp. | reverse complement strand
TAAATAAACTCAAGGGAGAAGAAGATGAAGAAAAAGCAGATTTTTTATGCAGCAGAAATAGTGTTTTTATTAGTATTTACGATGGCATGCAGTAATGGAACTACAGGAACGGATGATTCAACAGCAGGGAAAGCAGTACTTTTTGTGTCGGTAAATACCGGCTCTGCTGCGGTTGGTAAAACTGTGAATTATTATGTTGACGCAAAAAATGCAGAGGGGAAAACAGAAAACGTTACCTGTAAATCCGAGAATGAGGCTGTTGCAACAGCCGACATAGATGAGAATAAACTTACAATTACAGGTATTTCCACAGGTACAACAAACATCGTTGTGACATCAGCATCAGGTAAAACAGCTTCTGTAGAGGCTGTTATATATAATACCCAATATATGGAAATAAAAAACGGACTTCTGCTGAGTTATACTTCTAAATTTTCAGAAAAATGGAACGATGCAGGCAGCGACGGCGATGAGGACGCGTCTTTCTGGCAGCCAGTGTCTGATACCAGTAATAGCTGGTATCCGGTCGGTTCTCTGATAACAAATAAGCATTCTGATCCAAGCGGTTCGTCTTCTGTTGTTATCTTAAAAGATATTTCTGACGCACAGAATATACTAGCAGCTCCAACCGATTATAAGTATATCTGGAATGATTCAGGTTCCGATGCAGATGATGACGGATCGGTCTGGTTACCTGTTGCTCCAGACGGTTATGTTGCGATGGGAGTTGTTGTCAATAGTGGCCATAGTAAACCATCGACCAATATAATACGCTGCGTAAAAAAAGAGTATGTTGTCGACGGTCAAGTGGGTAATAAAATATATTACGATAAAGGAACTGATTCAGATGATAATTTAGGCACATGGGAGCTGACCGGATCGGACAATGTACAGGTTGCTGACGGACAGATGTTTATTCTGCCCGGTACATCTGTTGCAGCCCCCAGTTATGATTCTTCTGATGTGGATTCATCATTACTTCATGTATTTCTTGTGGATTTACCTGTTGTTGAAGAACGGAATAATACATCAGTTAAAATTACTCTTTCGGATTATAATGCGTATGTTGCTCAGTTCCCACGATATTCATCGACGGTGCGTATTCCTTTTACTCTTATTACCGATAGTAACCATACGACAGGCTGGAAAACAGAAAATTCACCTTTTTATCTTATTCAGAGAGAAGATACTTACAAATCTCTTTCTTCATTATATAATCAGACTTCTGCCGATGTTACACGCTCTTATACGATTTCAAAAAGTATTACCAATTCCGAATCAAACAAAACAACGACAGAATACGGGATGGATATAACAGCGGAAGCAGGTGTTACTGTTGGTCCTGAAGAAACAAAGCTTTCAGTTACACTGAGTAAAAAACTCGGACAGGAAAAGGAAAGTTCAATATCGTATACAGGAACAGAAGAGGATACGAAGAGTTTTACTATTCCTGCAGGAAAGTTTGTTGACATTGAAAATATCCTGAGCTATTACAATTGTTATAACAGTTGGGGAGAAAGTGTCGGTTCACAGAAAATGAATTCAGATAATATCTGGGTACTGATGTATCCATTAGAATAAGTTGAAAGATAACGATTTAATAAAATCAACAACATTCCTGCAAATCGGGTATTAAATTATCCGTACGAATTTATCTTCTTACTCTCTGAATCCTGGAGTAATTGTTCCGGAAGAACAGAGATATTCTCCGTAAAAGCCGGAGATATTTCCCGTATATCCCGGACATTTTCTTATGAATCAGCCTGGTTTCAATATGAAACCTGACTGATTTCATGATGAAACCAGGCTGATTACACCATGAAACCGGACACGTTTCATTTTTTACGGCAGCCGTTCCGATATACATTTCTGCAGGGTATCTTTACCTCACTGTAAAAAAACAGTATATATTATCTATACAGGAAAAACAATGGAACCTGAAATACATATTTTTGCAGGAACTGCAGGTAAAGACTTTGCCGGAAAAATGTGCCGGTATCTGAATGTCCCGCTTGGACAGACAGAGGTGATTCATTTTTCAGAAGGAAACACCTATGTAAAAATAGGGGAGCATGTACGAAGCAGAGAAGTATACCTTGTGCAGCCTATAGGACCTGACGCCAACAATGATTTTGTTGAACTTCTTTTCTGGCTGGATGCATTTAAACGCTCCGGTGCCGATTATGTAACGGTCGTTATGCCCTATTTCAGTTATGCTAAGGGAGACAAAAAAGACGAACCGCGCGTTTCTATACGCGCCCGCGTATGTGCCGAATGTATTGAACTTGAAGGTGCAGACCGCGTTATTACGATGGATCTCCATGCACCTCAGATTCAAGGTTTTTTCAAAAAACCGGTGGATCACCTGTTTGCCCGTCCTGTTCTGGTGAATTACTTAAAAACCATTCTGCCCGGCAATGCGGTGATTGTTTCCCCTGATTCAGGAAACGCAAAAGTTGCACGGAAATATGCTGATGATCTGGGACTCCCTGTTGCAATAGGGGATAAAACAAGATGCTGCAATGATGAAAATGCAGAAATTCTTGAACTGACAGGCGATGTGTCGGGGAAAAATGCCGTTATTGTTGATGATTTCAGTATAAGCGGCGGAACGGTTGTTAATCTTGCTGCGGAATTAAAAAAACGGGGGGCAGAAGACATTATTGCCTGTTTTTCACATATTCCGCTGAGCAGAAAAGGCGTCGAAGCTATTGAAAACAGCTGCATACGTACTGTTATTTCTACCGACAGCCTTTATAATCCGAACACTGCCGGTATGAAAAAATTGAAAATAATTTCAGTCGCTCCTCTTTTTGCAGAAGCAGTAAAACGGATGCAGAGGAAGGAATCAATAAATGATTTGTTCGAAGATGCATCCGTATGGATGCCGCGTTAAATAAAAAACAAAGGATACTCTGATGAAGTTATCGGGATTCAGAGATCCTTTGTTTTTTGTAATGCTTTTATCTAAGATTTAATATTTTTTGTCTGCATACCCAATCCAGCCTTCATCTTCTACAAGAGCCTTTTCAAAGTCGTCAAGCTTGAACGGATAGCTTTTTGACAAACTTCCTGCAATAAGTTTTACTTTTGCAGTGCCGTCTTCATTCTGAACGATTTTACATTCGCTGTCTTTGTCTGCGAATGTGTGGAACATGTCGTCGATCGACTTTTTGTCCATTTCAACAGCCATCAGTCCGCAGTTGAACATATTCTGACGGAAGATACGCGCAAAATTTGGAGCTATAACGGCATAAATGCCGTTTACTTCAAGTGCCCATGGGGCGTGTTCGCGCGAAGAACCGCAGCCGAAGTTTTCGCGGGTAATGATTACTTTTTTACCCGCAATGTCTGTTTTTGGATTGAACCCGTCAAGTTTCAAATCTTCAAGCAGATACGGTTTCAGCGCCTGTTTGGAAATTTCCGTCAGGTATTTAGCCGGGATGATTTCGTCCGTATTGATATCCGAACGATCCAGAAAAAGAACTTCACCGCCAAACTGTTTCATCTCATTTTCTCCTATTTAGTTTATTTGTACAGAGGTGAATTTGTTATTGTTCCTGCTATTGCAGTTGCAGCCGCTGTTGCAGGGCTCATCAGATGGACCATGCCGCCTTTTCCCATTCTACCATTAAAGTTGCGGTTTGTGGTAGAGGCACAGACTTCTCCTTCGGCAAGAACTCCGTTGGACATGCCTAAACATGCACCGCAGGTAGGATTTGTGACGCAGAAACCTGCATCCATGAAAATACCGAGAAGCCCTTCATCAAGCGCCGTTTTGTAGACTTTAGGCGTAGCGGGGCTGATAATACCGCGGACTCCGTCTGCCAGGTGTTGCCCTTTGAGTATTCCGGCTGCTATGCGGAGATCGGAGATCCGTCCGTTTGTACAGCTTCCGATATATACCTGGTCCACTTTTGTACCTGCCATTTCAGAAACTTTTTTTACCTGATCAGGTTTATACCCGAACGTACAGACTGGTTCGAGATCAGAGAGATCCAGAGTATATACTTGTTCATATGCTGCATCCGGATCGGATACCCACTTACGGTAATCTGCAAGCGCGTTTTCCTTTGTTTTGTATTCGTCTTTGATGAAAT
>JALNVF010000205.1 GCA_023231445.1 Treponema sp. | reverse complement strand
GAAAGTACGGATCGGGATTAATACGGGCAGCGTCATCGTCGGAAACCTGGGGTCAGACGTTCGGATAGACTATACCGTCATCGGTTCTGCCGTAAATCTTGCGTCGCGTATGGAAAGCAACGCGCCGCCCGGCGGTATTCTTGTAGCAGAGACGGCTTATGAGAAAGTAAAAGACAAGTTCCCGTTCAGCGGACCGCAGGAAATAACGGCAAAGGGATACGACCGGCCGGTAAACGCATACGTGGTTAATGAAACATACGAATAATAAGGAGATTTAGAAAAATATGATGCAGAAAAAAAGAATGATATCATATGCAATCTGGGCATTTGTAATGTGCTCGTCCGTATTGTCTGCGGATCAGCGCGGTATTGCGGTAGTTGGAACGGTACAGCAGCATGATCAGTCCGGCACGATGCAGGGAACGTTAACGGTCGCGATGGGACACGGGCAGCAGATAAACTCGCTTGCATACAGTCCGGACGGAAAATATCTTGTAACCGGTTCAGATGATAAAACGGTAAAACTCTGGAATACAGAAACAGGGCAGGAACTATGGACTTTTTCAGGTACTGATGCAGAAGTAAAAATTGTCAGATATTGTCCGGATGGTAAATATATTGCCGCCGGACTTTCCAGTGATTATATCTGTATTCTGGACAGCGAAACGGGGAAACAGATTACATCGTTCAAAAATCCTAATACACTGGCGGATATAGTTTACAGCCCCGACGGAACCCGGCTCTATACAACTGAATATCAAAGTATCGATATATATGATGCTGTTTCGGGAACAGCTGCCGGACAATTTACGGTATTTACCGGAGACGAACAGGTTAATTCTTTTGCTGTCAGTCCGGAAGGCAGAACACTGGCAGCTGGCGGGAATGAAGGATCAATTGTTCTCTATAATACTGAAGACGGCAGTCTGATTAGAAAAATCAGCCATGCACATAAAAACTATATAGGAAATATCTATTTCAGTCCTGATGGTACACAATTTGCAAGCGGAGGCTATCAGGACGATCACAACGTCAGAATATGGACCATCGGCGGGAAACCGGTAAAAACAATTGACACGTTCGAAACAGATATTATCGGGCTCGACTTTTCGTCCGACGGAACATACCTGGCCATGATTGACAGCTTCCAAAATTATGTGCTGTATAATATAAAAACAAAACAGATAGAGCAGAAGTGTAAAATGGAAGATGTCGGAACATCACCAGAATGTCTTTCGTTCAGTCCCGACGGACAGTATGTTGCTGCAGCAGGATTTTGTCATGTTGTGACCATCTGGGATGTCAGACAGAACAAAACAAAAAGACTACTGGCCGGTTCTGCAGACGAAGTAAAAGCTGTTGCATATCGTCCTGACGGGAAACAAATAATAAGCGGTGCAGGAGAAACACTCAGACAGTGGGATGAAACTTCCGGTGTGCAGGAAAAATTGATTCCCAATAATCGTATCCCTTATACTGTCATTTACAGCAGAGATGGAACACAGCTTTTCGTAAATTCTGATAATTTTAATGCAGCTAAATGCGACATACAGACAGGTAAGATGACGGTTACGGCAGCAGAGTCTTCAAGTCTTCTGGCTGTTTCTGCAGACGACTCGTTGTGTATTTCGGCTTCACTGTCCGATGATATTGAAATAACAGATCTGTCCGCTAATACGATGGTATATGAAATCAAAAAACCGTTCGGTAATGACAGTATTGCCTCTCTGGCGGTTAATCCTGCAGGAAGCATTCTCGCAGCAGGCTGTAATTCCATTAAAAACAACATGGTGAAAATCTGGGACATAAAAGGAAGACTCATTGCGACAGTCAGCTGTTTTTCCGGCCCAGTCGGCTGTGTTACATTTTCTCCTGACGGGAAATACTTGTATATGCTTGACATACACGGTAATTTTCTGTCATGGGATATTCAAAACCAGAAAGCGATACAGAATATTGATCTGAGAAAAGAGCTGACAATGATTCCGTCTGAGGAAAGAAGCGGTGGATCGGTGCTGAAATTCAGCTCTGATGGTAAATTCATTGCAACAGGAAACCAGACAGGAATGATTCTTCTTTTTGATTCGGCAGAGTTTCCCCGCAATCCTCATATTTTCACCGGTCATAAAGGATGGATCAATTCTCTTGCTTTCAGTTCCGACGGAACCCGGCTTATATCCGGTTCAAACGACGGCACGGTTAAAATCTGGGATACCACAAAGGGGAACTGTCTCGTTACAATGCTTAATGCCAAAAACGGAGAGTGGCTTTCATGGACTGATGAAGGATATTACACCGGCAGCGAATGGGCGGCAAAAAATCTCGTCTATTTTGTAAACGGAAGGGACGTTATCGGTATTGACCAGATGTATGATACGCTCTACCGCCCGGACCTTGTCGCTGCAAAACTCGCCGGCGAAGACATTTCAGGCTATATTCCAAAATCATCTGCTTTAAATTCATCATCGGGCAGTACAGAAAACAATCTTCCTCCCAATATTTCCATCGTACAGCTTCCCGCTTCAACAGATAAACGGGATATTACCGTTGAAATCCGCGCCACTGATAACGGCGGTGGTATCGGTGCAGTTAATCTGTGCCTGAATGGAAAAATATTTCCGGTCGCGACAGATACCGCCAGCAGGAAAAACGATATTGTTTCATTCCGGTATCTTATAACCGTACAAAACGGAAAAAACACTGTATCCGCTCAGGCATATAATAAAAACAATACAATTGAAAGTCAGTCTCCGGAAAAACAGGTTACATGGGCAGGTAATACCGAAAAACCGAGATTTTTTATTCTTGCAGTAGCGACTAACAAATACAGAGCGCAGGGATTGCAGCTCAAATATTCTGTCGCAGATGCAGACGGTATTACGAATGCTCTGCAGAAAAGTGCCGGCAACCTTTATAAAGAGGTCATTATTAAAAAAGTCTACGATGCGGATGTAACAGCCGACGGTATAAATGCAGCATTCGATTCTCTTGCAGGCCAGATACAGGCGGACGATGTATTCGTATTCTATCTTGCAGGACACGGCGTAACATATGACGAAGACGGAGATTATTATTATCTGCCGGTGACATTCCGGTTCACCGATAAAACAGATATCCCTGCGCAGGGAATTTCGAAAAAAATGATTATGCAGAATCTTGCCAAAATAAAGGCCGGCAAATCCATTGTTCTTATGGATACCTGCAGTTCAGGAACATTCGTCGCAGGAACACGTTCCGGACTTTCTGAAGCAACCGCAATCAACCGTCTTACCCGTGCAACGGGTTCAGCAACAATTGCTGCGGGCAGCGATGAACAGGTAGCTATGGAAGGATACAACGGTCACGGTATTTTCACGTACGTACTGATGGACGGACTTTCAGGAAAGGCGGACAGCAACAAGGACGGTTTCATAACATTACAGGAACTCTGTTCTTATGCTGAATATGAAGTTCCCGAACTGAGCTATGAAAAATGGGGATATGAACAGGTACCTCAGAAACAGCTGCGTGATGAGGATTTCCCAATCGGAACGGATAAATAGATCACATGAATCAAGTACAGTACAGTACTCTTTTCCATATTTTATTGTACTGTACTCCTTTTATCCGATTTTTAATCTTCCGCTGACCATATCTGCATGACTCCCCCTTCCCGAAGACTGACAGACTGTGTTAGACTCCGTAAAGGAGACCGTACATATGAATACTGAAAAACTAAAAAACTACAGACTTTTGTTCCGGACTGCGTTCGCTGCGGTAATTATCATGCTTATTATCATCCCGATTCAGATTGTCGTCTTTTCTCTGACTAAAATCCCCGGAACAGTACCGGAATGGTTTACGCTGTTCCACACAAATCCGGTAATCGGATTTTTCCATTCTGATTTTTTTATTCTCATAAATAATATTCTTATAGCGGTTATATATCTTGCACTGTACCATACGCTCAAAGACACCCGAAAAGGACTGCTGCAAACAGGCATCATGCTCGGCCTTGTCGGTATTGCGGCGTATATTTCGTCTAATAAAACATTCGAACTGCTGTCGCTGTCAAATCAGTATTTTTCCGCACCGGACGAACAGACAAAAAGCATGCTGGAAGCAGCAGGAAAAGCGTCGCTTGTGTCGTGGCAGGGAACG
>JALNVF010000204.1 GCA_023231445.1 Treponema sp. | reverse complement strand
TTTTGCGGCAAGCTCCCTGTCGTCTTCCGCTTTATCAACGGCGGTATAGGCGGAACAGTTAACTATCCACGTAATGGAATCCTTCTGCTGCTGCACAAACTGTTCAAGCGCGGCAGGATCTGTAATATCGACTTCACGGTCGGTTCCAATAAACGGAATGTTATACTGTTCAAACTGCCGGGCAATTTCGGTTCCCAGCATGCCTTTACAGCCTATAAGCCATATCATTTGATGTTCTCCTGATGAAGGTAAGAAATCGTATCAAAGTATCTGATACATAAAAATACATGTATCATCATACTTTGGTTTTACATGAGAATGGACAAAATTTTCTTCTGCCTGTTCAAGACGGTTAAAACCCATTGTCTTATAATGCCTGATTAATTTATCTTCCGGTAAAGCAAAAATATATAAAGCTTGAACTCCAAGTAAAGTCTGAATACTTTTTGACAGAGGCAGAACAAATTCATTGAAAACTGTAGTTCCAAGATTTTCTATCTGTGGATTGTGCTTTCGATAATCTGCATTAACGGCAAAATCTGCAAGCTCTATAGAAGGAATTGTATAAAAATAATTCTCTGCAGCTTTTACAGTGAACAAACCAGACTTTAAAGTGAAATAGGCTGCAATTTCACCGTTTTTTTTATCATTTACAAGATACGTTCTTGCAGAATTATCCTCTTCATCAGGAATCGATGTATATTTTAAATAATTTTCAAGTCCCTTTCCCGAATTCTGTGAAATTAAAAAATTCTGAATTGCGCTTTTATTGTTTTCGGAATCTAAAATGTGCTGATACGAAAAGACTTCTGTTTCTAAAGGAATATTTATAAGTTTATTTTCCTGTTTTAGAGGATTCAATTTTCCATTCCCGTAAGATACTCTTCTCGCATTGCTGAGAAATCCGATGAAGTTTTTCCAGATCTACCTTGGGGGTATTTAAAATTTTCAGGAGAACTGTCTTTCCGGGACCTTCCGGAATATCATTAATTGTCATAGTTCTATTAATTGATGCCATAAATAACCTCCTTCTGCTTTTATTATAAATATAGTATACTACTACACAAAATGCAAGGTCTTTTAATCATGCTCCTGTACTATACACTTTGTCTTTTACGGTAATTCTTTGTAACCCACTTGGTGTATCCACTCTGAGGAACATGGTATAAAACCGAACGACATAGTCAAAATGCAGCCCAAGCCATGATTATGTACGGGAAAGGTTCAGGAATGTTTAGTCGTTCTCTTTTTTATATGCCGAAATCAATCCTAAAATACAGGGTTTTGCAATCTTATATGATTGTAAGCGTCAATTTATGACCCAATCACCTTTATCTTCAAAAGGAGAGAGTTTAATATTCCACGGCAGGAGCTGTTTCCAGTCTTCATCCGTACAGGCATAAGGGATGCGTTCAAACAGACACCGCAGATAGCCATACGGAACAAGCTTATACAGTTTTGCATTCTCACTCAGAGTATACATGAAGCATGAACTGCGTGCAACGTCTTCACTTCCTGAAAACAGCCCGTTCATCGTGCCTGCTGTATTCGCTGATTGAAAGCGCGAAGGAAAACGGACTGAATCCGCAGGAGTATCTGCGCTGTGTATTTGAACGTGCTCCGTTCTGCTGTACTAAAGACGACTGACAGAACCTCATGCCGTGGATTATTCAGATTACTCCCTTTATTGACCGTGGTGTGTGGATTAATTGACGCTTACAATTATTTTAGGGGAAAGAAATCATCAACGGTTACAACTTTGATTTCTTCACAGCGGCGTAACTGCTTGTCATTTGTAAAAAACAAGTCGCAGGCGTTAAAAAATTGCAGAGGCGGGCTGAAGTGAATCAACAGTTTTAAAGCCGTCATATTTTGCTTTCTGAGCCATAAAACTGCTGATAATTTGTTCGACTTTATCAGCATAATGAATATCATCATCCAGGAAATAAATAATCGGAGTTGTATCGAAAAATATTTTAGAAGCGGTCATCGGCCCTCATTTTACTGATATAGTCCTGAGCATCATAGTTGAACATTTTTGCCCCGCGACCGCGGTATTTGCTCAAGTCGATATTATTGTAATTCGTTTCATTTTTTACAGAAGAATCCAAAATTGTGATGATTACGTTCTGTCCGCTATAGCCTGAAATGGAACTTTCTGCAATAACTGTATTTCCGCTGACATAACCTTTTACTGCAATCACACACGACTCCTTACAAATATACATATATCATAAATTCTAAAAATTTGCCAGATACAGGCAAAAGTAATTTATTTATTTTCCGACGGCATTTCGGTATCCTCCTGCATTTCCAGAAAAATTGACAGATTGTTCCCCTGGAGGTATATTGTACATATGTATCCCCAAGGGGTAAGATGTGCAGACAGACGGCGAATCAAACAAAATGTTAAATAAATTTCTCAATTGCTGTAAATCAGCTGCAAAGCGGAATATTAAATCACTGGAAAAAGATGATTCAAATAAACAGAGAATGCAAGGGCTTATAAAAACAGCACAAGAAATTGTACAAGGAGTAAAAAATGACAAAGAAAGTACTTTGCCCCCAGTGTGGTAAAAAAACGGTTTTTAAAGAAGCATCTGTTTTAATGCCCATTAAAGTCGGAAAGGGAAGTACTGATATTAACCTTCATTATTACGATTGTTCTGAATGCGGATGCTCTTTAGATTTGGATCATTCAAATGATTCAATTATGAAAAAAGGCCTCGATTCTGCCATGCAAAATTGTGCACATACTATTCTGGAAGAGTTTTCTGCTAAGAAAAATTTCTCAGAGCTTGAGCGTTTGTTCTTATTACCCTGTCATACACTTTCAAAGTGGAAGAACGGAAGCAAAAAGCCTTCTGCAGCAGCAGTTATGTTATTACGTCTTATTGATCTTTTACCCTGGCTTGAGGATGCAGCGGAAGAAAAACTTGAACCGGAAGCTGTTAATTCCATTGCTACAAAATATTATATTGAAAGATTTAATAACTGTAACCGGACAATATCATATTTTGTTTCGGGTAACCATACGCATACTTTTACAGCAAGTTTTAATTTTGTCGAAGAATCTGATTCTCAATTAGATTCAAAAAAATATAGTGAACTTGGAAATTTAAAACCTGATCCGAATTTATTTTCTGTTCCCTCCCATGGAGTAACTTATGCAGTTAATTGATTATAGACTTGTAACTAAACAAATCCGTCTTTATTTATCAGAAGGCGGACAGATGAAAATCAACCTTGCTTTTAATATTTCAAAAAATGGAAAAAAAGATTCCAATGACTATCTCTCAGAAATGAAGCTGGAATTTTCATCAGGTGAAAAGAAGGTTGTAGATATTATTATTGCAATACAAGCAAGAGTTAACGGAGAAATCGAGAATGAACAAATGGATATCTTTGAAATATTAAAACCAGTATACCTTGTTCATATTAACTCCCTGCTTTCTGATGTTCTGCTTCCTCCTTTATCGTTTACGATGCTTAACAGGCCGACAGAAAAATAGTAGTGTCACGGGCGGTGATATATTTTCTAAAAACGATGGTTCAATATTTCTGGTTTTGTAGAATTGATCCTCACACTTTTTCCAAACTACGTTCTGTTATCGGATGAACAATCACGGTTTAAACACAAAAAGCAGCCCTGCGGCTGCTTTTTTATTTCTGAACTATTCTTTCCTGTATAACGGGTTTTGCATAAACACCCGCAGGCTTTCCTGCCACTGCGGCAGCGTTATGCCCAGAGCCTGCTGTATCTTGTCCTTGCTCAGGACAGAATATGCAGGCCGGACTGCCTTCGTGGGATATTCTGCCGTCGTACACGGATGTACGGTACATTCATGCGTTATAAGTCCCGTTTCTGTCCCGACTTTCTGTATTTCCTTTGCAAACTCAAACCAGTTTGTCTTTCCAAGGTCCGTACAGTGATAGACGCCGTACGGCGCAGGTGTCCCTGTATTTCCCAGTTCTATGAACTTCCGTACGGCGCGGGCAAGGTCGCCTGCAAACGTGGGTGTGCCCTGCTGATCCTGTACGACGGAAAACGAGTCCTTACTGTTCATGAGTTTTACCATGGTGTACACGAAGTTCTTCCCGTCCCAGCCGTACAGCCATGCAGTGCGTAGTATATAGAAGTTTTCC
>JALNVF010000203.1 GCA_023231445.1 Treponema sp. | reverse complement strand
GGGATACACTCCATCTTTCCAGTTATTATATTCTTTTTCATCTTCCTTACATTGTATATACAGTCTGTCTGCAAGTCTCTTTCTGCGGTCAATCTCCACCTGATCAGGACAGTAATTCCAGAATCCTGAATCGGTCATACCGCAGGGCTCAAAAATATTCTTTGTAATGAACGCTTCTGCCCGCATACCTGTCACCCGGTGAATAATTTCTCCAAGGATAACGAATCCGAACGAACAGTATGCCCATTCTTTTCCGGGTTTATTGTACATTCCTATAGACAACCCGGCCTCAAGCCAGGGAGTATCTTTCATGGTACGTATATAATCCCATGCAGTTTTAAAATACGCATCCGCGAAACAGCCGGAATCAGGACTTAATCCCGATGTATGTGAAAGAAGATGTGCAATCGTAATATCTTTATATGACGGCGTATCAAATTCCTTTAAAATATCGGCAGCGGGCTGGTTACAGCGGATAAGTCCGTCCTCAACAAGCTTAAACAGTGCCGTCGCACAGAATATTTTTGTCACCGATGCAACACCTCTGATATTACCGGTTATAAGCGGCCGCGTTTCATCAGGAAGATAAGACTGCATACCCACAGCAGCATCTGCAAATACTTTTCCGTAGCGGGAAATACAGTAATTAGCCGACTGAATATGTCCGGCCTTTATAATACGTTCAAAATGAGCATTCAATACACCAAGCCGCCGTTCATCATATCCTACGTCCGACGGCAGAAACGGAGTCTGAGCCTTTGTAATCATTTTATCCTCTGTAAAAAAGTATAAAAGAGAGTTTCCCCTGCGTCAATTATTTTTGCTGAAATTGACCGATAAAGTCAAACAAGGGTACCCCGTTTCCTCTGAATTATTTTCTGCAGCCGGATTATTTTACAAGAGCATCGATGTTTTCCTGTACTGTACGTTCAAGTGCGCCGCGCCCCATTGTTTCGGGAAAGTTCCGCCAGACAACAAGCTTTGCATCAGGACAGACTTCCATGAGCGGAGAAGCAACAGGATTATGAACGTTGTCGATGATAATGTCGTACCCCTCTTTTTCAGCTTTTGCAAGCTGTGCCGCAGTCACTGGTCCTGGTCCGAACGTATCCGTTACGGGAAGCCCAAGGTCTTTTGCAAGGTACACCTGCATCGCATGAACAAGAATTTTCTTAGATGAAAGATTTTCTGACGCTGCAAGTGCCTTTCCATCCTCTATAGTTTTCCGGTATGAAGCGATGCGCTTTTCACATTCTGATTCGGTATGCGTATACGACGCTATAAGTGCTGCCTGCGATTCTACCGTCGCAATACTGTTGTCCGTCTGAATTTTTATGAGTATCACGTTTCCGGCTGAATCTCCCAGCGTCTTCATCATGCGTTCATAGCCCGCATACAGCAGATATTTACTTCCGCTCACTTTCTTAATGTCCGACACGGTAATTTCATATTCCGGCGGATGCCTCATGTCAGCCGGAGCAACCGACTGCACACCGTCTACACCTGCAAGGTCCGCAAAAGCAGCTGTCCAAGGAGTAGATGCAATAAACTCCGTATTAACTGCAGCAGCCGGTACGTTCTGAGCAGTATCTTTTTTACCGTTTGCACACACTGAAACTGCGGTACATGCAAGCAGTACAATAATAAACAGTAATTTCTTCATTTTTTTCCTCCAAAAGAAAAAAGTATATAGAGCACTCCGGCTGCCAGTGAAACGGAGGCACTCGGCGGCAGATCAAATATAACGGCAAGAACAAATCCGGCTGCGGAAATACAGAAACCGGCAGCAGAACTAACGATAAAAAGTTTTGTAACACCCGTACCACGGTTCCATACGGCAAGAAAGCGGGCTGCAGTAAGTACCGGAAGGACAAGCAGTGCGTCTATAAGAAGCGCTCCAAGAAGCTTCATTGCAAGCGCGACAACAAGCGCTATAAGCGACACCATGACGGTATAATGAAATTCCACATTAATTCCGAGAGAACGGGCGACTTCCCTGTTGTAAAACACCGCAAGAAGCGTCCGCATATTCAGCGTTATATAGACAACAAGAAATACTGCAAGCACGGCAAGCGCCGCAATATCGGCATTCCGCAGTGCAAATGGACTGCCCCACAGCAGATTGAGTGTGCTGTTTGCATTCACTCCTGATTTATGAATGATGAGAGAAGCAAGCGCCATTGAGACAACCATTGCAGCCGCACTTCCGGGACCAAAACCTGAACTTTTATCTTTCGACAGCGCAAGCAGCAGGAAAACAAGCAGCAGGTTCACCGCTGCGGTAACGGGAACAAGCGGAAGCGACAATGCAAGTGAAATTGCACCGCCCAGAATGACGCCGTGCATAAGCATGTAACGCATGGGAATAAGGTCAAGCCGCAGCACCATGACACCACACAGGGGAAAAGCAGCACCTGCTATCAGCATAGCGGTAAAACCACGGACCACAGGTGCGATCGTAAGAGCCAGTGCAAGACTGTTCATGCAGCTTCCCCTATTGTCAGTGCATGCCAGCCGAGCTGTTTCACCAGTTCCATATCGTGCGTTACCGTAATGATAGTCGGAATTTCACGGACCGATAAGGAACGCAGAATATCTGCGACCATTGAACGGGAACCGTCGTCAAGTGCGGACGTAGGTTCGTCAAGCAGCAGTACTTTTGCCTCCTGAGCAATACAGCGTGCAATGGATACCCTCTGTTTTTCGCCGCCGCTCAGCGATGTGTAGCTCCGTCCGCGGAGGGCTGTACAGCCGGTACGCTGCATAGCGTGAAGAACAAGTTCCCTTACGCCATGCGTTCCCTGTCGTATTCCAAGACCGACAACTTCTTCAACAGAAAGCGGAAACAATGCAGAATCCTGCTGCTGCGGCACATAACATACGGTACGGGGGGTAAGCGCACGGGGATTTTTCCCGTCTATGCGTATATGACCGTGTTCAGGCTGCAGATTGCCCGTAAGAAACCGGAGCAGCGTCGTTTTTCCGGTACCGTTTTCCCCGATTACAAGCAGGCTGCCTCCTGCCGGCAGTGCAAAAGACAGATCGCGCAGCGAACCGTACCGGCACGTAAGGTGTTCCACAACAACATCAACACCGCGTACCAGTTTAGCGCGCTGCCGCAGAATGCGGTACATTTCGTCGGAGTCGCCCATCGGTGCCAGCTGTTTTTCTGTCGCACAAATAAGTTCCGGTACTTTACGGTCTGCTTGCAGTTCAATACAGTTTCCACCATGCATTTCATTCAGCGCTGCAATATATTTTTCCGCAAGTTCACTTGCAAGATTTGCGTGGATGCGGATTATACCCAGCCGTACCATAATAACGGCGGCGGCCTTTCCGACAGCCGTATCGTGCGCACTCAGATTTTCACGGGAACCGTCGTACGTCAGCATAAAATCCTCAAGCTCAAAAAGCGGCATCAGCCACTTACCCGCTGAAGAAAAAATCAGCGTATCACCGCAGAATACACGGAGTGTCACTCCGTCAGGCAGCGGTTCTTTCCAGCCTTCCTGTACTGTCATACTAACTCCCAATTTTTTCTATCAGGCATCTCTGAAAACTTCAGGTTTCAGAGATGCCCGGCACATACTTATACTACCATTATACAAAAAAACACAGATGAAAAACATTCCGGCCGGTAAAAAATTAATTTTCAAACTGAGCCGCAACCTGTTTAAGATATTCGGGAACGCGGAGATGCTGCGGACAGGCACGTTCACACAACCGGCAGCCGATACAGTCTGATGCCCTGCCGTTGTTTTTAGCATAGTTCTGATAATACATCTTCTGGGCATCAAAACCGCCTTCAGGCGCTCTCTTTCTTTCATTATAAATCGAAAAATACACCGGAATGGGAATATGTTTCGGACAGCCATCGACGCAGTACCGGCAGCCCGTACACGGAACCGCAATAGATTCGTTGATAATACGGGCGGCTGTTGCAACCACGGTATCTTCCTGTCCGGTAAGAGGAATAAAATTCTGCATGACTGACGTGTTCTCTTCCAGCTGGTCATAATCGGACATACCGCTCAACACCATCATGACATTCTTACGGCTTGCAGCAAAACGCAGTGCCCATGAAGAATCTGACCAGTCAGAATGAACTGCCTTGAACGCCTGCTCCGCTTTTTCCGGCACTTTTGCCAGC
>JALNVF010000202.1 GCA_023231445.1 Treponema sp. | reverse complement strand
TCGTCCGCCGGTTGCGATACGTGCCAGTTTAAGGGCCATTTCAACTGCTTCCGCACCACCGTTTGTAAAGAAACTGTACTGAAGATCACCGGGAGTGATGTCGGCCATTGCTTTTGCAAGATACCCGCGGAGCGGATCAAGCAGCTCCTGCGAATGAAGTGCCTGATGGTCAAGCTGGGCTTTAACCGTATCAAGAATTTCAGGATTACGGTGACCGCACGTATAAATACCGAAACCCCCGAGGCAGTCAATAAACTGTTCACCTGCGAGTCCCTCGCAGACGGCATCATGATCCGTCCATTCTACGACTGCGCTGTTATTTGAAACTGATTTACGGTATTTGAGCCAGCCCGGACTGACATAATTGTCAAAATAGTCAAGCGTCTGGCGTGTGATTGTTTCTTTGTCTTCTTTTGCGACAGAAGACGAATGGATATAACTGATGACATTCTTCAGGTCATCACTGACTTTTCTGTATTTTTCCTGCATAGATAAAAAAACTCCTTGTTCTGCTATCTTAATTGATGTTTTATAAGAAAAAATGCGAGCAGAACGCATTTGTTCTCATAGTAGTGCTGGTTCTTTGTATTCATACCAGTGCAACGCCTCCTTTTACGGGTTGATTTCCAATTACGCGTTTATTCATAATACGAACGGTGCCAGAAGACTGGGTCCCGGCGCACAGTACTGTGAAACAAACAAAAAAGGCGGTGACGGCAGTTGTATATGCCATCATCGCCTTTGACTATGTACTAGTAGTATATCACGAAAAATTGAATAACACAAGAGTAAAAAAGACCTGGCCAACAGGATGGGCAGGTCTTTTTTACGTGTAAATAAATAGAAAATGCGAAAGCATTTTCCACCTCCGACTTAAAATCAGATGACTAAATTTCTGTATAACTTGTATAAAAGAGAGATATCCAATATATTAAAAAAATACCAGCAAAAAATGAGATGTAGTAAATGTTTGTGCGTAAACATATTTTTTTATTTTGCAATCTGACAATAATTTTTTTCATAATATCCGGTTTTATTTGCGTTATGTATAAAGATGCACGAACCTATCAGAATCTGGCAGAAACACACCTGAATAATATTGTTACTCTTGCGGATGTTAACATAAACAGATTTATTGAAAATTCTATGAGCAGCCCGGTGACCGTTTCAAAGACGATGGCCAATGATTCTTTTCTCAAGACATGGATGCAGGGAGAAGTCAAATACCGGAACGACAGCGGATATCTGAAAAAACTGTACGATTATCTGAGTGCGTATCAGGCAAAATACGGATATTCGACAGTTTTCTGTGTCTCTGCACTGACGGGACGATATTATTATCAGACAGGACTTAATAAAATTGTTTCACCCGGAGATTCTCACGATGTGTGGTATTACAATTTCGTCAGGTCCGGACAGGAATATGATCTTGAGGTTGACACAAATCAGGAAGACAAAAATTCCATTACTATATTCGTAAATTTCAGAGTTGAGGATACTGACGGCAATCTGCTCGGAGTAATAGGAGTTGCCCAGCAGATAGACAGTCTTGAAAGTCTGATTCGTTTTTATGAAAATAATTATCATCTTTCAGTGTACATCCTGAACACGAGTACAGTAAAAACATCTTTTTCGGGAAATTCGGAAATTTTTATTGACCGGAAAAAACTGAGGGAATTGTCAGGAAATACTCAGACTGTAATTTTGAATAAAACAGGTGATGCAGTTTTACAGTGGTTTACTGACGGCGGAAAACTTAAATGCATTATATCAAAATACAACAGTACGTTAGGGTGGTATCTGATTGTTGAAAAAGATACCGAAACAATCAGCAGATCGTTTCAGGAAAGAATCAGACACAATATTTTATTCATGCTGATAACTTTGTGTGCGTGTATAGCAGTGACTACTGTTATACTTTTCGAATATAATGAACTTATAGTAAAAGATGAAAACAGAGACGATGTTACAGGATTGCAGAATCGTAAACTCTTTTTAAAGCAGAGTCTTGTATATATACGCAGACATACGAAGCAGCCGCTTACGCTTTTTATGATTGATATTGATAATTTTAAAAATATAAACGATACATACGGACATATCTTCGGAAATGCCGTACTTGGGACTGTCGGTAAATATTTAAAAAACGCTACCGATGGATGCGGATTCGCTGCGCGCTGGGGAGGCGACGAGTTTATCGGCATCCTGAATGGAGGAACTGAAGAATCAGAACATCTGTTAAACAGTTTTGTGACAGAACTGAAAAAAACGCGTCAGAATGACCGCTGCTGTGTAACACTCAGCATAGGTATTGTAAAAATGGATCCGGAAAAAAGTTTTGAACAGAATGTTGACAATGCTGATGCTGCGCTGTACCGGTCAAAGAAAAACGGCCGCGATCAGATAACAATATGCGGCGATGTATGAACAGGCTGTTTTAAATCCGGATATTATTTGCAGTGACAGCAAGAGGTATGCAGATATGAATAAGGAAATTACAACAACAGAAAGCAAAGTAGTTTATAAAAACAGATGGATGAGGGTTCGGGAAGATAAAATAATCCGTTGTAACGGTACAGAAGGAATCTATGGAGTTGTCGAAAAAAACGATTTTTCTGTAATAATTCCCATAATAGACCGGAAAATGATTCTCGTGGAACAATATCGTTATCCGGTGGAAGCCCGCTGCTGGGAATTTCCTGCAGGATCATGGGAAGATACCGATATTTCTCCCGGGGATCTTGCAAGAGCAGAATTAAAAGAAGAAACCGGATATTCTGCTGCTCAGATAATAAAAGTGGGATGTCTTTTGCCGGCCTGTTCATATTCGTCTCAGTCATATACCATTTTTGCAGCGACAGGCCTTGTGCAGGGGAGTAATGATCTTGATCCGGAAGAGATTGGATTAGTATCGGCATGTTTTGATATAACAGAAGTTGAACAGATGATATTGAATGGAACTATAAGGGATGCAACAACCGTCGCCGCTTTCGGACTGGCAAGAATGAAGAACATTATTTAAATACAGGAGGATCTGTACTCGGGACCTGATATCCGTTTTGGAGTACAGATCAGTATGACTGTCTTACCTGCAGTCTGACTGAGTCAGAATGGTTATGATTCCATATTTCCGGGAAACCGCGGTATACCGTCGAATCCTTTTTTCAGATCCGTATCGGTGGGTATATAGTCTGTCATTGTTCCGTCGTTGTATGCTTCGTACGCTTTCATGTCGAAATATCCCGTACCGGTGAGTCCGAACAGAATTGTTTTTGCTTCGCCCGTTTCCCTGCATTTGGCCGCTTCATCCATCGCGACACGGATTGCATGGCTGCTTTCAGGAGCGGGGAGAATGCCTTCTACCCGTGCAAATTCTTCGGCTGCTTTGAATACTTCGGTCTGCTCGACAGCCCTGGCCTCCATCAGTCCTTCATGATAAAGTTCCGACAGAATGGCACTCATTCCATGGTATCTTAGTCCTCCTGCATGATTTGCAGACGGAATGAATTCTGACCCCAGCGTGTACATTTTTGCAAGCGGACATACATGCCCGGTGTCGCAGAAGTCGTATGCAAAAACACCACGGGTAAAACTCGGGCACGAAGCAGGTTCAACGGCGATAAACCGGTAGTCATTTTTTCCGCGGAGTTTTTCTCCCATGAACGGTGATATAAGCCCCCCAAGATTTGAGCCGCCGCCCGCACAGCCGATGATAATATCCGGTTTTATACCGTACTTATCAAGAGCGGTCTTTGTTTCGACACCGATTATACTCTGATGAAGCAGCACCTGCGATAGAACGCTGCCAAGAACGTAGCGGTATCCCGGATTTTTTACCGCGCTTTCAACGGCTTCCGAGATGGCGCAGCCAAGACTGCCTGTCGTACCCGGGAACTCTTTGTTAATTTTACAGCCTACTTCCGTTGTCATGGAAGGAGAAGGGGTTACTGAAGCACCGTATGTCCGCATTACTTCTCTCCGGAACGGCTTCTGCTCGTAGGAACATTTAACCATGAAAACTTTACAGTCAAGCCCCAGATACGCACATGCCATCGAAAGAGCTGTTCCCCACTGACCTGCGCCTGTTTCTGTTGTTACTCCTTTCAGTCCCTGTTTTTTCGCATAATACGCCTGTGCAATAGCGGAATTAAGTTTATGGCTTCCGCTTGTATTGTTACCTTCAAATTTGTAGTAGATTTTCGCCGGTGTTTCCAGTTTCTTTTCCAGACAATAGGCTCGTACC
>JALNVF010000201.1 GCA_023231445.1 Treponema sp. | reverse complement strand
TGCACTCATCTCTGAAGATGCGGTTTTTACTTCCATCGTACTGTCGTTCATGAGGCGGAGCGCTTCTCCGATTTGTTTTGAACCTTCCTGTTGTTCCGACATTGCATTCTGGATGTTTTTTACGAGTGTGTCTGTTTCTTTTATTTTCTGTTCTACTGATGAAAATGCCGAACCGGAATCATTTGAAGCTGCTACAACGGATTGTATTGAATCTTTTATTTTTTTCAGCTGTTCACCGATTGTCCGTGACTGCCCGCCGGATGTTTCCGACAATTTTCTTATTTCATCTGAGACTACGCTGAATCCTTTTCCCGCTTCTCCTGCATGAGCAGCTTCAATTGCTGCATTCATTGCCAGAAGATTTGTCTGTTCGGCTATACTTGCTATAGCTTCATTTGCGTCCTGAAGCATTTCCGACTGCTGTGCGATGAGCTGTATCTGTTCGCTGACATGTTCCTGCCGTGTAATACCCGTTCCGGCGCTTTTTTCGAGTCCCTCAAATGCTTCTGCCATTATACCGACAGAGGTATTTACATTTTTAATGTTTGCAATCATCTGTTCTACTGCCGCTGAACCTTCATTTATACCGGAAGCCTGTGTTTCGATCATTTTTTCAAGAGAAATAATATTCTGTGATATTTCAGTGACGGCTCCGGCTGTTTCCTCAACGCTTGAAGACTGATTGAGAATCTCAGAGTTTACGCTCTGTATGTCGCCGAGTATCTGGGTAATAGCGGAGGACGTGTCCTCAACCCCGGACTGCAGTTCGTTCCCTGCAGAAGAAAGTATTTTTTTTGAATTTTGTACTCCGCCTATAATCGACTGGAGCTTTGCTATGAACGCATTTACTCCGCGGACGACGGCACCTATTTCATTGTTTGACGTTTCTTCTATCCGCTGGGTAAGATCAGCATTTCCGGAAGATATTTTCTGTACTGCAGTTTTTACATCCTTGAGCGGACGTATGCGTTTCATAATTATAAATGCACTCCCGGCAAGAAACAGTAATCCCCAGATAATGCAGCCTGCAACGATCAGTCTGGTAAAACGGTCGGCTGTAGCGTTCAGCTGTGTATCCGGTATTGCAGCTCCGACGGACCAGGACGTTCCCTTTACCGGTGCATAAAAAATAGCGGAATGTTCTCCCTTACCTAATCGTGCCCGTATTCGGCCCCGTTGACCATTTATCATCTGTTTTGCAAGCGATGCAATACTTGCATCACTGTTTTGTGATAGATCTGTGTGTGCAATAGTCTTGTCAGGGTGGGCTATGACGACACCGGCTCCATCGACAATAAACAGGTACCCGTATTTGCCGATTTTTGTTTTTTCGACATACTGCTGAAGCAGGTCGGTTTTTACGACACCGGCAAAAAAACCTATTTTCTGCTTTTTATTGTTATATGCTGCGACGCAGACTTCAAAAACAGGTGCGTTAAGTAATTTTGACTCGAGCTGATTGGTAACGTAGATGTCTTTCCCTTCCTGCATAATTGCCTTGAAATAATCTCTGTCGGAAATGTTTACGTCGGATCCCAGCCCGCTGTGCGCTATACCGTCGGGAGTGCAGAAGAAAACACTGTCGAATTCATCTGCCCTCCTGTCTGCAATGCTTCTGAGCCATGCTGTTATCTGTTCCGGAGTCCCGTTTTTTACGATATCCGACTGGGTATACATATGTACTTCGTTGATTGATTTTTCAGTCCATAAGTTTATGGTATCGGCGAAAATAGGCATCATTCCTTCCATAGTATCCCGGTAGTCGCCTTTTGTACCGCTTGAGACCAGAGAAATCGATAATACTGCCATAAAGGCAAAAAGGATAAGTACGAGGAATCCCTGCCGTATCGAAAGCTGAAAAATCAGGCTTTTAGTTTTTTTATTCATTATTTTATACCTCAGAATCTGTTTTCTCTCTGAATCTGTATATTTTAAATATAGTCATTACTGTAAACAATCGTACATAGTAATAGGTGTTGTGTTAACAGAAAATTATTTTTTCTGCTGATTATTTATATATATATGCCGGTTCATTAATTTTGTCGCCTGTTACCGGTCTGCTGAAATAGTATCCCTGTATATAGTCACAGGAAAAATCCTTGAGACGATCACATTGTTTCTTTTCTTCAATACCTTCTACCGTAATTTTGAGTCCAAGGCAGTGCGAGAGGCCTATTATATTTTTAATAACGGCATCCTTTCCTTCGTGAAGATAGGTATCTATAAAGGACTTATCGAGTTTTATTTTATAGACGGGCATATAGGTAAGATAATTGATTGAAGAATATCCTGTACCGAAATCATCAAGTGCAAGTTTTACCCCGATTGCCGCAAAATCAGTGAACAGTTTCATTGCTGCTGCATTATGGGCAAGCAGAATACTTTCAGTAATTTCAATTTCAATCAGATTTGAGGAAATATTGTACTGTTCAAGCAGCCCTTTCAGATAATTGACGTATTCTCTGTCCCTGATTTGTTTGCTGGAAAAGTTTATTGATACAGGCCGGAGTTTGAGACCGTCTTTTTTCCATAGTGCAAGCTGTCTGATGACTTTTTCTGTCACAATTCTCCCGATTGAAAGAATGAGGTCTGTTTCTTCTGCAACAGGAATAAACTGACTTGGAGACAGAGTACTGTTTTTCATGCGTACTAGTGCTTCGAAACAGTATGTTGTATCTGAAGACAGATCTACCTGCGGCTGATACAGAACGGTAAAACCGTCATTCCGGCACGCTGTATCCAGTTCTGTTTCGATCTGTTTTTTTTGGACAAACTGTGTTGTCATAACGGTGTCATAGTATACAAAGGTGTTTTTTCCTGATTTTTTTGCCGAAAACATTGCGAGATCGGCGTTTCCGACAAGTTCGCTTGCTTTTATTGCGCCATTCTCTGTACTGGCAATTCCAATGCTTATTTTAAGAAAATGTTCCTTTCCCAAGAATGTTATGCCCTGCTCAAACACTTCCTTGATTTTTTCGACCAGGGTGTTTATATGTGCAGGTACAGTTTCTTTTGTAATGAGAAGAAATTCGTCTCCACCTGACCGGGATGCGTAGAAATTTTCACTTTTCATAAGTACGGCAAAACGACGGCCTACTTCTGCCAGTATTGCATCTCCGCATGCATGTCCTTCGGAATCGTTTATTTCTTTAAAATCATCTATGTCCATCAGCATGACAGTAACCGATTCCCTGTTTTCAATAAGCTGTGAAAGATTTTCCATTGCATCCCGTCTGTTGGGAATTCCCGACAGATAATCGTGTTTTGTCTGATAGATGATCAGTTTTTCTTTTTCCTTCAGCTGCTGATTGTAGCGGTGAAGTGTGTGTGCAAACCGCTTTATACGGAAATTGTCCAGAAGAACAATAATCAGCAGGAGCAGTAATATTGAGAATATGAATGCGGCCGGAAAAAGAACTGTTTTGTATTGTTCTATAAATGTCGGTTTTTTGTTAATAATACGTGCGCCTTTCGGTACCAGTGACATATTTATGGCATGTTTTTTTAAAACAGTATAATCAAAGCAGAACCTGCTTTCATCCTTCGTTTTTACGGGAATATCAGCAACGGAAGTTCCTGACAAAACAGAAGTGACCAGCAGAGCCGCGGAGTGACCTGCCGACTGAAATGAAAACAGTTTTCCGCCGATAAGACCGTCTCCCATGCCTTTATATGAGGAACAGAAGACCGGTACGGAACAATGCTCCGTGATATACCGGACGCTGTCCGGAACCTGATATATATTGTGAGAGACGTCTTCGCTGCTGTCAAGATAAATGACTATGCTGTCCGGCTGTATGGATTGCAGTTTTTGCGCAAACTGTTCATGAGTATATTCTGATGAATTTATTCCGGAAAAATGATATCCGGTAAAGCTGTTTTTAAGAGCTTCAAACTGTTTTCTGTCGCCTGTTCCGGTGAGTGTATTGTCATATAGTGCAATAACGTTCTTTGCATCCGGATTAAATCGTGCTGCAATTTTAATGGTATCTTTCAGACTGAATTGTTCTATTATTCCGGTAATATATGGTTTTTTAACTGCGTTCTGTGCATAATCGGTATCATCTACGCAGAAAAAAATCAGCGGAATGTCTTTAAACAGTTCATTCTGGTGTTTTTCGGCAAACAGCAGTGCTGCATCATCTCCAAGGAGAACAGCATCGTATCTGCCATGTTTATTCATTTTATACTGTAACCGCTGGTAGAACAAATTCTCATTTTCCGGTGTATTGTAATGAGCCATATCCATATATTCGAT
>JALNVF010000200.1 GCA_023231445.1 Treponema sp. | reverse complement strand
TACAGTCACTCTGCTCACTGATTGTCCAGCTTCATACGTATCTGCCATAAGTTTACCTCCATAAAAAAAGGCGCAGAAATACAGGCCCGATACGGCCTGTATTTCTGCGCCTTTGCAAATCCGTTTTTCAACAATGCGTAAAATCCTAATGTAGATGATAAGATTTTGTCAATCCATTTTTACAAAATAATTGTAAAAAAATACAACAACTGCATACATATTTGCATAAATATACACTCATTAAAAAAGCGGATTTTTATAACATATATACATGTATATTGTCAATAAAAACAATTGTATATTTCGGCATTGACAAATGTTTAAAATACAGAAACAGAAATCACCAAACCCTCCGCACGAATAAAACCGGATATTGACTTACAATCACAATATACTATAATCAGAGATATGAATATTTTAGCTCTTTCAACTGCAATGTCTCAGGATAATGTCAGGGAACAGGCTTCCGTTTCACTGCTTAAATCGTCGATGGATATGATGAAGACTACAGGGGCCGATATGGTAAAACTTATCGCATCCGGTTCAGTCCCAAGTTCCACTGTGAATCCGGACGGTGTAGGTACAAACGTCGACTTGTATGCATAAAAAAGCAGGCAGTTCCGCTGCCGCTGAAAATCTGCACACGTATTAACCGTTCGGAAACTAAAAACTTCCTGAACGGTTTTTTATTTCAGAAGCCTGAAGTGATTTTTTTCGGAAGAAAGAATTCCCTCATTCTGCATTTTTCCAAGTTCATGTGACAGGGCGCTGCGGTCAACATTCAGATAATCAGCAAGCTGCTGACGGTCGAACGGGATCATAAAATCCCTGTTCCCCTGCAGTTTGGATTCGAAGGATAAATAAGATTCAAGCCTGCCGCGTATTGTCCTGGGAGATGTATGAAATATACGGCGGGATAAGTTCATATTTTTTTGGGCAGTAACCGTAAGCAGATTTTTTATAAGTCTCGTATGGAACGGACAGACTTTCGGACAGGTCTGCAACATCCTCTGGGCATTAAGAAACAGAACGACGGACTGCTCTGATGCCGTTACGTTTATCATAAGCGGTTCTTTCGGAAGACATGCATACGTCTCGGCAAACAACTGTCCCTCTGTTATATGACTGAGTATGACTTTTTTCCCGTCAAAATCATACGATTCAGTATTCACACTTCCTGACAAAATAAGCCCCATAAACTGAACTGTATCCCCCGAACGGTAGATACATTCCTCTTTCCGGTATTGTTTCTGCACGGCACCAAGACAATCAAGCATTTTTTCTATTTCATCAGCTTCCATACCACGAAACAGCTGTGTCTGCGATAAAAACGAAAAATCCATTCAGAACCTCTGTTATGTTGTTTTTACAACATATTCGTTATAAAAAACATACTATATTTTTTTCGTACGGTCAATAAATCACGGAGGTAACGAGATGAAAAGACAGATCATTCATATTGACAGAGAAAAATGTACGGGATGCGGATTATGCGCAGAGGCTTGCCACGAAGGCGCAATCGGTATGGTGGACGGAAAGGCCCAGCTGCTCCGGGACGACTACTGCGACGGTATGGGTGACTGCCTGCCGGCATGCCCTGCAGGTGCAATTACGTTTGAAGAGCGGGAAGCTGCGGCATACGACAGGGATGCCGCTGTAGAACATAAAACACAGAAAATAACAGGCCGGCTGCAAGCAGCGGACAGCAGCAGACCACTGCCCTGCGGATGCCCCGGAACTAACGTAAAGACATTCAACAGAAATGAAAATCCTGATCAGGAGTGCTGTACGGCGGCCGCTCCCTCGTCAGGACCGAAAAATGAGTCGCAGCTTCGGCAGTGGCCGGTTCAGATAAAACTTGCACCGGTGCATGCTCCGTACTTCGATAACGCACATCTGCTCATAGCTGCAGACTGTACGGCATATGCGTACGGCAGTTTTCACCGGGACTTTATCAAAGGCAGAGTAACACTCATCGGATGTCCTAAACTTGACGCTGTCGATTATACCGAAAAACTGACAGCCATTCTCAGCGAAAACAACATCAGGAGTCTTACTGTTGTAAGAATGGAAGTTCCGTGCTGCGGAGGCATTGAACATGCTGCAGTAACAGCCCTCAAAAACAGCGGAAAATTCATTCCATGGCAGGTTGTCACAGTTTCCTCAGACGGAAATATTCTGGAAGTGTAATACAATCATAGTAAGACCGCTTTCAGGCAATTGAAATATCTATTATTCAGGAGGCTACATGATGGAAAATCAGATGTTCTGTTTCCAGTGTGAACAGACGGCAGGCAGTACGGCCTGTACGGGAAGGGCTGGAGTCTGCGGAAAGAGTGCGGCTGTTGCAAAACTACAGGATGAACTTACCGGCGCACTCATAGGACTTGCACGGGCCGTAACAAACGGAGAAAAGACAGAACGTACAACCCGTCTTATTCTTGAAGGACTTTTTACGACAATTACAAACGTAAACTTCAATGAAGAGACGATTTGTGCACTCATCGCGGACGTCAATGACGAAAAAAATGCCGTTTCACCATCCTGTACTTCCTGCGGTTCACGCTGCGGCAGTACTGATGATTTCGACATAAACGCAATCTGGAATGCGGAAAAAAACGTGCGCTCACTTAAATCTCTCATCCTGTTCGGTATACGCGGTATTGCGGCGTATGCGTACCATGCGCTCATGCTCGGATATCAGAGCGACGAGGTAAACGATTTCTTCTACAAAGCACTGTCCGCACTCGCGGAAGACTGGGGAATGGATAAACTGCTGCCGATCGTACTTGAAACCGGAAAAGTAAACCTTGCATGCATGGAACTTCTTGACAAGGCAAATACTACGGCGTTCGGGACTCCTGTCCCGGTGAAAGTTACGCTTACCGTTGAAAAAGGTCCTTTTATCGTCATATCGGGCCACGACCTGAAAGACCTGGAACTTCTTCTGGAGCAGACGAAAGACAAAGGCATCAATATTTATACACACGGCGAAATGCTTCCGGCACACGGCTATCCCGGACTTAAAAAATACCCGCACCTCAAGGGCAATTTCGGTACTGCATGGCAGAACCAGCAGAAGGAATTCGACGGACTGCCCGCTCCCGTTCTGTTCACGACCAACTGTCTGATGCCGCCGAAAGACAGCTATAAAGACAGGATATTTACGACGGAAGTAGTATCATATCCCGGACTTGTGCATGTAGGAGGAGATAAGGATTTTACCCCCGTTATTGAAAAAGCACTTGAACTGGGAGGCTATGCTGAGGACAAAGTATGGACAGGTATTAACGGCGGAAAAACAGTGCTGACGGGATTCGGACACGGAACCGTTCTCAGTGCTGCAGACAAAGTGATCGACGCGGTACAGGCCGGAAAAATCAGACACTTTTTCCTTGTTGGCGGCTGCGACGGTGCACGCCCCGGACGCAACTACTACACTGATTTCGTAAAACAGACTCCGCCTGATACGCTCATACTGACACTTGCCTGCGGTAAATACCGCTTTAACGATCTGGACCTCGGTACGATCGAAGGCCTTCCCCGCATTATGGACATGGGACAGTGCAACGACGCATACAGTGCAATCAAAGTCGCGCTTGCACTTGCAGATGTATTCAAATGCAGTGTAAACGAACTCCCTCTTTCCATGGTACTCTCATGGTACGAACAGAAAGCCGTATGCATTCTGCTCACTCTGCTCTATCTGGGCATTACGAACATCAGGCTCGGCCCGACGCTTCCGGCGTTTGTCTCACCTGATGTCCTGAACTTCCTTGTAGAAAAATTTCACATTGCACCTGTTACGACTCCGGAAGCGGATATGAAGGCACTCCTGGGACAGTAACCGCCCGGATCCGTTTGTAACAAATTACACGGCGGTATATACTGCACGTATGCTGAATCTTGAAACTATTCACCATATTGCGTTGATCACGTCTGATTATGAGAAATCCAGGCATTTCTATGTTGATCTGCCTGGATTTCATGTCATACGGGAAAATTACCGTCCGCTGCGGAAAGATTACACACTTTATCTGAAACCAGACTCCTGCGGGCTGGAACTGTTCGGCATTCCGGTAAGTCCCGCTCCAAGCGACGTTGTATTACCCCCTCCGCACAAATACAGGCTGAGTATGTCACAGTGGCATAACAAGTCTGTATAGTTATTGCACCGGAAGCTCCTTACCGTTGAGTACAGCCTGTTTCAGCACACTGCCTTCATATACCAGCTTAAGTGAAAAAAACGGTACGCGCTTTGCGATAAGATCGAGAAAAATCTCATC
>JALNVF010000199.1 GCA_023231445.1 Treponema sp. | reverse complement strand
TTTGCAGAAGAACCGGTCATAGAAAAATGACCCGATAAAAGAAAGTATAAGGATGCTGAATCCTATGGTAAATTCTTTCCACACAGCTGGAATGCCTTCTCCGAGATGTCCGTATGCAGCCCATGGATCATAGGGGGCGAACCAGAGGGAGGCGGTCCGCCATGACATCACGATGATAAGGATCAGTACGATATATTTCAAAAAACGGAGGTATTTGTCTATTGCAGCCGGTATACTGAAGTTCTTCCGCAGTAATTTTTTTCCTGCAAGGCCGAAGAATTCCTGCAGGCCGCCCAGTGGGCATATCCATCCGCAGAATGAACGCCGCAGTATAACGGCAAGAATAACTGATACGATAAAGAGTGCAAGCGTTCCGAAATATATTTTATCAAGCAGTCGGCTGGTCGTTAAAAATGTCAGCAGGCTTTCAAGTCCTCCGAACGGGCAGAGTGCATGAATTGAGGGAGAGCCTTCCGGTCCTCCGCCTTTTACCTGATGCTGGTAAGCTTCAAAGGTAATAAAAAGAATAAAAAAGATCAGAAATGCTCTTCGTACTACTGTTACCGGTTTTTTCTTCATAATAACTCCTGCTTTGATTACTGAAGATACAGCTAGTGGAAAATAGTAATGCTTTCATGTTCTATTATATTGCAGCTGTTTGGATAATACCATGAATATCGCTTCATATCGGAATTTCCGCACTTCTTTTGTAAATACCTTCAAATTTTGTATTGACAAATGGATGCGGTTTAGTACACTCTGAACAATATTTATATTCAGATACCGTAACAAAAATAATTGCAGAGCTGACAAATAAACATCTGATTGTCTGAGCTGTTGATTGTGGAGACGATCTATGGACAAAATGAACGACAGGAGTACGGAATATGCGGAAGCCTTATCACACCTGATACAGGCAGAAACGGTATCAACTGCACAACAGACAAATTCTGATAAATTCTTTGCTTTTCAGCAGCTGCTGCGAAAAACTTTTCCCGCCGTATTTTCCGCTGTATCACAGGAAAATTTCGGTGCCAGTTTTCTGCTTAAGTGGCCGGGGAAGAATTCCGTAAAAGAACCGGTTCTGCTTATGAGTCATCACGATGTTGTAGAGGCCGGAGGCGGCTGGTCGCATCAGCCTTTTTCCGGTGATATAGACGACGGTAAAGTCTGGGGCAGGGGAACGCTTGATACGAAGGGAAACCTCTGGGCCATGCTTCAGGCGGCAGAAGAACTTATTGTCAGCGGATTTGTTCCTGAGCGTGATGTTTTTTTTGCGAGTGGCTGCAACGAGGAAACTGACGGTTCCGGTGCTGACGCAATTTCCCGGACACTTGCGGATCGTGGTGTTCGTTTTTTTATGACTCTGGACGAAGGCGGTATGATTCTGCACGAACCTGTCGGCGGCGTACATGCGACTTTTGCCATGGTGGGTGTTGCCGAGAAAGGCTGTACCGATCTGCGTTTTACGGCAAGGGGGAACGGTGGTCACGCTTCCACACCCGGAAAGAATACGCCGCTCGTACGGCTTGGCAGATTCATGGCGGCTGTGGAAAGGGCAAAAATCTTCAGAGCGAAAATGTCCCCTGTCGTACAGGAAATGTTTTACCGGATGGCGCCGTATATGAGCGGAGCCATGAAATTCTTCTGCACGCATATCAGGTTTTTCAAAAGTCTTATGACAGGGATACTGCCTGCCGTATCTCCTGCGGCAAATGCAATGCTCAGAACGACGCTTGCGTTTACAATGGCGAAAGGCTCAGACGGATTAAACGTACTGCCGCAGGAAGCATGGGTTACCGGCAACATGAGGTTCAGTCATCATCAGGGACGCGGCGCAAGCATTGCTGCGGTTAAAAAACTTGCACAAAAATACGATATCGAAGTTAAAATCCTTGATCCCGGTTTTGAATCTCCGGTAACGAATTATCAAAGTGAGCCGTTCCGTCTTGTTGAGCAGACGGTACACGACGTATTTCCTGACACCGAGGTTTCTCCTTATATCATGACCGCGGCAAGCGACAGCCGTTTTTACGGGCGGGTTTGTCAGAACTGCATACGTTTTGCTCCGTTCCGTATTACCGAACAACAGATGGAAAGCATCCATGGTCCGGATGAAAATATTGCAATTTCCGCACTTGAACCTGCAGTGCGGTTTTATACATCCATACTTGAGAAAATATAATTATGAAAACAAAAGAAAAAAAAGGTCTTGCTATCAGTACACGTTCGTTTATCACGTCCATCAGCGTGATTTTTATCCTCATGGTATTGACGTATATCCTCACCTTCCTTATTCCCGGAGGAGCGTATGCACGGACAACTGATTCCGGCGGTAATTCCATTATCGATACGGCGTCAGGGTTTTCTTCCGTACAGGGCGGAATACCGTTCCGGAAGTGGATACTGTCTCCGTTTCTGGTGCTCGGTGCGCCGGACGGAGGTACGATAACTGCCATTCTCGTATTTCTGCTTATCATCGGCGGTGTGTTCAACAGTCTGGATAAATGCGGCCTCATGAAATATATGCTGGACAAAATCGTAGACCGGTTCGGTTCTGCCAGATATCAGCTGCTTGCCGGTGTTTCTTTTTTCTTTATGGCCATGGGCGCATTTGTCGGTTCTTTTGAAGAAGTTATTCCGCTGGTTCCGATCGTCGTGGCATTATCTGTAAGTCTGGGCTGGGACGCGCTCACCGGTTTAGGCATGAGCCTTTTATCGGTCGGGTGCGGTTTTGCTTCCGGTGTATGCAATCCTTTTACCGTAGGAGTTGCCCAGAGACTTTCCGGTCTGCCTGTATTTTCCGGGATCTGGTTCAGGGCTTTCAGCTTCGTGCTGATATACGGACTTGTCATACTTTTTTTAGTAATCCATACGAAAAAGATCGAAAAGGCGGACGGAGCGTTCTCCGGTCATATAAACAGGATTTTTGTCAGGAATACCAAAATGGATGCCGGTCTGCGGTGGTTTGCCGGTATACTTGCATGCGGAATAGTGCTGATTATAAGTTCGGGCTTTATTGCTGCGCTTCAGGATTATACCATGATTATTGTTCTGGTCATGTTTCTTGCTGCGGGTATTTCTTCGTCTTTTGTGAGCGGTGTAAAGGGAAAGGATTTCTGCAGAACTTTCAGGGACGGAATGATAAGCATTCTGCCTGCAATTGCCATGATCCTTATGGCCGGTTCCGTAAAATATACACTGGTAGAATCTCACGTGCTTGATACCATACTGCACTGGTCCGTGCTTACCATCGACGGCCTTCCGAAGCCGTTTGTCATTCTGTTTATGTACCTTGTTGCGCTGGTCATAAATTTTTTTATTCCCAGCGGATCGGCAGAAGCCTTCCTTCTTATCCCTCTGCTTGTTCCTATTGCGCAGGTATGCGGTATCGGGGCCCAGTTATGCATTGTTGCTTTTGCATACGGAGACGGTTTTTCCAATGTTCTGTATCCCACGAACCCGGTCCTTCTCATAGGACTCGGCCTTGCGGATGTCGGTTACGGACAATGGGTTAAGTATACATGGAAATTTCAGCTGGCGAATTTTATATTGACTTCGCTGCTGCTGCTTTTGGGACTTGCTGCAGGATACCGGTAATGGTTTGCAGTTTTAACGGATCACCGGAAAAGAGCTCTTTTGTAAGGGCAGCTCATTACTTTTTCCCGTACTTCGTACACATCAGTCCGGCGGGCGCTGAGCAGCGGTAATTGGGCGCGGATTTCGTTATTGTATTCTATATGTATGTCCACTAACGCTGTTTCTTCGGCTGTCCCGCAGCGGTATACGACATCTCCCCAGGGGGAACAGACGATGGAATTGGCGTAGGAGACGTAGCCGCTTGTCTCGTCGCGGGCGGGCGACGCACCGATGGTAAAAAGCTGATTATCGACTGCACGCTGGCGGAAAAGCAGTTCCCAGTGAACGGGACCTGTTGTCATGTTGAATGCGGCCGGTGCAATGATGATCTGTGCACCTTTGAGCGCCATAAGACGCGAAAGTTCGGGGAAGCGCATGTCGAAGCAGATGCACAGTCCCATCCGGCAGAATTCGGTGTCGAACACCGTAACGTCGCTGCCGGCGGAAAATGTATCCGATTCGCGGAATTTCTGACCGTTTTTTATGTCAATGTCGAACAGGTGCATTTTCCGGTGCCGTGCAGTCTGCGCGCCGGTTCTGTCGAATACGAAACTGGTATTGTAGATGCTCTTTCCGTCAAGCTCCGGAATGCTTCCCCCGACGAGGTATACGGAATTCCGTTTTGCAGTATCAGACAGCATGTTCCAGCTCTGTCCGCCTTCCGGTTCGGAGAACCTGCTGAAAAAGGAATTGGAGTAGGGGCAGTTG
>JALNVF010000198.1 GCA_023231445.1 Treponema sp. | reverse complement strand
GTCTGCAACAATACTTGCAGTAGGAAACTGCAGGATTATCAAAATACCGAAAGCCGAATTTCTTAAAATGATACGCAAAAATCCGCATTATGGTATATTTCTGTCCCGTATGCTTGCACAGCGCCTTGTCCGTCAGACACAAAGCACTATAAGACTGAACGAACAGATAACAAAACTCCAGGGGAAATAATAACCGGCAGCCATGTCTCTCAATTGTAACGAAATAAACATCATTTTAAGCGAACTGTCTCTTGAAGGTGCATTCATTCAGGATATTATCCAGCCCGGATATGATACACTTGCTTTATTTACGTATAAAAATGCAACTCCAAGAACAATTCTGATTTGTACTGCACATGACGCATGCCGTATAAACGCTACGTACAAAAAAATTACACGCAATGATAAACCGCTGCGCTTTATGGAATTCCTGAAATCACGGATACGGGGAGCACGGATAGACGCATGTGTACAGATCGGACTTGAACGAGTCATTGCAATGAAACTTTCGCACGGAAACGAACGGTTCATACTGTACATCCGGCTCTGGAGCAGTGCGGCAAATATTCTGCTCTGTACGGAAGATAATGTAATCCTTGACTCTATGTTCCGGAGACCTGCTAAGAATGAAATAACGGGAAACATTTTTACCCCCCCCGTTCCAGACGATTCAAAAAACGGGAAAGAATGGCCGGTACGCTCGTTTGACGAAATACAGGAAGAGTACCGTCTGCAGCACCCGGAAACCGGGCCGCTTTCTTTTAACCAGAAGGTTGACATCTGGTACAGCGAACATGCACGCGCACTTTCACGCGAATCGCTGCTGATGCAGGCAGAAAAATGGTACAACATAACAAAAAGCAGACGTGCCGCTGCACTTGAAAAGCTCAGAATAAAACAGGCTGCTTTCCGGAATGCGGAGCAGTACAAACATCAGGGAGATCTTATTCTCTCGTACGGGTATCTGGCAGACGGAAAATCGGAATATCTTGAATGTACCGATTATGATACGGGAAACATTGTTCGTATACATATAAATCCTGCAAAAAATGCACAGGAAAACGCAGCCGAATACTATACAAATTATCATAAGGCACAAACGGGGGCGGAACAACTTCAGCATGACATAGAACTTGCAGAAAAACAAATCGTACAGCTTGATAAAATGTATGCCGATATGCAGCACGAACAGAATCCGGTACGCATTGAACAGATGCTGCGGCATGATTCTACTCCGGACCAGCAGAAAAAAAAGACACATCCGGGTCTCGACTATACGGTAAACGGCTGGTACATACTTGTCGGCAGGGATGCGAATGAAAATGACGATCTGCTCCGCCATTACGTACGCGGGCCTGATATGTGGCTTCATGTACGGGACTTTCCGGGCGGTTATGTATTCATAAAAAACAGACCCGGAAAAACCATTCCGCTTGATATACTGCTTGACGCAGCTAATCTTGCCATATATTATTCAAAAGCGCGCAAATCAGGAAAGGCAGACTTGTACTACACTCAGGTAAAACATCTGCGCCGGGCTAAAAACGGTCCTAAAGGGCTTGTGCTTCCAACGCAGGAAAAGAACCTGTGTGTAGAACTTGACCAGTCGCGCCTGAATCTTCTGGATTCAATCCGACAGGAAGAAGAATTTAAATGAAAAATAAAACTACCGTTGAAACTCCCGTCAGATCTATCAGGTCCTTTCCCGACATTCTGCCGTGGCTTACAATGCCGTTTACAAAACCGACTTGTACCGCATATATAAATCTCGTACGGAAAGTATATGCCAACTTTGTAAAAATACAAAAACAGGAAAAAAAGCATAAAATTCACATTCCGATAATTTATATCGATTCCGAAATTGATGATAAAATACCTTTTACTCCGGAAAAAGTAGACACGTATCTTAAATTTGTTAATTATTTCGTAAGACCGATCTCAATGCTTGTGACACGGTTCGGCCTGCGCAGAGCCGCTCCCATATGTGCGGAATATATTAATCTTATTGCTTCACTGTATCAGGACGCAGGGACAATTTATAAATACTGTCTTACTACGACACACCGTCCGGTATATAAAAAGGACAGACGCTTCCGTTTTATTTATAAAAACGATCCGCATTATTTATGTGTTCCGAGTCTTCATATATGCATTGTTACCGGATGCTATGCGTTTTTCAGAAATTTATTTAAAAAGGAACATTTTACCCCGCAGGAGCAGGATCTGTGGAACAAAGAACTTTATGAAGATGCTGTTGCCATCGGAGAAAGTGTCCTTTTTGTCAAGCAGCACAGTGTAAACTGTATTCCGGCGGCTCTCTATATGATGACAACTTTGCATGGAGATCTGTTTACCACATATGATTCCGTAGAGTTTATTAACAGCCTGTTTGCCGGCGATACTACTATTACACCGGAAAACAGAATTCAAATTAACAGTCATATAAACTTCATGTATGAACGGCTTCTGCTTGAAAGCACCTGCTGCGATACATGGCAGGAGCCAGTCAGACACTGGCTCCGGATTTATGCAAAACAGACAAATCAGCCGCTTGATTGTCAGTAACACTGATTAACGCATAAGAGCGCTAATCAGTGTGCGCTTAGAAACGTTCCGCCTTCTCTGACGGTCTTTTTTTATACAATCCGGCACTTCCGCTGCGTTCCGTCGGAGTATGAACATTCGGGCGGCCGTACGATTTGTATGAACCGCCTGCCGGGCTTTTTTCTCCATGACTGAATTTACTGCGCCCGCCGCGCCCGTCTCTTCTGCCGCCGCCTCTGCGGTCTCCACGGAAAGTGTTTTCCCCGTGAAATTCAGCACGTCCGGAATCAAAACTGCCGCCGTCCTTTGTATCAATATGCATATGCGGAACGGCGCTGTCGCGTCTGGATAATTCAATCGCTTTCTTAGCCGCTGCAGCGGGAAGGCTGAGCAGTGTAAAATTTGCAGAGATATCTATACGGTCCACAAAACGTCCGGGAATGTTAAGCAGATCGCTGAAGTAATCGGCAACAGCACGCGGATTATATCCGTCGCGTCGTCCCATCTGTACATAAATCCGCGTCTGGTCGCCGGAAGAAGCAAATCCGCGGCCACCCGCCGCCTGCCGTACGCTGTTTATCGTACCGTAACGTTTTTTATCAAGCATTTTTCCGTACATAACAGACATAACAGCCGCAAGTATCTGCTGGGGTTCATTTTCCTTACACAAGTCTGCAGCCATAGTTCTAAACTGTGCCGGCGGATCAATTAAAGAAACAGACTGCACACAGACGGATTCTTCATCTGCTGTTTCACGTTCCTCTTTCACATCAGCATCCGGAATACTGCCATTTTCCGAAACGGTACAGGATTCTTCTATCGGTACAATTTCATCGTTGTCGTCCAATGACGAACCGCTGCTTTCTGTTTCATTTTCTTCACCGGAAACGGGCACCTTCTTATCCAGTCCGATGTCGATCTTAAGTTGTGCAAAAAGGCGTGTACGTTTTTTATCAAGTACTTCCTCTACGGTTGGTACGGATTCTTCCTTTAATTCACCTTTCGTACTTTTTCGTACGGCATTCTGCATATACCCGAGCTTGCGGCGTTCTTCCGGCCGGACAAAAGTCACGGCAGTACCCGCAGAGCCTGCACGGCCTGTCCGTCCGATACGATGCACGTAGGTCGCACCGTCAAACGGAAGTGAATAATTAACAACATGACTCAGGCCGGTAATATCAATACCGCGCGCAGCAACATCTGTGGCGACAAGTATCCGTGTTTTTTTACTACGGAACCGTGCAAGAATTTTTTCACGCTGATTCTGGGCGATGTCTCCGTGGAGAGCTGCTACGTCATATCCGCGTTCGTCAAGCTGACGGCACACGTTGTCTGCATCCATCTTTGTCTGCGTAAAAACCAGTCCGTAAAAATCATCAGAAAAATCAATAAGCCGGACAAGCGCTTCTATCTTTTCACTTTCGCGCACCACCCAGTATTTCTGATCGATAAGGAGCGGTTCATCCACAACGCCTTCTTCCTCAACAATTTCGTACTCGCCCATGAATTTCTGGGCGATTTTCAGGATAGGAGCGGGCATAGTTGCACTGAAAAGCAGAATGCGGCTTGCAGGGTTGGCCTTTTCAAATATCGATTCAATGTCGTCGATAAAGCCCATATCAAGCATTTCATCGCCTTCATCGAGAATGAAATATTCTATTTTGCTTATATCAAGCGTTCCCCGCGAAATGTGGTCCTGAATACGTCCCGGTGTACCAACAACAATTTCACAGCCTCGTTTCAAATCACGTATCTGCTGCCCCATAGAAGCACCACCATAAACGACACATGTACGGGGAGATCTGCCTTCCGTAAAGGACTGCATTTCCGTACATGTCTGC
>JALNVF010000197.1 GCA_023231445.1 Treponema sp. | reverse complement strand
TCAGCTGTAAGTATACAGTACGAACGCGACAGCAGTATGTCGTAATTAGCAGGAAACCGGTGTATTTTTTGATACAAATTTCCGGGCTGTTTCCAGCAGTTCGCTGCGGTATTCTTCCGGTGCAGTAACGTACACTTTATCACCGAAGCTGAGCAGCAGCGCTTTCCACAATCGTTCCTTTGCAGGCACGTCTATAAAAATCCTGCACTCAGCTCCCTCCAGATGCTCGACGGGACAATCAGGAAAATATTCCTGCATCAGCACGGCATCTTCCTTATCAAAATGAACTTCTATACGGATGCACGTTTTGTAATATGCACATTCCGAGTCTTTCATAAGTTTTTCGACATCACCGTGTTTTTTTAAAGAAACAGTACTGGTAATATGTACATTCTGCATTCGTGCAACTTTGAATGTCCGGTATTCGTCCTTCTGTTTTGAATAAGCGAACAGATACCACGCATACCATTTATAGTGAATGGCGAGTGGTTCAACCTGTACTGATGATTTTTCCCCGGATGCATTATGGTAATCAAATGAAACAAACCGATGTTGTGAGACCGCCTCTTCAAGCATCTGATTCACTGTCTGAACTTTCTGATTTTCTTTTGTAACGCTGAAATCCCAGAAAACTTTTCTGCCTCCATTCTTTTCTATAACAGCGTTATATTTTTCAATGAGTGAGCTGAGTGTATCGTTCGTATACGACGTAGCAAGACTTTCCAGTGCCTTCATGATCATCTGCTGTTCATCACTTCCGATATTAATATTTTTTATCTTATATTCCGGAATAATAGAATACCCTCCGCGCCTTCCTCCGGCAGAACAGACGGGAATGCCGGCAAGAGAAATACTTGTCATGTCGCGTTGAATCGTCCGTACCGTTACGCGGAAATGTTCCGCAAGCACCCGTGCGGAAACAGTATCGTGATTGAGCAGGTAAATAATTATTTCAAGGATTCTGTCAATTTTCATTCTGCAGAAAGTATACCACAACTTTGAGGACTGGTCCGGGCCATATTGCAGTTCTGTCTGTAACTGTTATAATGGATACTATAATGACTAACGAAATACAGGAAAAACTTGCTTTTGTAAAAAAAATACTGCACGATGCTGAATTATACGACCATGCATGCAGAGTATTGAATTTTGATCAGGAAACAATATGTCCTGCGGAAGGTATGGAAGAACAGGGAGAAATAAATGCGTTTCTTTCAAATAAAGCGTTTGAACTCATTAAACAGGATCAGTTCGTGAATGCCGCAGAATATCTGTTCCGGCATATAAACGAACTCGAGGATCCGCTTGACCGTGTTTTAACAGACGACCTTCACAGAGAATATTTGAAAACAAAGAATATTACAACAGAAATGGACCATACGTTTTCTCTTATATACAACAAAGCTTTTGTAAACTGGGTTAATGCAAAGCAGAAAGCCGATTATACCATCTTTTCCCCTTCACTTAAAGAAGTACAGGACGTAGAACTTAAAAAAATATCACTCAGAGAACAAAGCATGCCGGAAGCATACGACAATCTTCTTGACGATTACGAGCGCGGTATGAGAGTGCAGGATCTTGACGCCATTTTCGACAAATGCAGGAAGCGGCTGATCCCTCTTCTGAAAAAAATTACAGCTTCAGAAAAAACGATCCGTACCGATTTTCTGACACGGACGGTAACAGACGAACAGCAGAAACAAATGGCCCGCTATCTGCTCGAAACGATCGGATTCGATTTTACCCGCGGAGCGTTTACTACAACCGAACATCCTTTTACCGACGGACTCGGATGTAATGACGTACGTGTAACAACTCACTATTACCCCAATATGTTCGCTTCAAGCATGTTCTCAATTATTCACGAAGGCGGCCACGCACTGTTCGAACTGAACCAGCCGGCAGAAGACTGGAAACATTACATTAACGGAGATAAAACGATGGGAATGCATGAATCAGTCTCCCGTTTTTACGAAAACCGTATAGGCCGTTCAAAAGCGTTCATTCATCTGATTTACGATAAAACAAAGCAGATTTTTCCGGAAGTTCTGTATGACGTGAGTGAACAGGAACTGTATGAAGCGCTGAATGTCGTCCGGCCGTCTCTCATACGGACGGAAGCTGACGAGTTTACGTATACGTTCCATATTATCATACGGTATGAACTCGAAAAACAGATTATAAACGGCAGGGCCGAGATTGAAAACCTCCCCAGGTTGTGGAACGATATGTACGAAAAATATCTTGGAATCCGGCCGCAGAACGACCGGGAAGGCATTCTGCAGGACGTTCACTGGTCATCCGGATTCGGATACTTTACCACCTATGCACTCGGAAACATGTACAACGCCCTGTACTACAACACAATGTGTGAGGAATTCGATGTTGAGGAGGCCGTATTGTCCGGAGATTTTGCAAAAATAAACGGCTGGATGAAAGAACACGTCTGGAAAAACGCAGACCGCGAAACACCCAAACAGTGGCTGTATGAAATTACAGGCAGAGATTTCACCGTCGATCCGTATCTTGACTATCTGGAAGAGAAATACACGGCACTATACGATATCAGAAGGTAATGACGCCGTCCTCTTTACTGACGGATAAAACCGCATATGATACGGCCTAAACGAGTAATTCCTTCTTCTATTCTGTCTTCGGGCATGTTCGAATAATTAACCCGGAACGTATTTTCATTACCGCCGTTCGGGAAAAACGATCCGCCGGGAACAAATGCAATATTCTCCTCAAGACATTTTTCCAGCAGTTCACGTGCATTAATATATTCGGGAAGTATGACCCATGCAAACAGGCCGCCCTGCGGACGGGTAAAAGAGACACAGTCCGGAAACGTACGTTCCATCGTTTTTATAAGTACGTCTCTGCGTTTTTTATATGTGGACCGGATTATTTCAATATGTGCATCAATATCACAACGGGCAAGATATTCGGCTATTTCCATCTGCGCAAGTGTATTACACTGCAAATCGGTTCCCTGTTTTACCAGAACATATTTTCTGATTAAAGTCCTGTCCCCCGCTATCCAGCCTATTCTGTATCCCGGACAGAAAATCTTGGAAAAAGTTCCGGTACAGAGAACAGAACCTGACGCATCGAAAGACTTTACTGCCGGCAGAAAGTCACCTTCAAAACGCAGTTCTCCATACGGATTGTCTTCTATGACAGGAACGGCAAACCGTGCAGAAAGTTCCGCCAGCTGTTTCCTGCGTTCCTGACTCCATGTACGGCCTGTCGGATTCTGAAAATCAGGAATAATATAAATAAGTTTTGCGTCCGGATGTTTTTCGAGCAGCACCGCAAGTTCACTGATAATCATTCCGTCGTCGTCAGTCGGTACTTCGACAAAAGTACAGCCATACGCTTTAAACGCACTGATTGCAGCAAGATATGTCGGACTTTCACACAGTACGATATCACCTTCATCAAGAAATACCTTACCGGACAAATCAAGCGCCTGTTGAGATCCGTGCGTTATAAGAATATCATCTTCATCAAAAGAAGTATGAAGTCTGCTGTTCATACGCCGGGAAATCCATTGTCGTAAAGGTCTGAAACCTTCCGTTGTTGAATACTGCAGTGCTTTTGCGCCGTCACGCTCAAGCACCGCACGACCGGCCGCTATAATATCACTAACCGGAAAAAGTTCTGGAGCAGGGAGACCTCCTGCAAATGAAATAATCTCCGGTCGTTCCGTTATTTTCAATATTTCGCGGATTTCAGAAGCTTTCACAGTTTCCATACGTCTGGCTGTTTTTAATTCCATAATTTCCCCCTGCATACTGTACATTATTTATATATACTAATATTCTACAGTAATTATACATATTATTGCAAGACATACGCAAAAAAGTAATCAATTCCGGACTTTCTAACCGGCTGCTGCTTGTTACTATTTACAATAACATATATACTGTATCTATAAAAAGAAACGATACCGGTATACGCCTTTTTAGACAGAGACAGTTACCATATATTTTTTTACAGGAGACATAAATGAATAAACAGGAAATTCCGTACAAAATCTATCTTTCAGAAGATGAGATACCATATGCATGGTACAATGTCAGGGCTGATATGAAAACAAAACCCGCTCCGCTGCTGAATCCGGGTACACACGAACCGCTTGCATTTGATGATCTGCGTCCAATCTTCTGTGATGAACTAATAAAACAGGAACTTAACGACACAGACAGGCTGATTCCGATTCCGCAGGAAATACGGGACTTTTACCGTATGTACAGGCCTTCACCACTGGTACGAGCCTATTGTCTGGAAAAGAAACTGGAAACACCGGCGAAAATCTACTACAAATTTGAAGGTAACAATACAAGCGGAAGCCATAAACTTAATTCCGCTATTGCACAGGCGTATTATGC
>JALNVF010000196.1 GCA_023231445.1 Treponema sp. | reverse complement strand
TTACCATGATGGATAAACGCAGAACCGGTGTGAATGCCGTCGTTTACACAAAGACAATTTCAAAACAGCTTGCGCTTGATGTACGGAAGCACAACGAACAGTATCCGGCAGTGGAAATCCGTATTGCAGCGGCGTTTCACGACCGGTTTTTAATCATCGACGAGAAGGAACTGTATCATATCGGGGCCTCGCTCAAGGATCTGGGACAGAAAGTGTTTGCGTTCAGCAGGCTGGAACTGCCTGTCGCGGAAACGATGAAGACGCTCGGGGTTGCGGTGTAATTGCCGCGATTGCGAGGTGATTGAGTTTCAAACTGGTCGAATTCGACCAGTTTGGAAAATAAAATAGGAGGAGTAAATGTATAAAATCAGTGAAGAACGAAAACAAGGGAAGATATTCAAATGAAATTACCTGACGGATGGAAAGAAGTAAAACTTGGAAATATAACCAAAATATCATCAGGAGGAACTCCCTCGAAAGAAAATAAGGCTTTCTGGGGTGATGGATATCCTTGGATAAGTGCAAAAGATCTTAAACAGCCTATCGTAACTGATTCTATAGATAAATTGACCAGAGAGGGATACAGGAAAGCGAATGTAGCGTCAAAAGGCTCATTACTAATCTTAACAAGAGGAATGACACTTCATAATGATGTTCCTATTTGTATTGCAGGGAAAGATGTCGCTTTTAACCAAGACGTAAAATGTTTGTCTGTCATTGATGAAATTGATGTCCAGTATTTATCTTATTTTTTGAAAGGAAAAAAACGGGAATTATTGAAACTCGTTGATTCTGCAGGAAATGGGACGGGGCGTCTTGATACTGAATTATTGAAATCCGTAGCAGTCTTTTATCCTCCTCTTCCTGAACAAAAAGCAATTGCGGATACACTTTCTGTCTGGGATAGTATGATTGAAAAAACGGAAAGACTGGTTATTAAGAAGGAAAAGTTATTCACGTTCGTACAAAAAGCACTGTTTAGCAGTATTTCAAATAATCACAAAAAATTGTTAAAAACTATCGCTGATATTACAAAAGGAACTCAGTTGGGAAAAGTCGATATGATCCCAAGAGGGAGATATCAGGTTATTAACGGCGGCGTGTCTGCTTCCGGTTATACAGATTCGTGGAATACAGATGAGAATACCATTACAATCAGTGAAGGCGGCAATTCATGTGGTTTCATTAATTTTATAACAGAAAATTTTTGGGCAGGCGGTCATTGTTATACTCTTTCCATAAAGAATACAGAACAGGTCAGTAAAGAGTTTTTATACTGGTTCCTGAAGGTTAATGAAAATAAAATCATGAAATTACGAGTAGGATCAGGTTTACCTAATATACAACGGAAAGATTTGGAACAACTCGAAATTCCTGTCTGTCCATCGGAAGAGCAAATTTCTATCGTACAAACGCTTGAAGTTGCTCAGCATGAAATAGATTTACTCAGGCAACTTACAGATCAATATAAACTCCAGAAGCAGGGACTCATGCAGAAACTGCTTACCGGACAGTGGAGAATAAAATAAATAAAAGGAGAGAAAATCATGACAGAAATTGAAGATTTAAAAGACAAAATATCAAATCTTATATCGGAACAAATTGTTATATATTTACAATATTGTGATGTGTTTCAGAAAAAGATTTTTCCGAACAAAGATACTGTCAGCCTTTGGATAAAGCAAATTCAACCCCAATATACAGACTTTGACAATAAACTCCTCAATGTAGAAAAGAATATTGCTCTTATTCCTGATATTATCGAACAATACCATAAATACATAGAGACTTTTCAATCTTCAAATGACATTTCTGTCACCTACTTAAAACTTTTATTCAATACTTTAAATGGCACAGGTCAAATCAGGCAGCTTCCAAATTGGATTGCCCCGTTGAATGATTCTTTTGATAAAGTAAAAGGTGATGATTTAAATTACAATGCAAAACAGACCACTGTAAGTTTTCTAGTAACTATTTTAAACAGTACTTTGTCTTTTGCAGAACAAGAGTCCTTGAAAATCGCACAGATACAGGCCTTTGATTATTTCAAATATACTGATAAAAACTATGTAATCATTGGTGCAAATGGGTCAGGAAAGAGTTCTTTTGCCAGAAATACAAAACAAATTTTGGGAGAAAATATAGCTATAATTGCTGCACAAAAGATATTTTCGTTTAGGAAAATTAATTCTGTAACCTTGGGAAAATCGAGCAGAGAAAATGTTTGGAATTTCCAACACGACCCTAAATTATATAAAAACGATGATTTTGCAAGTCAAATAGAACATGATTTACAAAATGTTTTTCAGTCGCTTGTTGAAGAGCAAAATGACAGTGCAAATAAATATTTCGAAGCTGATAAAACGGAACACAAAGCAATACGAAGCATAACGACACTTGAACGTGTTATTACACTATGGCATGAAATATTGTTGCATAGGCAGCTGAAATATGAAGAAGGTGATTTAAAGGTCGTTACGCCTGCAGGAAAAGAATATTCCTTTATGCAGTTAAGTGATGGAGAAAAAGCTGTTTTTTATTATATTGCTCATGTTTTACTTGCACAAAAAGACAGCTACATTATTGTTGATGAACCTGAAAACCATTTGCATCTAGCTCTTGTTACCAAACTCTGGGATATGCTTGAACAGGAGAGGAAAGACTGTAGATTTATTTATCTGACACATAATCTTGATTTCGCAGCTTCAAGAAACAATGCCAAGAAAATATGGATGAAAAAATTTATGGAACCCGCTCATTGGGATATGCAGTCTTTACCTGAAGACAAAGATTTACCGGAAATACTGTATATGGAATTGTTAGGCAGCAGGAAGCCTGTTTTATTTTGTGAAGGGACGAAAGCAAGTTTGGATTATAAATTATATAATCGCATCTTTCCGAATTATACTATTATTCCTGTCCGAGGACACATACAAGTTATAAGTTATACTCGGGCATTTAACAAATCGGCATCTATCCATGGAAATCGTGCAATCGGATTAATTGACGGGGATTATCATACTCAAGATGAAAAAGAAGCATGGTTAAAGGATAATATTTTTTGTCTGGATGTTCAGGAAATCGAAAACCTGCTTTGTGATGAACTTTTATTAAAAATGACTCAGCAAAGATGCGGTGCACCAGAGAGCAGTATTCAAACGGCAAAGGATACATTTTTTAAGGAGTTGTCACAAAATATAGAAACACAGGCATTAGATTATGCAACACAAAGAATAAATGAGTATTTTAAATCTCACCTGCTTGAAGATCAAAAAACAGAGAAATTACTGAAAGAGAAGCTTGAGGAATTGAAATCATTAAAGGACATAAACATAGATACTCTCATATCAGAAAGGAAAATAGAACTTCAGAGAATAATTGATAAAAGAGATTATGAGGATGGAATTAAAAAATGTAATAATAAAGGTTTAATCGGTACAGTTCCTGTTTGTATTTATAAAGAATATAAAGAAAGAATCTTTACCCTGCTCGATCAAGAACCGGATGTATTGGAAGCCTTTAGAAAAAAACATTTTTCACATGTTCCACAAGAATTATAGAAAACAGTTCTGATATTCATGACTAAATCCATCCCTTATCGGGAAACAGGAACTACAACAATGGAGTAAAAATATGAAACTTTTAGAAACAAGTGACAATTCATCAAAACTAATCGAAAAAGCAAAGAATGCCTGTATAGGAACAGGACAAAAGTCGGTGGATCACTTTCCTGACGTCGGGAAGGTGATAGAAGTCGGAAAAGGTAATGATCTTTTTTTGTACCGATGTCTGCCATGCGATTTCTTTGCGCACCATAAAACATGTATAACAAGTTGTAAATATTTCGATACTACCCAGAAAACTACCCACGAAACTACCCAGATAATTTCAAAAAACTACCCAGAGAATGTAGGCCATACATTAAAGGAGTCCTCCCATGACTGATATCTCATTTCCCGCTTCCGAAAAACTTCTTTCTCAGCTGCCGGCACTGCAGCTGCTTGCCGCACTCGGCTGGCATATCGTTACGCCGGTACAGGCAAACGCGGAACGGCGGAACCGGCTTTCTTCCGTGCTGCTCGAAGAAACGCTTGCAAAACAGCTTGCGGAAATCAACCGGATCAGGTTTCAGGGTGAGATGTATGAGTTCAGCGGGGCGAACATACAGGAAGCGGTGCAGAAACTCAAGTCGTACAAGTACGACGGGCTGCTCCACACGAATCAGGAACTGACCGATCTGCTTATTATGGGAACGAGCGAGGCGCAGACGATCAACGGTTTCAGCAAAAGTTTTACACTTAATTACATCGACTGGCAGAACCCGGAGCGCAACGTCTTTCAGGCGGTACCGGAATTTTCGGTTGAACGGACGAGAAGCAGCCAGACGGTACGGCCCGATATCGTTCTGTTCGTAAACGGCATTCCGCTCGGTGTCATCGAATGCAAGGCGCCGTCCCTGCCGGTCGGACAGGGGGTGACGCAGCACATCAGGAATCAGACCGACGATTATATT
>JALNVF010000195.1 GCA_023231445.1 Treponema sp. | reverse complement strand
ATGTTCCTGCTTAAAGCCCCGGAATTCTATTGCATTGAACATGCGGCCCAGAACACGTGCTGTATCCTGCACTGACTCCTTACCCCCGAGCTGAATGTCTGCAGTAGACATGAATACCGGGTGTCCGCCTTCTTCACCGAATGCGGTTTCAAAAGAACTCCGGGTACGTGTTGAACGTTTTTCAAATATGAGAGCGATTGTTTTTCCCACAAAACGCTGATGAATTTCCCCACGGTGAGATTCTGCCTTTACCTGAAACGCAAGATCAAGCAGGACTTCAATTTCTGCTGGAGTCCATTCTATCCAGTTAATAAGAGAACGGCCTTTAAACGGCGCCTTAAAAGTTTCCATATTCCGGTATAATAAATCTTTTCTTTTTTATTGTAAAGCGACTGAATAAATAAAATAATGATCAAGACCGGCCTGCATCTGCAAGATCGGGTATGAATTCTTCAAAATTCTTGCAGCGGTATCTCCTGCTGCTGCATACGACGCTGCGGGAATGCAGGACGAACAGTGTACACGGTGCAGACAGAACAGTGTACACTGTTCTGTCCGGTATGCGGCACAGTGCAGTCCGGTACGTGTACACAGTGGAGTCTGCACAGTGTACACGTACCGGACTGCATCAGGCGTTAAAACCGGACTGCATCAGACATTTAGTGTGACCTGCATCAGACGTTAAGAGCAGCCTGCATCAGACGTAAAATGTGATCCGCAGACAATAAAAAAGCTGTCCGGAAAATATGCAGCATATTTCCGGACAGCTTTATATTTTAGCGGCATGTGGGATTGAACCACAGACACCACGGATATGAGCCGTGTGCTCTACCAACTGAGCTATGCCGCCGTGATGGGTTTGATAATACCTTTTTTTGCATAAACTTGTCAAGCCTGATTGCAGGTATTTTATACCACGTTACCGCAGAACGGCCCCAGGTATGAGGGTGCGTGCATAATCGACAAGCTTTCTGAGTTCTGCGTCTATATACGGCGGAACGTCGTTATATGACGGATTTATACAGTTTTCATTCCTGAACTGTGCAAACTGCCATGATGCATCCTCCGGAAGAAGCGCCGCCATGGCTGTTATATCATTTTCAGTAACAAGCGGAGGTACAAGAACTGTCCGCCATTCCCTGCAGTCTGCCGGATAGGTTTTTATAAGATCCGCAGAACGGCGGAGGAGGGAAGGTATGTCTGCCTTTGAAAGTACAGAGTCGTGCATACAGATTTCCCGTGCATACCGCGCAGGATCTGTTTTTATGTCCATCGCAATAAAGTCAGGTTTTGATACGTCGCTTTGCAGTAAGTCCTGAAGTTCGTCCGGCAGCGTACCGTTTGTGTCTATCTTTATCCGGTATCCGAGTTTTTTTGCACGTTCTATGATGTATGGCGTCAGTGGATTCATGAGCGGCTCGCCTCCGCTTATGACAAGACCGGTCAGCATGTTCTTTCTGTGTTCAAGATGTGCAAACAGTTCTTCCACTGTTGAAAGCGTATCACCTTCCGCCGCTTTACCACCCAGCACAAGACCGGTGTTGTAACAGTAGGGACAGCGAAGATTACAGCCTTTTAAAAAAAAAGTACTCGCAACACGCCCCGGAAAATCAACAAGCGTTGTTTTTATAAGGGCGCCTGCGGGTACATTCAGCAGGAGTTCAGACTGATTTACAGTCAGCAGCATTATGCTTCTGCCGCAACAGGTTCAAATATAGCCGTCAGTTCTTCAACGTTGTGGGCACGTGCCACTTCTGTTCCGCTGCCGTTGTATACAATAACGGTGGGAGCCGCAAAAACACCTTTTCTGGCAGCTTCTGCAAGTCCTGTTTCCGTATCAACGTCGATTGTCCGGCCCGTCATCTGCACATTTGCTATGTATGCCTTTACCGGAGGGCAGTTAGGACATGTCCGGCGTGCGAAAAACTCATATTTTCCGTTTTCTGAAGTTTCTGAAGAGGTGTGTTCATGAGTAACAGGTTCAGCCACAGACGGGGAAATCCGTTCAGGCTTTGAACATTCGCAGACAGTGTCCGCCTCTGAAATAGTATATTCTTTGCTGTCGGAAAGACTGAACATTTTGCGGTGATCATATTCTTCGCGTTTACCTTTGTTCCAGTTCCGTACGGCACGGTAATAGCCGACAATGCGTGCATACACTTCCGTTTCGGATCCGTGAACATTTTTAAGCGCTTCTTTCGTTGCGGCGATATCCGCATCAATTTCCGCAAGCGTTCGTTTTGCGGTACCTTCTGATTCCATACTTTATTCCTCCCGGTTATAAAATATATACGTGTTACACCTGTTAGTACACTAAATGTAGTGTACTAACAGGTATTTGTCAAGCAAAAGTACGCTATATATGTGTTATATTTTTGCCTGTACAGGCGCCTTTTCCTCATCCGCCACCAGTGCGCGCTCCGTTTCAAGCTTTTCGAGTTTCAGACGAAGTTCCTGCTCTTTTTCGGCCTTGCACTTCGGACATTCAAACTGCTGTCCGTTAAGATATCCGTGAACACGGCAGATTGAATAGGTCGGTGAAATGGTAAGGTACGGAATACGGTAGTTTGCCATGATTGTACGGACCAGGTCACGGCATGCACGCCAGTCTTTAATCTGTTCTCCCATAAACGTGTGAAATACTGTTCCGCCCGTATATTTTGTCTGCAGATTTTCCTGATGGTCAAGCGCTTCAAAAATATCCGATGTATAGTCGACGGGCAGCTGCGTTGAATTCGTATAGAACGGGCTGTCGGGCGTACCGCTTGTAATGATACCCTGAAAATTTTTGACGTCATGGCTTGCGAGGCGATACGACGTACTTTCAGCCGGCGTTGCTTCAAGGTTGAAGAGTTCTCCCGTACGTTCCTGATAATCTGCCAGACGCGTTCTCATGTGGTCAAGAATATCACATGCCAGTTTGTGGCCTTTTGGTTCGACGATGTTCACACCGATGAAATTTTCACAGCATTCATTCATACCGCACAGACCGATTGTATTGAAATGGTTATTGAATGTTTTAAGGTACCGGTGTGTATACGGGTACAGGCCTCCGTCAAGCAGTTTCTGGAGCACTTTACGTTTTGTGCACAGACTTTCCTTAGCCAGATCCATGAGATAGTCGAGCCGTTTATAAAATTCTTCCTCATTTTTTGCAATAAAACCGATCTGAGGCAGATTTATAGTGACAACTCCGAGCGATCCGGTGAATTCGTCTGAGCCGAAAAGTCCTCCGCCCCGTTTGCGCAGTTCCCGTTTGTCAAGGCGGAGCCTGCAGCACATGGAACGTACGTCGCTCGGATTAAGGTCTGAATTGACAAAATTCTGGAAGTAGGGAGTACCGTACTGGGCTGCCATTTCAAACAGCAGGCGTGCATTTTCGCTTTCCCAGTCGAAGTTTTTGGTAATATTATAGGTCGGAATAGGATACCCGAATCCGCGGCCTGCAGCATCACCTTCAAGCATGAGCATAATGAACTGCTTGTTGATAAGGTTCATTTCTTTCTGGCAGTCGCCGTACGTGAATTCCTGTTCTTTACCGCCTACTATAGCTTTTTTGTCTTTAAGATCGTCAGGGCAGATCCAGTCGAGGGTGATATTCGTAAACGGCGCCTGTGATCCCCAGCGGCTCGGTGTATTGACACCGTAAATATAGCTCTGTATGCACTGCCGTACTTCTTTTTCGGTAAGGCTGTCTTTCTTGACGAACGGAGCAAGGTATGTATCGAACGAGCTGAAAGCCTGTGCTCCTGCCCATTCATTCTGCATAATGCCGAGAAAATTCACCATCTGATTTACGAGTGTTGAAAGGTGTGTGGCAGGCGTAGAGGTGATTTTGTCGGGGACTCCGCCGAGTCCTTCCTGTATGAGCTGGCGCAGCGACCATCCTGCACAGTATCCGGAGAACATTGAAAGATCGTGGATATGAAATGCGCACGTACGGTGGGCTTCCGCTATTTCTTTTGAATATATATTGTTGAGCCAGTAGTTGGCGGTAATTGTTCCTGAATTATGCAGAATAAGGCCGCCGAGTGAATAATTAACGTTTGCATTTTCTTTCACGCGCCAGTCGCTCTGTCCGAGATAACCGTCCATCGTTTTGTTGATATCGACCATAAGACTTTTTGCATCGCGCACTGCTTCATGACGTGCACGGTACAGAATGTACGCTTTTGCGACTTCCACTTCCTTATTTTCAATAAGAACACTTTCGACGACATCCTGAATTTCTTCAATTGCAGGAATCGAATGGGCCCTGCTTCCTGCAAGCTGCAGCCTCAGTTTTTCTTCGACTAAGTCTGTCAACCGTGCAGCGCGGTCCGGATCTGACCGTTTTTCAACAGCCTGAATAGCTTTTCCTACAGCCGATTCAATTTTCTTCCGGTTGTACGGAGCTATTTCGCCCGAACGCTTGACAACAGATTTGATAAAATCAGCAGTTTCTTTATCACTGCCTGTTCCCAGAAAACTTCTCCATTCCGGGAATACTGACTGGTCACTCACTTTTTGTTCCCCTCCACATTATTTACCTCGGTAAGAAATTCATCGAGATTTTCGAAATGT
>JALNVF010000194.1 GCA_023231445.1 Treponema sp. | reverse complement strand
CTGGAAGATGCTGCCCGGGCAGCATCTTCCAGTATCATTGTAATTGTAATATACTCAGGTCTGATAAAACCGTCTGTTCGGTACAACACAGACCGGCAGGACATCGCCGGAAAGTTCAGCCATAACGACTTTTATGCTGTACTGGATTATCAGGAGAAACCGATGGACGAATATATGCAGGTTCAACCTCATAAGCGCAGAATCCGCTATGCAGGAACACATCCGCATTCTTTTTATGAAAAATACAAGGAACTGAATCCGGAAAAATATAAAGAAGATATCAGGCATATTATTGCACGGGGAGACACCCCTGCCGGTACTCACCGGCCTGTATGTCTGCAGGAAGTACTCTCTATTCTTGATCCGAAACCGGGAGAAACTGCGGTAGATGCTACACTCGGCTACGGCGGGCACTCGAGTGAAATAGTAAAAAGAATCCAGCCGGGAGGAATGCTGTACGGTATTGATGTTGATTCAGTTGAATTGTCTAAGACTGAATCACGGATCCGGGCCGCAGGGTTCGGACCTGAAACATTTGCCGCGGTACATGCAAATTTTGAAGCACTTCCCCAAATACTTTCATCAGTGAATCATCCCTGTGTTGACATGATTCTTGCTGATTTAGGCGTTTCATCGATGCAGATCGACAACCCGGAACGCGGATTTACCTTCAAAAATGACGGTCCGCTTGATATGCGGATGGACCAGAAAACCGGTGAAACGGCGGCGCATTTATTAACCCGTATTCCGGAAGGTAAGCTTGCATTCCTTCTGCGGAATAATGCGGACGAGCCTGATGCCGGAATAATAGCTCATGCCATTTTTCAGAACAGGGAGAAAATGACTACAACAGAAGCCCTTTCCGGACTTATTCAAGAAACGCTTACCGGAATAAAACGCAGCGAAAATGATATAATCAAATCAGAACGACGGGTATATCAGGCACTGCGGATTGATGTAAATGAGGAATTCCAGGCTCTGGATACACTGCTTAAAAACCTGCCGTACTGTCTCAATTCCGGAGGACGTGTTGTCATCCTCACGTTTCATTCAGGGGAAGACGAGCGTGTCGTCCGGTCATTTAACGAAGGAAAAGAATGCGGTATATATTCTGCTGTTCAGGATAAAGAAATCCGGGAGAGTAAAGAAGAACGATACAGCAATCCCCCGTCACGCTCAGTACGGCTGCGCTGGGCAGTCCGATCGTAAAGACACAGTAATCACATTCCCTGAAAACTGTATACGGAGGAGATATATATGGAAAAAGAACTGACGCACCCCGGTACTGTTCTTTCACGGGACGGTACCCCCTGTCCCGGCTGGAGCCGCAGGATGCTGCTTGCCTATAACAGGAAGGCTATCCATGCCTCCCCCTTCAGAATCAAGGAATGGGACTGGTACCAGATTCAGAACGATCATCTCTGCCTCCAGTTCACCATCGGCCATGCATCGTACGCAGGACAGGTCGACGTGATGCTTTTTGATTTTATAAAAGGTGAAAAAATCTTTGAAAAGAGCCGCATTCTCGCTCTCCCGTTCAATTCCCTTCATATGCCGCCGGACGCGGAAGCAGACGGCCGGCTTACATACGACCGAAACGGTATTTTTGTCGAGTACCTGACAAAAGGCAGTACGCGGACCATAACATGCAGATGGGACGATGTGGAAAGCAGAATCGTTATGGAGCACAGACATCCGGACAGCCTTGTCCTGAACGTTCCGTTCAACGAAAACCCACATGATTTCTACTACAATGAAAAGATAAACTGCATGCCCGGTTCAGGATTCGTACGCAGGGGAAACGACCGGTGGAATTTTAATGAAAAGGACTCTTTCGGTATTCTGGACTGGGGACGCGGTGTGTGGCCGTTCCATAACGAATGGTACTGGTCTAACGGCACCTGTTATATTAAAGGAAAACTGTTCGGTTTTAATGCAGGCTGCGGATTCGGAAACAGTAGTACGGCGGGGGAAAACATTGTCTTCTATGACGGTGCATCATACAAACTCGGCAGAACTGATTTTTTCGTAAATACGGACGATTATATGCAGCCCTGGCATATCCGTGACAGGGACCAGCGGCTTGATCTGACGCTTACGCCGTGTTACGACCGTAAAACGGCCACGAAACTTTTATGGATAGACAACTGTACCCATCAGATGTACGGAAAATTCACCGGAACGGTAGTTCTTTCTGAATCGAAGAAGCTGTATATAGACAACCTGTATTCATTCGCCGAGCACGCCGTAAACAACTGGTGAAAATACCGCACACACAGGCGCTTATTCATAACTTATAGTTATTACCGGCGATAAAAATAAAGATTTTGATTATACGCCGGTAATCTGGTACGCTGTCGTCATGAAAACAGCAGTCACCGGATTCCCACGTATCGGAAAGATGCGGGAATTGAAATTTGCGGAAGAAAAATATTTTTCGGGCACGCTGTCCGCTGAAGAACTTGAAAAGACAGCGGCGGCAGTCCGTGCATACGGCTGGGCAAAGCAGCGTAATGCAGATATCAGTCACATCCCCTCAAACGACTTTTCGTTTTACGACAATATACTCGACACAGCTGTCATGCTCGGGGCGGTTCCGGAGCGGTATGCGTCGCTCGGTCTGTCACCTCTTGATATGTACTTTGCAATGGCCCGCGGATATCAGGGCAGCAGGGGCGACGTCAGGGCATTCGCGCTTAAAAAGTGGTTCAACACGAACTACCATTATCTGGTACCGGAACTCGACCGCAGCATGCAGTTCCGCTGCGATCCGGCGTCGTGCAAACCGCTCAGGGAATACACCGAAGCGGAAGCGCTCGGGATTGTAACGGTACCCGTACTCACCGGACCGTATACGTTTCTGAGTCTTGCGCATTATACCGGCGGTGCGGCACGCGGTGATTTTATCGCCGCAGCCCGTTCTGCGTGGAGCGCAGTCATCACGACGCTTGCCGGTGCAGGCGCGTCATGGGTGCAGCTTGCCGAACCGGCCCTTGTCCTTGACATGAGCGCCGCCGACCGTGAGTTCTTCCTGTCGCTGTACAAACCGATGATGGCGGAACTGCGGAAAACCGTAAAAATAAAACTGCTGCTCCAGACGTATTTCGGCGATATCAGGGACTGTTACGACGACGTGTGCAGTCTCGGATTCGACGGCATCGGACTTGATTTTATAGAAGGAAAACAGAATCTGAATCTTATAAAACGGAATTTTCCCGTGCAGACAGAGCTGTTTGCCGGTGTTATAAACGGAAAGAACATCTGGCGTACCGATTATACAAAAACGGCGGCTCTTCTGAAGGAACTCAGTATGTCTGTTCCGGCAGAATGCATCACTGCGGGAACGTCATGCTCCCTGCTTCATATTCCGTACACGACGACGTCTGAACCGGCAGGAGCAGCAGGAGGATTGAACCGTTTTGCATTTGCCGAAGAAAAACTCGGCGAGCTCCGCGACATTGCAGCCGTTTTTGACGGGACGGAACAGGGACGTGCGGCACTTGCAGAAAACAGAACACGGTCCGCGGTACCAGACACGGAAAGCTGCAGCGCAGTCCGCAGTGCTGTTTCAAAGCTGACTCAAACGGACTTCATCCGGAAACCGGAATCTGCCGAACGGGAACGGATTCAGAAAAAAGAATTCAACCTGCCGCTTTTACCGGCAACAACGATCGGTTCGTTTCCGCAGACAAAGGAAGTGCGTGCAGAACGTGCTGCATATAAGAAAGGAATCATCGGAGAAGATCACTATATAGAATTTACTGAACGGAAAATTGCGGAATGCATCAGGCTTCAGAAACAGCTGGGGTTCGACGTACTCGTCCACGGAGAATTCGAACGCAGTGACATGGTCGAATACTTCGGCAGGCACCTGAACGGATATACATTCACGGAAAACGGCTGGGTGCAGTCGTACGGCACCCGGTGTGTGAAACCGCCCGTTATCTGCGGCGACGTATCCCGGCGCAGACCGATCACTGTCCGCTGGTCTGTTTTTGCGCAGAGCTGTACGGAAAAACCGGTCAAGGGCATGCTTACCGGACCGGTGACGATCCTGAACTGGTCGTTTCCCCGTGAAGACATCAGTCTGCAGCAGCAGGCATTCCAGATTGCGCTTGCAGTCAGGGAAGAAGTTCTTGATCTTGAAAAAAACGGCATACGCATCATCCAGATAGACGAAGCGGCACTCCGTGAAAAGCTGCCGCTGCGCCGCGCCGACAGGCATGCAGAATACCTTGACTGGGCAGTTCCGGCTTTCAGGCTTGTTCATTCGGGCGTGAAACCGGAAACGCAGATACATACGCATATGTGCTACAGTGAATTCGGCGACATTATCAGCGAAATAGACGACATGGACGCCGACGTGATTACGTTCGAGGCATCCCGTTCAGACCTGTCCATACTTGACGACCTCTCAAAAGCGCACTTCCGTACCGAAGTCGGACCCGGCGTCTACGACATACACTCGCCGCGTGTTCCGCCGGCCGGAGAAATCTGTGCCGCACTCAGGAAAATGCTGCAGAAAATCCCTGCACAGAAACTGTGGGTCAACCCCGACTGCGGCCTTAAGACGCGCGGAGAGGCGGAAACGACGGCAAGTCTT
>JALNVF010000193.1 GCA_023231445.1 Treponema sp. | reverse complement strand
TTCGGGCTCTGTTCGTGTCCCGGATTATGGTCTATGCGGATAACGGGAATGGCACCGCCGCATGCAACCTGCCCCGAAAGCATACGCACCAGACGCGCTTCCGTCTCTTCAGGAATTGCCGCACAGACGCCGAGCACGTCCTGCACGCTGTCGCGGAATCCCAACCCGTCGCGTTCACCGTTGTACACAAGGCTTGCCGCCCTTGACCATGCAAACGTGATAAGGTTGTTGTACAATCCCCACATGTTCGCCGTATGATTCATGTCTTCGTCGGGCGTTTCCGCTTTGAAGCTGTCAAGTTCCGAATGCCACTGCTTTTTAAGCTTTGCAAGTTCCTCGTCGGCACGCGCGGTTGAACCGTATTCAGCAAGCACTTTTTTCCCGACGGCGTTCGCATCGCCTATGCCGACCATGACCATGAGTTCCTTCGACTCTCCCGGCTGCAGTTCCAGCTCCGTCTGTACGGAGCCGCAGCTGTTGTCGCCGTATGCGTTTGAACCGGAGCACTTTCCGTTAATGACCGCCTGCGGTTCTTTGTAAGAGCCGTACGTTCCGATAAAGGATTCGCGCGCGGTGTCGTATCCGGTCATGGGAGCGCCGACAAGCGCAACCCACTCATGCATAAAGCCGCTTCCTTCCGGCCACTCCGGATGCTGCACATACAGGTTATCGTGAATCGAATACCGGAGCAGATTGTCGGCGGCTTTTTCACCTTTGACAATAAAAAGCGAATACTGCAGGTTCACCTGATCCTGAGACGTGTTCCACTGGTTAGAAAATTCACAGTAGCTGAATACGGAAAGTCTGCGGGATTTTGTTCCCGTATTCGTTACCCTGAGTTTCCAGTATTCAAACAGCTGTCCCAGCGGAACAAAATACGTGGTTTCCGATTTGATGTCCGAGTATTCGGAAGTAATAGTCGTGTATGCCGTACCGTGCCGGCAGGTACTCCTGTATTCGGTAAGCGGTTTTCCGACAGGCTGCCAGCTTGCAGACCAGTAATCCCCCGATTCCCTGTCCCTGATGTAAAAATACCGTCCGGGCTGATCCATCGGAACGGCATTGAAACGCAGGCGCATAAAACGTCCCTGCGCGCCTGATTTGTAAAAGCCGTATCCGCCTGCATTGTTTGTAATGATCGCGCCGTACTCCGTGGAGCCGAGATAGTTGCTCCATGACGCCGGCGTGTCTGGCCGGGTAATCACATATTCTTTGTTTTCATCGTCGAAATAACCATACTGCATATTTTTCCTCCATAACATATGAATCATTCAATATTTACTACAATAATTTTTTCAATCGGGGTATTAAACATTTTTGCAAGAACGACGAATTCGTCCACTGTCGGCAGCGTTTCGCCCCTCTGCCATTTATAGACGGCCTGGGGACTTTTAAAGTCGAACACAGACTGCATTTCTTTTACCGAAAGATCCTCATATTCCCGCAGTCGTTTTATATTTGCCCCTGTAGCCTTCGTGTCTATAACAGGATACGCATACCGCCTGATCATACCGAATCCCTCTCCCTCCCGTCCTCTGCGTCTGAACTAATCACTGCTCTTACTGGCAGTATAACTGTATTAGTGAAATGATATTCTGTCGCGTCAGTTTTTGACAGGAAATTGTCGAATTTTGACTTTTCCCTGACAGCAGGATAATATGTATACATGGATTACTTTCTTGAACAGATCCGTACAGATTCACGTATTCCTGCAAAAATATATGTTGATATGACTGCGGAACGGCGGCACTGCCCGCTCCATTTTCACAACAACCTCGAATTTGACCTTGTACTGGAAGGTTCCATTACCGGGGTGTGTAACGGCATAACAAAAAAAATTTCCAGCGGAGACTTCTTTTTCGTAAACTCCGGCAATCTGCACGAAACGATATCAGACACAGCCAATCGCGTAAAAACCGTAATTGTACTGCTTTCCTATGATCTTCTGAAAAAATACTGCCCGGAAATTCAGCAGTACTCATTCTGTATACCTGCCGGTTCAGAAGCGAGAAACAAAATACAGCTGCTGCTGCGTTCCGTCGGTACATTGTTCCGGGAACATGAAAATTTTTATGAGCTTGAAATCACCGCCGTTCTTGAATCACTCTGCCTTATTCTGCTTCGCGAATGCAGAATAAGGAAAACAGAAATAAACACACCTCTGCACGATCAGAAAAGTCTGGCAAACATTAAAGCTGTACTTGCTTACATGGAAGCTAATTCAGCGGAGGAACTTTCGCTTAGTACTGTTGCATCACAGATACATATGGTTCCCTCGTATTTTTCCCGGTTCTTTAAAAGGGTAACAAACGAAACTTTTTACACCTACCTCATAAAGCTGCGCACCTGCCGCGCGTATCAGGAACTTATGAACAGCGATAAACTCATTACCGATATTGCACTTGATGCCGGATTTCTCAACGTAAAATCTTTCATCAGTTCTTTTAAATCGGTTTATGGAGAAACACCGGCAAAATACCGTCGTCAGCACGAGTTGTAACAGGGATAAACGAAAGGCTAAAAATGCTGATTTCTGTTTACCAAAACGGCTCATAGTTTTACACTGTCCCCACTATGAATATAAACATAATTGAAATGCCGCTCGATTTCGGAGCGAGCAGACATGGTTCCGATATGGGGCCTTCAGCTATACGGCTTGCAGGACTTCGTGCGAAGCTTGAATCACTGGGGCATACTCTTGTTAAATATAATTCACCCATTCAGATAAATCCGCAGGAATATGAAGAACAGGGTAATCCGAAAGCAAAATATTTAAAACCGATTGTCAGCGCATGTACTGAACTTGCAAAGGAAGTGGACACGTCCCTTACTGCAGGTGAATTTCCGCTTGTACTTGGCGGTGATCACTCTATCGCGCTGGGTACGATAGCAGGCGCAGCTTCGGCCATGAAGCAGCAGCATAAAAAACTTGGTATTCTCTACGTCGATGCACACGGCGACTTCAATACGACTGAAACAACGCCGTCCGGAAATATCCACGGAGAATGCCTTTCCGCCTCGTGCGGACTTGGTCTGCCGGAACTTACCAACCTGTACTTTGAAGGGCAGAAAGTTGATCCGCATAATATCTGCTTCGTCGGTGTCCGTGATCTTGATCCGGGAGAAAAAGTCCTTATGCACCAGGCTGGAGTTACCGTATTTACTATGAGCGATATTGAACGTCAGGGATTTCCTGCAATTGTAAAACAGGTGATTCTTTTCTTTAAAACTCACTGCGACGTCATACACGTTTCGTTCGATATGGATGTTTTAGATCCGATGTTCGCCCCGGGGACAGGTATTCCGCTTCCGGCCGGTATGACAAACAGGGAAGCGCTCCTGCTTATGGAAGAAATGAGCAGCACAGGCATGGTAAAATCAGCCGAAATCGTGGAAGTAAACCCGATTCTGGACGTGCGGAACCAGACGGCAGTTCTTGCCGTAGAACTTGCCGCACGTCTGCTCGGTGAAAAACTGTATTAAAACACGCAGATTAGACCGTTGCGGTTTAATCTGCATTTCCTGAAAGAAAAACTTGCCGCTGTCACCTGTTTCTTATTACATTTGATGGTAAACCGTTATAAGGTAATAAAATATCATCTTTCAGGAGATACAGGCAAGAATATGGCTACTTATCAGTTCCAGACAGAAGTAAATCAACTTCTGAAACTTATTATCCATTCAATGTATTCAAACAAGGATATTTTCCTTCGAGAAATCGTTTCAAATGCATCGGACGCACTTGATAAACTTAAATATCTGACAGTTTCGGACGACGCATACAAATCAGTAACGTTTACTCCCCGCATTGACATTACGTTCGACGACAAGGAAAACGTTCTTACGGTACAGGATACGGGTATCGGTATGTCGGATCAGGATCTTACCGACAACCTTGGTACGATTGCACGTTCCGGTACAAAAGCGTTTATTGAAAAGCTCAGCAGTGATAAACAGAAGGATTCTTCCCTCATCGGTCAGTTCGGTGTGGGTTTCTATTCGGCTTTCATGGCTGCGAAAAAAATAGATGTTTATACACGAAAAGCGGCGGATGCGGCCGGAAAAATCTGGCACTGGTCGAGCGACGGCACCAATTCATATGAAATTGAAGAAATTACTGCAGACAGTGATGCGGCAAAAAAATACGGATTTGATAAACCGGAAACAACGGGTTCTGCTATTGAAATGCACCTGAACGACGACAGCAAGGAATATGCAAGCCGCTGGAAGATTGAAGAACTCATCAAAAAGTACAGCGATCACATTGCATTCCCGATCTATCTGCATTACACAGAAAACAAATACGATGATAAAGGAAAAGTAACAAACACAGAAAATAAAGTCGACCAGGTAAACAGTGCAAGTGCGCTCTGGAAACGTTCGAAGAGTGAACTGAAACCTGCTGATTATAACGAATTCTATAAAACACTCAGTCACGATTCGGACGAACCGCTCATGTACATACATACTCATGCAGAAGGAACTCAGGAATATACTACACTGTTTTATGTTCCGCAGAAAGCTCCGTTCGACATGTATCAGGCTGACTACAAAAGCGGTGTAAAGCTGTACGTTAAACGTGTTTTCATCACCGACGACGACCGTGAACTGCTGCCGGCATATCTCCGCTTCGTACGCGGTATCATAGACAGCGAAG
>JALNVF010000192.1 GCA_023231445.1 Treponema sp. | reverse complement strand
CGGATGCGCTGCCGGAGGCAAACGTACCGTATGAGTACGGATTGACTGTTCCGATATTGAAAATCATACTGTGCCTCCTTTTTATAAGTTTCTACTATATATATCGGACAGTGGCAGGGAAAGTTTAGCAAATAAGCAGGATAAACTGATTTTTTTATCAGCGCAGGCAGTCCCGTTTTTTTCATGAAGACACAATCCGGATGGTACCTTTTCTTTCTGCAATGTGTTATAGTATTAACTATGATAGATATTGATGAACAGAAAAAAATAGCGGTACTCGTTGACGCAGACAATACACCATATAACAAAGTTCCTGCCATACTTCAGGAAATGGCCGTACACGGACATATTATAACGAAGCGCGCGTACGGCGATTTTTCGTGCGATACGCTCAAGGCATGGAAAAATGTGCTTAACGAAAATGCCATTCTGCCGGTACAGCAGTTTGCCTATACGCAGGGGAAAAACTCGTCTGATTCCGCCATGATAATTGACGCAATGGATCTGCTGTATACCGAAAAATACGACGCATTCGTACTTGTTTCTTCCGACAGCGATTTTACCAAACTTGCATCGCGCCTGCGGGAGTCGCAGGAATTCGTGTTCGGAGTGGGCAGAAAACAGACCCCTGTTTCGTTTGTGAATGCATGCGACGATTTCATCTATATTGAAAATTTACACGGAGTAGATGATTCTTCTGTTCCGGAAAAAATAGATGAGGCTCATAAACGTCATATCAGAACGCATAAGGCAGCTCCTGCGGGTGGAACGGCTGCAGCCGGCGGTTCCCAGATTATGGGCGTAAACGCAGACGGCGACACGATGACTGACCGTCAGTTCCGCCAGATTTACAAGCTGCTTACGAACGCATATGAGAAATATTCCGACGATTCCGGCTGGGCTCCGGTTGCTGCGGCTGGCTCTCTTTTCAAGCGGCAGAATCCCGGTTTTGATACACGTGACTTCGGCTTTAAAAAGTTGTCTGATTTGATTGCCTATCTTGATGATGATTTTGAAATGAAGAGTGCAGGTTCCGGCGGACACGGTGCAAATATGATGTACCGTCCGGTTGACAAAAATTAGGGAAGCCGCCGTTCCGGGCGTTTTACGCACGGAACGTTTTACGCTACTATAATTTACTCAGGGCTTTTTCAAATTTGCGGTCGGAAGGTTTTTCTGCGGGGCGGTAAAGAATTGCTTTATTGCCTATAATACGTACCAGCACCGAACTGCATTTTTCTGCCAGAGCTTCTGCAAGTGTACGTTTTTCTTCTTTAAATTCATTGAAACTTATTTTAATGAGTTCATGCGATGCAAGTGAAACCTTTGTCATTTCTTCAACAGCAGGGGTTACTCCGTTCTGTCCGACTATAACGACCGGATTAATGCTGTGTGCACTTTTTTCAAGGAATTTTCGCTGCTTGCTTGTCAGTTCAATCATGAAAGGAATAGTAACGGTATTTGCATCATTTTGCAACATACCTCCGTAATAACAATAATTTATTTCAAAATAACACCGTGTTTTTGCATCGCGGTTGTTTTACTGGTATATTTTATATATCCTGAAAAAAGGAGCAATGACGATGAATTTCAGAAAAATAACTACAACGGTCCTGACTGTTTTACTGTTGTCCGCTGCAGTGAGTGCTGAACAGAAGGTTCTTACTCTCAATGATGCAGTAAAATATGCGTCGGAGAATAATCTGAGTTTACAGCAGAGCCGGATTACACTGGACGGACTAAAACGTACAAAAGATTATTCATGGAACAGTGTAAGTCCGTCTGTTACGGCAGGCGGTACTATTGCAGTTCCGAATGATCAGACAAACAGCAGTTATAATTACAGCGAAAGTATAACCGGAACACTGAGTCTGACGTTGACGCCGTCGCTTTATACTTCTATGAAGACCGCATATCTTAATTATGAAAACGGTAAGATTACATACGACGAGGCAGTTCGTTCTATAGAATTGAGCGTGCGCAAAACATTTTACGGTCTGCTGTATGAACAGGAAAATATAACTCTGCAGCAGCGCAATCTTGAAACTGCCGAAAAACAATATAATCAGAACAAAGTCAAATACCTGAGTGGTCAGGTATCTGAACTTGATATGCTTACCAGCCAGGTTACCTACGAAAAACTTAAACCGACACTCGAATCTGCGCAGGTGACATTCAATAACGATCTTGCATCTTTTAAACAGGTTCTCGGAATAGAGCAGACTGCAGACATTGCGCTGTCCGGTTCGCTGGACGACGTGCTTGCATTGAAAGATATTTCGGTGTCTGACGATTTAAGCGGTACACCTTCGGTACTGTCTGCAGAAAACAGTGTGGCAATTGCGGAAACAACTCTGCTGGCGAAGCGTTTCAGTGCATACGGCCCTACGGTGAGTGCAGGCTGGACGTATGGTAAACAAAAACTTGTATCCGACAAAACAGATATCGACCCTACGACGACAGGATCTTTTTCTCTTGGTGTTTCTATCCCGCTCGACGGATATCTTCCCTGGTCTGCAGACGGTTTGTCGGTAGCATCTGCTCAAGACAGTGTAAAAACCGCTAAAATCCAGCTTGAAAGTGAGAAAACAACAATTTCCGTACAGATTACTAATTATCTGAATCAGATAAGACAGGGACAGTCGCAGCTTGACTCACTTCAGGCAAATATCAGCCTTGCACAGAAATCGTTTGATATGACGCAGACCGCATATGCTCACGGATCAAAAGATCTGCTGAGCCTTCAGTCTGCATCGGATTCGCTTCTGAGTGCGAAGGTAAGTTTTGCATCACAGGAATATACGCTTATTTCTGCGGTATTAAGTCTTGAAAGTGTTCTCGGCGTGCCGTTCGGTTCGCTTGGTAAATAATTGTTTGTTTATAGAGGGTAACTATGAAACTGAAAAAATCGGTCATTATTATTGTATGTGCACTCGTTCTGGTACTTCTGGCATTTGTCTATTCCTGCACCGCGTCCAAAAACAAGAGCAAAGGTTTTTCGCGGGGAGGTACCGGAGGCACTCAGACTACGTTTTCCGTTAAAACGCAGACAGCTGCTGTAGTAACTCTTCATGATTACATTGAAACGAACGGGGATATCTCAGCTATAAATTCCGTCGCCGTGTATCCGAGTATGGGCGGAAAAATTGTAAGTACGGCTGTTACTCTTGGTACACCGGTTCATAAGGGGGATGTGATTGCAAAAGTAGATCCGTCTGAGCCGGGCAGTAACTACTCGCTCAGCCCGGTATATGCACCGATCAGCGGCAGCATCGTCTCAACTCCTCTCAAAGTCGGAACAACGGTAACCACATCGAGTTCTATTACAACTGTTGGTGATGTCGCAAGCCTTCAGATTACTGCTGATATTCCGGAACGATATGTCGCAGCTTTGAAAGCAGGATTGAAGGCAGAAATTTCTCTTGAAGCATATCCCGATGTGGTTTTTCCAGCAACAGTAACACATGTTTCTCCTGTCGTTGATTCCACCTCGCGGACAAAGGAAATATTATTAACATTTGACAAAAATGACCAGCGGATCAATGCCGGAATGTTCGGCAAAGTAAAACTGTATACATACGATTACAGCGGATCTGTCGGTATTCCGACCGATGCAGTTGTTACAAAAAGCGACAAACCGTACCTCTATGTTATGAAAGACGACGGATCTGTTGAACAGCGGGAAATTACCGAGGGAAAATCTGTCGATGGTATTGTTCAGGTCATTTCCGGAATTAATCCGGGAGAAAAGGTCGTGGTGGAAGGAGAGCAGGTGCTTTCCGACGGTTCAAAGGTAAAAGATATTACGAACGGCGTATCATCGGCTGCAGCTGACGATACGGGAGAAAATAAGACGTCCGGTACCGGTAAAACCGGAAACTGGGACGGAAAAAAATCCGGGAGTAACTAATAATGGGTATTTCAAATAAAACACTCCAGCATCCTGTACTGACACTTATCGTATTTGTACTGCTCGGTATCATGGGACTGTTCACAATCAGTAATATCGCTATAAGCCTTTTTCCTGATATAGATAATCCGTATGTCATGGTATATACGACATACAGCAATGCAGGCCCGGAATCAGTAGAGAAATCAGTTACAAAAGTACTGGAAAGCGGTCTTGTAAGCGTAAGCGGTCTTAAGGAGCTTGATTCAACCTCTTCGGAAGGCGCAAGCATGATTTCTCTGGAATTTGATTACGGCATGGATCTTGAGTCTGCCGTGAACGATATACGCGATAAACTTGACCGTGTAAAAAGTTCACTGCCGGACGATGCCGATACTCCGCGTATATTTAAAATGGATGCGTCGGCAATGCCGATCATGCGCATCGTTGTACGGGGAAACCGTTCCACTGACGATTTGAAACAGATAGCCGAAGACGACATAGTTGAACTTCTTGAACAGACGAACGGCGTTGCGGAAGCAAGTGTTTCCGGCGGTCGTGATAAAATAGTCCGTGTTGAAATTGCGGAAAACCGGCTTGCAGCATACGGACTTACAATAACCGCAGTTGATGCAGCACTTGCCAGGCAGAATCTTGAACTCGGCGGTGGAAAAATTACGGAAGGTACGAAGGATTACGTTATCCGTACGACCGGAGAATTTTCGAATCTGGATCAGATTAATAATACGGTAATCACCACCGTAAACGG
>JALNVF010000191.1 GCA_023231445.1 Treponema sp. | reverse complement strand
TCGAACAATTCCCGGTTGAAAACCGGATGCATGAAACTGTCTGTAAACACGGGAATATCTTTATATAAGTACGAATCAATACATTCAAGGCGAAGCGAAGAGCCGTTCTCACCGGACGCACACAAAATAGAAGAACGGGTCTGATTAAGCAGCTGAGTTCTTTCCGTATCGGTAAAATGCCCGGAAGCATACGTCATGTCTGTAAAAACTGCTTCTTCAAAACCGGACTGTTCAGGTTTAAGAAGTGCCACGCCGCCTTTAACCACAATATAGACTGCATCGATTTTTTTTCCAGTATCATTCTTTACATATACCGGGATTCCGTTTTTCAGATGATACGTTTTTAATCCGCTGCATGATGTACAAAGAAGCATTGCCGTGATGAGTAAAAACGATGTACCGTATCTCTTCATTTCTGCGCCTCCTGCTGCCACCAGAACGCATTTTCAGATTCTATTTTAACAAAACCTGCGTCTGAAAATTCTTTCCTGTACATTTCGTATATTTCAGGATTTACTACGACAACCGTTACCGGAAAAGATTCCATCAGATAGTTCTGGATCATACTCATCACATTTTCCTCCGTCACCTTTTTCATTTTCTCCGGATATGAAAGATAATAATCGGCGCCGCACCGTTCCCAGACGGAACGAAGAGCAGAAAGCTGTCCTGAAGGTGTCTGTTCCGTATATATACGGTCTGTGGAGATATTGTCGGAAAGATTCTTTAATATCCCGCCGCTTAAGTATTGTTTATTATATGCAATATCAGGAAGAATGGTGTTATACAGTCTGCTGACAATGCGCTTTGTGCGTTCAGGTATTTCACTGTCAGGGGTGTTCATAACTACGGTAAAATTAATCATGCTGTTCCTGCGGTATACTTCATACGATGCCGCACAGCATCCGTATCCGGGTATCTTTAAATACTGATCGCTGCACAGTACACTTTTATAATGACTTTCTGCCTGCGACAGATAGCCGGTAAACATATCTGCCGCATATACCCCTTCCCTGTCGGTATCTGTATCCGGCGCACGGAACAGTACCTCCGTAACTGCCTGCTGCATCGAAATTCTGCTGTCAGGATACACGTAATACAGAAACCGGTCAGGTCCGGTTTCTGTACCTTTTCCGGCAGCAGACGAAGTCCACGGGTCATTTCCTTTTTCCCAGTTACCGTACAGTTTCTTCACGTCTTCATACACGACGTCAGGATAAACATCACCGCCTACGAAAAGAGCTGTATTGTTCGGAATATAATACTTTTTCTGAATTGTACGGAGTTCTTCAACAGTCGCATTTCTAATGACACTGGGAACACCTGCACTGTCGAGTTTCCACGGTACACCGGGGAAAAGTACACTGATACAAAACGCCGGCAGTATTCTGTCCGGATCAGATTCATATCCCTGTATCTCAGAAAGGACAACCTTTTTTTCTGCTTCAAGTTCACCGCTTTTTATAAGCGGGGTGCGCATTGCAGAACTCCAGAACTCAAGCCCCTTATAAAGCAGACCGGATGGTATGGTAAAAAAATAATTAACATGATCTTCTTCGGTAGAACCGTTCAAACCGCTGACACCCATATCGTTGAGAGCACGGAGTACTGCAGATGCATCGGTATACTCTGCATTTCCTCTGAACATCATATGCTCATACAGATGAAACAGACCGTCTGTTTCCGGTGTCTGCGCGGCAGCACCTGCCTTTACTGCAATTTCAATATACACAAGCGGTACCGAATGATTCTCCGTCACATACAGTTCAAGTCCGTTACTGAGTGTATACCGATACAAGTCCTTCCCGGAAGTTTTTTCAGCTGACACGGTGGAAAAAAAACAGAGCAGGACGAACAAAAACAAGAACAGCTTCTTCAGCATGACACCCCCTCTTTTTCATTTACAGGCGTTCCACCGGAACCGTTACAGCTTTCTTTCCCATATACGCAGTAATCTCGTTTTCCCCGCTGCGGAGTTTGTCCGCAGGCACTACGGCGCTGCTGATACGTTCTCCGTTAACCGTCAGGTATTCCACACCCCTGCATACATGCTCAGGATTTTTCACCTCTATATTCAGTATTTTCCCTCTCCAGCGGCGGCTGACTTTAAACCCGTCCCAGTCATGCCTGATGCAGGGATCTATAAGCATACCGTCATATAACGGACGGATGCCGAGCATATACTGCGTAATGCTGTAATACGACCATGTCGCGGCACCGGAAAGCCACGACGTCCGGGCATTTCCGGCACGGGGACTGAACGTCGAATACGTTGTCTGTCCCTGCACGTACGGTTCCATCTGCCGGATCTCCGCCCGGTCGTTATATGCTGCAGGAAGAGCTGCTTTGCAGTATTCATACGCCCGGTCACCGTTGCCGCAAAGTGTTTCGGCCATAATCCCCCATCCCTGCGTATGGTTGAATATGCCGGCGTTTTCCTTGATACCTTTAAGAAATACAACGGAAGACATAACAGACTGCGGTGCATGCACAAAAGGCGGCGCGCAGAGCATTAATCCGTACGGTGTTGCAAGTTTTTCTTTTACCGCTTTAAGCGCAAGTTCTGTCTGTTCCGGAGTCGCAGCACCGCTGAGTACGGCCCATACCTGCGTGTTAAGATACACCTGCCCCTCGTCTGCCTTCTGCGTCCCGTAAACCGTACCGTCCTCTCCGACAGCCCAGATGAACCACTTTCCGTCCCAGCATGTTTTCTGAATCGCTTTGTCCAGTCTGTCCCGTTCCGACAGAGCCCACTGCTCCTCTCCTGTTTTTCCGAGGCGCCTCGAAATATCGGCATATGTCGTCAGACCGAGCCTGAGCTGGAACGTAACAAACACACTTTCTCCGTGATACCCAGTCTTGAGACAGTCGTTCCAGTCCGCAAGTAAGCCGGCAGGAATTCCGTCCTTTCCCATACGTTCAAGATTAAACAGCAGCGCCTGTTTTAAGTGTCCGTAAACCGTAGCCTCTCCGTAATCGGCATACGGTACGATTTTGTTGTAGAAGTCAAAGTCTCCGGTTTCTGCAACATACGCCGGAACCGCATTAAAAAACCATTCGCAGTCGTCGGAACGGAATTCTTCAGGCTCCGGACTCTTTTCATGCCCCGGATTGTGGTCGACACGGATAACAGGTGTGGCACCGCCGCATGCAACCTGCCCCGAAAGCATACGTACAAGCCGCTCTTCCGCCTGTGCCGGAACAGCGGCATTCACACCCAGAATATCCTGAACGCTGTCTCTGAACCCCAGACCGTCTCGTTCGCCGTTATACACAAGGCTTGCAGCACGCGACCATGCAAACGTAATAAGGCAGTTGTACAATCCCCACATGTTAACGGTATGATTGATATCCTCGTCGGGAGTGTTTACTTTGAAACTGTCAAGCTCGGAATGCCACTGTCGTTTCAACGCTGCAAGCTCCTGATCGGCCCGCCCGAATGTACCGTACTCAGCAAGAACTTTCTTACCGGCTGTGTCTGCATCTCCTATGCCGACGAGCACCATAATTTCTTTTGACTCGCCGGGTTTAAGCTCAATCTCAGTCTCGACAGTACCGCAGCTGTTGTCGCCGTAGGCATTTGAATTTGAACAGTGTCCGTTTATAACAGCCTGTGGTTCTTTATACGAACCATATGTTCCGATGAATGATTCACGTGAGGTATCGTACCCAGTCATCGGAGAACCGACAAGCGCAACCCATTCGTGCATGAACGATTTTCCTTCCTCCTGTTCAGGATGCTGCGCATACAGATTATCCTGAATTGCATAACGAAGGAGATTGTCTGCGGCCTTTTCGCCCTTCACAATAAAAAGCGAATACTGCAGATTTACCTGATCCTGTACGGTATTCCATTGATTTGTAAATTCGCAGTAACTGAACACCGAAAGTTTACGAGTTTTTTTTCCGGTATTCGTCACTTTCAGGCGCCAGTACTCGAACAGCTGTCCAAGTGGTACATAATAAGTTGCTTCCGATGTAATATCCGAGTACACGGACGTAATGACAGTGTATGCCGTACCATGACGGCAGGTGCTTTTGTATTCGTCGAGCGGCTTCCCGACTGGCTGCCAGCTTGCAGACCAGTAATCGCCCGACTCCCTGTCCCGCAGATAAAAATAACGGCCCGGCTGATCCATTGGTACGGAATTGAAGCGGAGACGCATAAACCGCCCCTGTGCACCTGATTTATAAAATCCGTAACCGCCGGCATTGTTTGTAATAACTGCTCCGTATACGGTGGAACCAAGGTAATTGCTCCACGACTGCGGAGTGTCCGGACGTGTAATTACGTATTCTTTATTTTCATCATCAAAATAACCATACTGCATAATAGCTCCCTGTTACGAAAACGTTGTAGAATTATATTCTAGCAATACTGACTTTATTTGTCAAAAAATATCCGTTTCATCTCCATATTATTTCATGCATAATTAATAAAAAGCTTGCAAACAATAGAAGAATAAGATATAATTAATATAATTTAAAAAATCTGATATCTGTTATTATCTGCATAAACTGTGTTTCCGGAATAGTGTGTCAGATTTCTTAAAGTATATCTGAATAATAAAAAGTTTTTCGGAAGGTATTACAGCTATGGTATCTTTACTATTTATCCTTTTCAGTATCTGCTGTATTCTGGCAGTGGTATCTGGCATATTTATCATATTATATGTACATTCAGCACAAAAAGAAAAAATTGATTCTGCATGCATAAACGTAC
>JALNVF010000190.1 GCA_023231445.1 Treponema sp. | reverse complement strand
AGTGTCCGCGCCGGACTGTATATTAAGAACGTATTTAAGAGTTTCAAGAACAGAAGACTTCCCGCTTCCGCGGATACCTATAAAAGTATTCAATTCAGGGGAGAAACGGATTTTTTTACCGTCCAATATGCCTCCTTCATATGAAATACTTTCAATATATGAATGCCCGACTGCTTTCTTTTCTTCAGAACGGACTCTGTCTTCATGAGCTATAAGTGCATATTCGACAGCTTCAAAAGCAGGAGATCCTATTTTTATCCACGTTTCTCCGTTCTTACCACCTATTTCTTCAAGCGATTTGCAGTCAGACCCTTCAACCTCCGCAGGATACCATCCCCCAAGCCAGCTCTGCACTTTCTTTTTTGTATCAGATGTCCGTACTTTCTGAAATGCCAGTGTATGTTGTTTCAGCGAACTATATGCAGATTTTTTCCACTCACACAGTTTTCCACCACTGCATTCTTTCCACAAACCACAGTCCTGTTCAACATGAGCAAAAATAATAAAGTATTTCCTCTTATATTCATCCAGACTTGCTGCTATTTCCAGCAACGATTTAGTCGTTTTTCCGTTTTCATTCTGATAGGTGTCAGGAGACTGCCCCAAAAACGCAGAATCAAGGAAGGGTGTTATAAAATCAGTGCCATCTGAAACCCATTCTTCAGAAAAAACAATAAGTGTATGAACACCGTTGAATCCTTCATTTACACTTAATTCTACGCCGGGGAGCAGCAGAATCTGCTCCTTCTCTGCCTTTTTAAATAAACAGGAAAATTCATTCTTATCAAATTTATTATGATTGGTAATGACACCGATACCAATACCTGCTTTTTTCAAAGCCGTTATATAATCAGAGGAAAATGTATTTTTGGGATCATATTCCTTTTCTTTATCAGATTCCGACTGAGTATACTTGAATTCCTTATCAGCCCTTGTATGGAGATGGAAATCAGCTTTTACCCATATAGAACCATTCTTAAAAACATCAAATACCATACGACAATCCTTTTACAAAAGTATAGCACACTCAGCATAAATATATAACATCACGCAATAGTTGACACCCCGTAAAATCCGCTACTCAGTATATCAGCGGCCTGCGGCAGCAGTATGTCATAATTTGAAAATAATCAGAGTACAGCAATTTTTTTTGGAGTTTTATCGGAAAAGATACAGTACCGTTTATTCTGCAAGAATATAATTTGTATTGTTCTTTACCAGATCAGAAACTTTATCAGTAATAAGCGTTCATTCGTCAAGATCAAACGATTTTGCAAGAGACCGCTTACCTTCTTTTGAACTGTCTGCCAGTATATACACCTGATTGGCAGCGATGCGTACGGAACAGAACTTTTAACAAGCCTCGCGGACGCAGGCACCGACGTTTCTTTTGTCAGAACAGTCGACGTACCGACCGGACAGGGATATGTTGTCTGTGCAGAAAACGGATCGCTTTTTTCGACAATTCTGCACGGAGCAAACTGGGAAGTAACTACTGCCGACGTAGATAAAATACTGCCGTTAATCAATGAAAACACGTTCGTTGTACTGCAGATGGAAATTCCTGTTGATATCGTAAAATATACCATACGGGCAGCAGCTGCAAAAAAAGCAAAAATCATTGTAAACGCTGCGCCTGCCGTTCCCATTGGAAAAGAATACTTTGCAATGTGCAGTCTGGTCGTTCTTAATGAAGCAGAGGCAATGTTTTATATGCATAAAAAGTTTGCAGGAAAAGACGATGCAGTAAAAATGATTCCCGGTTTTGCCGAAGAGCTTTCAACTGCAGTATGTATAACCCTTGGGCCGGATGGCGTTATATACTGCGACCGGAACAATCTTTATACCTTTCCTGCAATTGACGTTCCGGTAGTGGAAACAACAGGAGCCGGTGATTCCTTTATCGGCGGAATGATTTATGCAATGGCAGGAAATAATGACCTGCCCGGCTGTCTGAAAATTGCGTCATGCTGCAGTGCAGTTACAATCCAGCATACGGGCGCTCAGAAGTCCATGGCAAGTTTGTCCCAGCTCCGCCAGCTTATGACCTGATGTCCGGACAGCACGCTGCTTGTCTCAGACTGTTTTATGCATTACACTTGTATAAATCAGTTAATTCAGAGGCAATACGTATGCATCTTATAAAAAAAACAGCAGTTTTTATACTTTATTATTTTACTTACAGGGATGTCTTCGGAAGAAATAAAAAAAGTCGCCCTTGTGGTAGGTAACAGCAATTACGGTTCTCTGGGGAAATTAAAGAATCCGGCAAACGACGCGGAAGACATATCAGAAAAACTGGACGGGCTGGGATTTAAAGTTCTTTTACTTCTGGATGCTGATCTTGATACGTTTGAAAAAGGACTGGTCAGTTTTTCAAATGAACTTAAAACAGATAGAAATACTACGGGCTTTTTTTATTATGCAGGACACGGAGTTCAGGCAAACGGCATGAATTATCTTATACCCGTCGGGCAGGATATTCAGGCAGAATCATTTCTGCGGAGTAAAGCAGTTTCTATGCAGGAAGTACTTGATTTATTAAATGAAGCAAACAATAAAACCAATATACTGGTACTGGATGCATGCAGAAATAATCCGTTTTCATGGTCACGAAGCACATCGAGAGGTCTTACCGTTACAGGAAACCAGCCGGGCAGTTCTGTCATTGTTTATTCAACCAGCGAAAACAAAGTTGCCCTTGACGGAACCGGCAGAAACGGCGTATTTACGACGGCACTGCTTAATCATATAGAAGATGAGACTGACTTTGATTCGGTAATCAATTCTACCGCACAGGAAGTTATAAAAGAAACAAACGGCGATCAGCACCCCGCAGTATATAAACAGAATTTTAATAAGATATTTCTTGGAAATGAAAAGGCAGAAGATGTACCGATAAATTAAAAGTTAAAAACGACACGCCGGACAACATACTGGTTAATGTTTTCTATTATGATAACGATACGTGGAAAACAGCAGGCAGTGTGCTTGTTAGTGCGCATAATGATGAAACTGTAGATACTCCTATAGAAGATCATCTGCAGAATTATGATCAGTATGCAGTAAAAGTAAAAAACGATAAAGACGGGAACAGTTATAACGTGACTGGTGAAGAAAGTCACCATGATTTGTACTTCGTCATTACAGAAAAATTTTAAAACGGTATGCTCTCCGCACGTATATATTCCGGCTTCCTTCCTTTCGCCTGTTTTACACTCAGGCAGTGTTTTTAAATTTACTGACACGCACCCCGGACAAGACCCTATTTCTCAGACACTGCATAAAAACGCACATCTGAAGCGAATTATATACCGGAGGTTTTCCTGTATGAATACACAAACTGAACGGCAGATGTCCTTTCCTGAACATACTGATCAATCCCTGCCGCGGATTTTTTTCAAACGCTGTCCGCAAATAAGCCGGAGAAACTGCATACCTGGTGCTGTTGTAATCGATTTAAAATATGTAAAAACCTATCTGAGCGGTAAAAACAAAAAGGAATTGACTGCTATAATATTAAAATATTATAACCAATGTCCACGAAACAAAGCGTTACTTGATGTTTTAGTAGACCCGCTGTATGAAAGTAAAATATTTGAAAATGCAAAAAGAAATATTATACATGTATTTTATCCGGAAAAAGGAATTGGTAAAGTAAGATTCCGGAAAATACGCTCCATTATCGGAGAATATATAAGTATTCCGGGTAATGATTTACGGACAGCTGAATTATACCTTACGGCAGTCGAGCAGAGTGTTCGATTTGTAACCGACAATGGAAATATGAATGTTTCGTATTACAACTCAACGGTGAATTTATATAGAAAATTCTTAATAATTATTTCAGCAAACGGACTGCAAAAAGAATTTCAAATCCGCTGTGAAAAAATCTATAATGACATAAAAATCAGCGATTTAGGATTTTTTGACAAAATAACGCTGATGAATAATATGTATTTAAAATACAGAGCATGGATGTAAGTGTACTACCGTATTTACCGAAGTTCTTAAAAACCGGGCAACGGTCTATTGAGCCAATTGCAAAAGTTAACAGACTTTGGCAGTCAACTCAAATACCATAATATTTATTGATAAAAATAAAGAATTGCAATGTTTTACCGGAGGCTTATGTCACCCGTATGCGATATTTTTGTATGGTATCTTTTCGTTTTACATGGCCACAGATTTAATACAAGGGCAGCAGAATGATACACCTGATATACCTGTACGGGGAGATGAGTTTTCTCACCTGTTTTCAGGTGAGAAAACTCATCTCCCGACTGCATTGCACTGTGCTATCTTTTACATCGTCAGGCATCCGGAAAACGCTGCGTTGCAGTGCAGGTGCCGTACAAAAATGTAAGGTGCACCGGGGATGGAACGCCGCGGGACCATTCCTGTGCACGGGAGAATTACGATTATGTTACAGGTTTCATTACGCGATAATAAAACAAATAATGCAAAGAAACAGTTTTTTTTCAGAAGTTCAAACAACGGCAGTCTTTCCACGGACGACCTGGTCAAGGAAATGTACTCATTCAATACGACCATAACGGAAGCCGATACACTCGGCGTACTGAACGTTATGAAACGGCTTGTAGTTAAGTACATAAATCTCGGTTATACAGTTCATACGCCGTTGGGGTATTTTCATGCATCAGCGTCGGGTTCTACAGACGATGCCGCTGAAGACTTTGCACATAAAAGTCTTACGAATAATCACGAGGTAAGTCTTCTGTACTGCCCTTCAACGGAAGTTAATTCCCAGATGCAGGACGGTATTAAAATCGAGCGTGTAAGCGGACGGCT
>JALNVF010000189.1 GCA_023231445.1 Treponema sp. | reverse complement strand
TGAAACAGAATCAATTTTTCACGGTATACGTTCTAAAAAATTACCAGTTGAAATACAGAACGTTGCCCGTAGAAAATTACGAATGATTGATAATGCAGAAATCCTTGAAGATTTACGAATTCCACCGGGAAACCGTTTGGAATCATTACAGGGAAATTTCAAAGGATATGACAGTATACGGATAAATGATCAGTGGAGAATAAAATTCAAATGGTCAGAAGGAGGTGCATATGAAGTCAGTATCATCGATTACCACAAATGAAAGATTACGAAATATTCACCCTGGAGAAGTACTGCAGGAAGAATTTTTAATTCCAATGCAGGTGTCTGCATATAAACTCGCAAAAGAAATAAACATCCCGCAGACAAGAGTGTCAGATATAATACATGGCAAAAGAAGAATTACAGCAGATACCGCATTAAGGTTGTCACGATTTTTTGGAACAAGTGCAAATTTCTGGCTGGGATTACAGAATGCATATGATATTGAAGAAGAAGAATTAAAGCAGTCATCAGAATTAGAAAAAATACATCAGTTTCAATATGCATGAATTCGACTAACAAAAAGTTCAAATTGACATTGATTTTGTCATAAAACCTGCTGAACGCTACGCGTTCTTTACGCAGGTTTTACGCCAATTTTGCCTGCGGCAAAACCAGCAATGCAAGTTAACTTAATGTTAGCCAGACGTCATTCGGAGCAATATGGAGAAAAAATGCGATTCACAAAATGTTTATATTTATCAGTAATTTTAATAATGTGTTTTTCATGTAAAACCACCAATAATATACCCAAAAACAAATACGATACAGATTTTTTGTCAGCCCAATATCTGTCAGAAAATTATGAGGGTGTAATAAATAAATTGAACGGATACGCAATTAGTAATAGTAAGAAAGAAACTGGTTTCTGGTATTTATATGGTTTATGCTATATGAAACAGAATATGAATATCAAGGCACTATTCTGTTTTGAAAAAGTACTTCTTAATTATCCGGAATCTTATGAGCTTTTAAACAATATGGGAGTATGTTATTTCCAGAAAAAGGATTATCTGAATGCAATGAAATATTTTCATTCAGCATTTGTGGCAAATACAAATTATAAAATTGCAATAGATAATTATAATATCGCATATTCGAATCTGATTTCGGAATACAAGGAAATGCCCGCTGTATCATTAATGGGATTAGATGAAAAACCTGTAGAATATAATTCAATGGGATGGCTTTACTATTATCTTGATGATATACCTAATGCGGTCTATTATTTCAAGAAAAGTATAAAAGAAGATCCTGAATATCAGTTTTCATATATTTCACTGGGATTCATCTACGATGAACGAAGAAACTATAATACTGCACTGCAGTATTTAGAAAAAGCTGAAAAAATTGATGATAAAAACCCTGATTTATTGAATAATCTGGGAGTACTGTATTACCATCTGAACAGGAAAAGTGCTGCGGAAAAAAGTTTCTTTTCAGCAATAGAGCAGAATAATAATTTCCCTGAACCATACAGCAATTTAGGCTTTATTTATATTGCTGATAATGATTTAGATAAAGCTATTACCTTTTTTGAAAAGAGTGTTGAATTAAATAACGAAAATAATCATCTGCTTGCTGAATCATTAGGAGGACTTGCAATAGTATATTTCAAGAAGGGAAATATAACCGAGTCAAAAAAATATAAAGAACTATCAGTAAAAATAGATTATAAGATGAAAGACCAGCAATATCTAAAAACAATTCTACAATGGAATTTATCGTATTTAGATATTTGGTCACGTATTTAAGTGTGGCTAACGAGAGTGTAGGATAAGTTTTTATGAAAAGCAGACTGTTCCCGGAAAAATAATTCTATGACATTTTCGGGAGTGCTGTCGGACAGAACCGGGAATGAACATATTTTTTGCTATATTGGCAATGGTTGTTTTTCCGGTTTCTATCATAGCAGGCAGGGTAGGAATAAATGCGTAAGCTTCAGCCTGCTTATGTACAGCCTTACTTTTAAGACGTTATATTACAAGTACTTATGATGGACGGTGAGGGGTGTATTCCTGTTTTACTTTTATGCCACCGTACTCCTGCGACCATTTTCATACGAACCGGTCCCGCCCCTCTGAACGGTTTTTTCCGACCGTTCAAGCGTATATCTCTGCTATAATGTATTGAGCTTTAAAATCCGGATATTCACAGATATATAATCGGAATATCAGGGATATTTAACCTGGATGTCCAGGACATTTGACTTGAAAGAAGCAGTGTTTTAACTTGAAAGAAGCAGTGTTTCAACTTGAAAGAAGCAGTGTTTCAACTTGAAAGAAGCAGCGTTTTAACTTGAAAGAAGCTGTGTTTTAACTTGAAAGAAGCAGTATTTCAATTTCAGACGAAGAAATCTTTAATCAATTATTCAGCCGAAAACCGGTCACGACTTTTCATCTCACCGTTTTACAATATAATAAAAACGACTGAAGCTGCAGTGAGGCATCCCAGAAAGTACCTGATCATCCTTTCTTTCTTCCCGTCTTTCATCCAGTTATTTAAAAAAGAGCCGAAACAGGCCCAAAGAGAAATACAGGAAAATGTAACGATTATATAGATAACGGCAATTATGAATATGGAAGGAATGTATAATTCACCTTTCAGCGAATATACCGATACCGTCGTTACGGACATAATATATGCCTTTGGATTAATATACTGCAGCACTATGCCATGAATCAGAGATAAAGGTTTATCTGACGAAGAACTTTTTTTTTTGATGAAGAGAAAAATGTTATTCTTACTGCCAGATAGAGAATGTAAACAGTTCCAATGACCTTCAATACGGTATGCAGACGAGGAAATTTTTCAAACAGGAAAACAAAACCCGCTGCACATACGATGAGCTGGCTCAGCATGCCGAGGATCATACCCAGAATAAGTGTCAGTGTTCTTTTATAGCCGAATCTGGCTCCGGACGCAGTAAGTAACATATTGTTAGGTCCCGGCGTTATAGCCATTATGAAAACAAACAGAATTACCGGTAAAATTACAGATTTCATAGAAGCTCCTTAACGAGGAACTACTATAATTGATTACTCTGTTACATAACAGATACAGATATTTGACTTTTGTTACATAACAGATTACTCTTCTGTTATGGTCGGTTCAAATTTTATCTATGAAAAAATTGTAAATGATATTTCTCAGCAACTTGTTGAAGGCAGACTCGGCGGGGGAAATAAGTTACCCTCTCTCAGAGTACTAAGTGCCCGATACGGTTGTTCAGTATCCGTCGCAATGCAGGCTTACAGTATTCTGGAAGCGCAGGGAAAAATTTACAGCATTGAAAAAGCGGGGGTTCTATGCAGCAGCTCCTGCCGTTGCTCCGCTTCCGACTCCTGAAAAAGAACATTTTTCTTTAAAATCCGGCGAGGCCAAATCCGTCTGTATTTTCAATAGAATTGTCGAAGCCAGTAATGATCACACAATTGTTCCTCTTGGAGCGGTAGTCCCGGACAGCAGTTATCTGCCGCTCGTTGCGTTAAAGAACGAAATTACCGGAACACTGAAAGAAAATCATTCTGTCCTTATAGACTACAGTGACGAACTCGGTGCTTTAGAACTGCGTTGTGAAATTCAAAAACTGATGCTTCTCAGAGGTGTAAAAGTTGAACCGGAAGATATACTGCTTACAAACGGATGTACAGAGGCATTGTTTTTAGCAGTTCAGAGTTGTTCTTCTCCCGGTGATATCATTGCGCTTGAAAGTCCGGTATTTCTGGGAACGATACAGATGCTTAAAAACCTGAAGCGGAGGATAATAACTATTCCGACGTCCCCTGCTACGGGCATGGATCTTCAGAAACTGGAAGAAGCCATGCAGCAGGAAGATATAAAATGTGTCATAATGAGTGCGCTGTTTCAAAATCCTCTGGGATTTGTAATGCCCGGAGAGCAGAGATCGGCTGCTGTAAAACTGACGGCGCAGTACAATGTATCACTGATAGAAGATGATGTTTATCACGATTGTTCATTCAGACACACGCAGGAACGGTGTTTAAAAAGTTATGATACCGACGGACACGTACTATATTGTTCCTCCTTTTCAAAAACGCTTGCGTCCGGCATACGTTCCGGCTGGCTTATCGGTGGTACCGGACACCGTTCAGCAGCCGATATGAAAATAGCGCTGTCGCTTGGTAATAGTGTTCTTTTGCAGAAGGCTGTTGCACGCTATCTTGGTTCAGGACGTTTTGAAAGTCATCTTTTTATTATGCAGAAGACAATGGAACAGCAGATGACGGAAATGGCATCTATTCTTGTAAAAACACTTCCGGAAGGAACTGCTATTTCACAGCCCAAAGGCGGATACTATTTCTGGGTTGAGCTGCCGGAACAGTATGATTCTCTGGAACTGTTCGAAAGCGCATTGCAGGCTGGCATCAGTATCGTTCCCGGGCCTGCTTTTTCTCCTGAGAACCGTTACAAAAACTGTATGCGTATTACTTTTGCCTCACCTATAAATGAGTCAGTGAGGAACGGTATAAAGAAACTTGGCGTGCTGCTTGAGCGGCAGAACGGATAAGGAGAAGATATGAAAAAAAGCATGGGTACTATTATACTGCTGCTCCTTGTTATGAGCCAGGAAACAGTTTTTGGAAACGATACGGGAAGGAATGCATCACAAAATAATTCTATGGTACTTCACTGCTGTCCAAGATAAATTCATAACCCAAGCTCCATCTGTAAAGAACTGACATCAGAAATTTGAAAGGCAGGAGGAGGAGAACCGGAAAACCACCTGTTCAGATCAATATGCTGAAAAAG
>JALNVF010000188.1 GCA_023231445.1 Treponema sp. | reverse complement strand
GCAGGCCCGTCTTATGAGTCAGGCACTCCGTAAGCTTACAGCGATTATCGGCAAGTCGAACACTATTCTGGTATTTATTAATCAGATCCGTATGAAAATCGGTGTTATGTTCGGAAATCCGGAAACGACAACCGGAGGAAATGCGCTTAAATTTTATTCTTCCATCAGGCTTGAAATCCGCCGGATCGAATCGATCGACGGAAAAGGGGATGACGATGCCTTGGGTAACCGCGTGCGCGTAAAAGTGGTAAAAAACAAAGTCGCTCCGCCGTTCCGTAAGGCAGAGCTGGACATTTATTTTGGCAAAGGTGTATCCGCCCCGGCAAGTCTGCTCGATTCTGCTGTAAAACACGGCCTTATCGACAAGAGAGGTGCATGGTATACTGCAGGTGACGATAAAATCGGTCAGGGAAAAGAAAATGCGGTCAATTTCCTTGAGAATAATAAAGAATATGCTGCAAATCTTGAAATGAAACTTCGTGCCCAGCTGTTCCCCGGTCAGGTTTTAAAAACGAAAGACGGAGTACCTGTAGATAAGTCTGCAGCCGGAGCTGCAAAAAAGAATGTAAAAACGGCGGATACCGCTGAAGTGTCGGTAACAGAAAAAGGCAGAGAGGCTGTTGCCGAGGCGGCTAAAAAACGTACAGCAGTAAAAGACGCGGGCAAGACCGCCGGTGGTGCAGAGGAGTTGTTCTGATTGTGACACAGGTGATACTTGGACTCGGTTCAAATACATCGTATAACGGCATGACGTCTGTCGAGCTTCTGGAAAGAGCCTGTACGCAGCTCAAAAGAGTGCTTACGTCATGTGTCTTTTCTTCGGTGTACCGGACAAAAGCAATGTATGTCACCGGTCAGAATGATTTTTACAATATGGCTGTGCGCGGTTTTACCGGTGAGTCGGTAACACCGCACAGTCTGCTTGATACGGTTCACCGGATTGAAGCCCTCTGCGGACGCGACAGAGAGCGTGAAATGCGGTTCGGCCCGCGTCCGCTTGATATAGATATAGAACTGTTCGGAAAAACGTCAGTAAACGACAGTACACTGCAGATTCCGCATCCCCGCATGCACGAACGGGCATTTGTTCTGATTCCGCTGCTTGAGATTTTATCGGATTCTGCCGATGTTGATATAAGGAATACCTGCACCGCATATCTGGAGCAGCTTCCTGATCAGGGGGTACGGATGTGCCTGCCTGCAGAGGATTTCTGTATTCCCAGCGAGGTATAACATGGCGGATGAATCAGTAACGGGAACGACGGCAACGGCGGTTGTAGAAAACAGTGTTTCAGGCGAGTCTTCCCGTGAAAAGCGTAAATATACGGTGGGAGAATTCGAAGGTCCTCTTGATCTTCTGTGGACACTTATCCGGGAGAGTAAAGTAAATATTTACGATATTCCGATTGCCCTGATAACCGATCAGTATCTTGATTATCTTGATTACGCTGTCCAGACAGATCTTGGCGATTTGTCCGAATTTTACAACTGGGCTGCAAAACTGCTTTATATAAAAAGCCGCATGCTCCTTCCTGTCGAAGTTACCTATGATGACGATGATGAGGAAGATGACCCCCGGAAAGAACTTGTTGACAAGCTTATTGAATACCAGAAATTCAAGCGGCTTTCCGAGCTTATGGAAGAACAGGAAGATACATCCGAATGGAATTTTGAACGTGCAAAAATCCAGCGGGTTTTACCGTTCGATAAAGAAGACGCGATGTGGGAGCAGGTTGATACGTGGGACCTGCTTCAGCAGATGCAGCGTATTTTCCGAGACATGGTTTCTCAGTATTCAAATGAAAAAATACTGAACATGTATGAAGAGATTTCTGTAAATGAAAAGATTACGCTCATGAATGAGCGGCTTGAACAGACAGGCGAATGTATGTTTACTGAACTTGTTACACGTCCGGGTAATGAAATGGATATCGTCTGTGCGTTTATGGCACTTCTTGAAGCTGTCAAATTCAGGATGATTCAGGTCTTCCAGAATCGTCTTTTTGGTGATATAAAGATATGCCGCCGTACCGACGAGGATGCAGGCAGCATTACACCGCAGGAGATTACCGTAGAGGGTCCTTCTCCTGAAAAAACGGAAGACACAAAAGAACTGTAAGTACAGTTCTTTAGAAAGGATTTTATAAACATGGAATTGGAAAAGGAAACCGCTTTAATTGAAACTGTACTTTTTCTGGAAAGCGAACCGGTGCAGGAAAAAAACATTGCTGCAATTTCGCAGCTTTCTCCGGAAGTAGTTACAAAATGTCTTGAGAATTTAAAGGAAAAATTTAAAGAACCGTCCTGCGGTCTGGAACTGACTATGATTACCGGCGGCTGGACACTTGTTCCGAAAAAGGATATCTGGTCAGTCCTCCGCGAACGGTACGGTTCTAAAAGCGAAGGCAGGCTGTCCCGTTCTGCAATGGAAACATTGTCGATCATTGCATACTCGCAGCCTATTACGCGTGCGGAAATTGAAGCTATCCGCGGTGTATCGGCGGACAATATGATCCGCCTGCTGCAGGAACGTAATCTTATAAAAGAAGTCGGAAAAAAAGATATTCCGGGTAAACCCACCCAGTTCGGTACAACGAAAGAGTTCCTTAAGTTTTTCCGGCTTAACAGTATTTCCGAGCTGCCGAAGCTCGATGAGGATGAAGCAGAGAGGTTTGAACTTGCCCGCTGAAAACACAGAAAGCAGCCTTGTACGGCTGCAGGCATATCTTGCACACTGTGGTGTTGCAAGCCGCCGCGCTTCGGAACAGTACATTCTGGACGGGCGGGTTTCTGTAAACGGAACTGTGATAACGGAGCTCGGTACGAAAGTTGCTCCCGGTGATACTGTCACGGTTGACGGTTCTGTTGTAGAACCGGAATCCGTGAAACGGTATGTTCTTCTGAATAAACCTGCCGGGTATGTGTGCTCGCTTGCCGATGAAAAAGGGCGGCCGGTCGCTGCGGATCTTTTAAAGACGGCGTATCCGGAACGGCTTTACAATGTAGGCCGTCTTGACATGTTCAGTACGGGGCTTATTATTTTTACGAACGACGGTGATTTTGCCGCACGGCTTTCTCATCCTTCTGCAGAACTTGAAAAAGAATATATAATAGAGACAAGTCTTGCCATTCCGCGTAATCTCGCTTCCGATTTTGAAAAAGGCATTCGTGCGGGAGACATGTTTTATAAGTGTGTCAAAGCCGATCAGATGAATGCGCGTAAAATACGCATAGTGTTGATAGAGGGAAAAAACCGGGAGATACGGCGGGTGTTCGAAGAAAAACAGATAGGGATAAAGTCTCTTGAACGGGTACGTATTGGAAATGTGACTTCCGACAACCTGAAAACAGGCATGTTCAGGGATTTAACAGAGAGAGAAGTAACAGGGCTGCTTGCGTTGTGCCGGAGCAGCTCAATGGAGAACACTATATGATTATAGCTATTGATGGTCCGGCAGGAACCGGTAAAAGTACGATAGCCGCACTTATTGCAGAAAAACTTCACATAACATACCTGAACAGCGGTAGTTTTTACCGGGCGCTTACGCTGGCTCTGCTTGAAAGTGGTTCATCTCTTTCCGATGAAAAAGCAATTATTGATTTCTGCAGCCGGCAGAAACTGGAATATAATAAGTCACGCCTTGTTCTTAACGGCACTGATATAGAGCACCGTCTTCATGAAGATAACGTCAGTGCGCATGTGGCTCAGCTTTCCGCTGTTCCGGAAGTCCGCCACCTGGTAAATGCCCGTATGCGTGAGATTACCAGATCGCTGAGCATCGTATGCGAAGGCCGGGATATGACGACTGTCGTTTTTCCGAATGCGGATTATAAATTTTATCTTGATGCATCCCCTGACGTACAGGCTGAACGACGGTATAAACAGGGGGTAAGCAGTTTATCTCTTGAAGAAATAAAGAAAGCAATAAAAGAACGTGATGAAATAGACAAAAATAAGAAGGAAGGAGCATTGAAAATTGCTTCCGACGCGTTCTACATTGATACTTCCACCTTGACGATAGAACAAGTTTGTGCGATAATATTAAATAAAATTCACATTAAAGGGTCAACAATGGAAACACAGGAAGTGGAAAAGGATCAGGTCCATAACTCCAAGGACAGCATCCAGACACAATTAGAAGAATCTCTGAACAGTCTCAGCACACCGGAAAACGGTCAGCTCGTTGACGGAACCGTTATTGCGGTTACGGACGACACTGTATTCATTGATGTCGGCTGTAAGTCAGAGGGTAGAATCCCCAGAGAGGAGTTCGGTTCAAGCTTGCCGAAAGTAGGGGATGTCGTATCAGTAAAGCTTATCAATCAATTCGGAAAATATGGTCCGGAGATTTCAAAGAAACAGGCTGATGAAAAACGTTTGTGGAAAGACGTGAGCCAGTCATTTAAAGACAAGGCTCCCGTCGACGGAACTATCGACAAAGTCGTAAAAGGCGGCTATGAAGTTGACCTTGGCGGTGGAATACATGCATTCCTGCCTATCAGTCAGTCTGACAGTCAGAAAGTCGAGAAACCGGAATCTCTTTTGGGACTGAAAGCGAAATTTTATATTGAACGGCTGTACTCAGATAACAAGGCAAACGTCGTTGTCAACCGCAGAAAATATCTCGAGGAGCAGATTGACGAGGCACGTGAGAAGTTCTTCAGCACGGTAAAAATCGGTGATACGGTAAAAGGAACGGTAAAAAGTTTTACAAGCTTTGGTGCATTTATAGATCTTGGCGGTTTCGACGGTCTGCTTCATATTAACGATATGAGCTGGGGTCACGTTGCACGTCCGAAAGACTTTGTAAAGAAAGGACAGGAAATAGAACTCAAAGTAATCCGTATGGATTCTGCAGAAAAGCG
>JALNVF010000187.1 GCA_023231445.1 Treponema sp. | reverse complement strand
CTCAATTCCTTTGTAAAAAAATCAAAACCTGCTTCTCCTATTGCCTGAATACGTTTTTCCTTCAGCAGCAACTCCATAAAATCCGCATTTTCCAGAACAGGCATCTGCGGATGCATACCGAATGCACATAAAATATGCATACCGGGGATTCGGGTATATTGTACCGCAAGCTTTTCCTGCTTCAGAAATTCGTCTTTATCATGTGCGCACGTCATACCATAATACGGCACAGAAAATGGCATAACACTGCCACTGTAAACGAGATGAAAATGTGCATCGGAAAACGAAGAAAAAGCTAACATCATGTATAATATTACCGAAAATATAACTGTAGTTCAAATATCATTGTTTTGGGAGGCTTTAACATGAAAAGCTACACTTTAAAAAGTATTGGAAATACTTCTGATTATATGACTGTCGTACGCGAAATGGAAGACGGCTATGTTGTCCGCATTGTCCGCGACCGTGACGGATATGACGAAGTAAAAACCGATTATATCAGCAGGGAACTGTTCGACAGCTGCATCCGTACCGGATACCTGAGTGAAATTGAAGAACCTGTAAAAATCGCAGTTAACGCATAATATACGTATCAACCAATTCGAGAGCGGCAGAAACGCGTACAGCTTTATCAGGGACAGACGGAAGCCAGTGAATGGTTACGCCTTTCTTTTCCATTCCGCGGAACCACGTTTCCTGCCGTTTAGCAAACTGACGTATTGCAATAGTAAGTTTTTCACAAAGCTCGTCTTTTGTTTTTATTTTTCCTTCCAGAAATTCCGATACATATTTATATTCAAGTCCAAGTGTTTCAAGACGCTCCCATGACGCACCATTTTCATGCAGTGCTCTGACTTCCTCTATCATTCCTTCATCAAGCCGCTGTTTGAGCCGGATCGATATATTTTCACGAAGTACAGTCCTTTCCAGTGTCGTACCGATAATCAGCGGTCTGATTTCAGGACGCGGAACCATATTTCTGCGGATTCCGCAGGCAGCAGGTCCCTGCATACATTCTGCAATCTCAATAGCACGGATACAGCGTTCACGGTGAAGCAGATCTTCGCGTGTATGAAGGTCGGGTTTGAGCTTGAGCAGTATTTTTCCCAGATCCTCAAGACTTTTTTCCGCAAGTTCAGCACGAAGTACTTTATTTTCGGGTACAGGAACAAGATCATAATTCCGTATGACTGAATCAAGATACATTCCCGTTCCACCGACTACAACAGGAAGTAAATTCCGTGACAGAATACCGGGAAACAGGCGGTAGAAATCCTGCTGATAATTAAACACATTATATTCATGCGTAAGATCAGCTATATCAATAAGGTGATACGGAACTGAAACGCCATCAACTGTATAATCAGCAATATCTTTGCCTGAGCCTATATCAAGCCCCGCGTATACCTGCCGGGAATCAGCAGAAATTATTTCTCCGTGCCGCTGCAATGCAATCTGTACGCCGATACAGGTCTTTCCGACAGCTGTCGGCCCCAGCACTACAACACAGTTGCAGTTTTTTTGATTTTCGTCAGCCAACGCTACAATACCCTCGCAACGGCACATTTGAGATATTCAGATTTCGGATATCCGAGCAGCAGCGGATGATCCGGACCGGCACCCCGTTTTTCAAGGATTTGAACCCGTTTATGGCTGTCCATAGCTGCATGCATAAGCATATCATAAAATGTGTTCGTATCGAAAAAATATGAGCACGAACAGGTAACCAGAATTCCACCTTCATTCAACAGACGCATCGCACGCAGATTAATTTCCTTATATCCGCCGTACGCTTTCTGAATCATTTTCGCACTCTTCGTAAAAGCCGGTGGATCAAGTATAATAACGTCAAATTTCTCACCGTCCGCTTCATATTTCTTCAGCAGGTCGAATATATCGGCACACACACCCTTCATTACGTTTCCCGCGTTGTTAAGCGCGATGTTTTTATTAACCATGTCAACTGCATCCTGGGATATATCGACAGAGACGACTTCTCTCGCTCCTGCCTTAACTGCATTCAGTCCGAACGCACCCGTATGCGTGCACGCATCAAGAACCCGTTTCCCGTGACAGAACACAGATGCAGCTTTACGGTTATCTTTCTGGTCAAGGAAATATCCCGTTTTCTGACCGTGTGCAATATCTACTTCAAAATGAATACCGTTTTCTGTTATAGTAATTACAGAATCAGAACAACCGCCTTTTATCCAGCCTGATTTTTCCTTTAATCCTTCCTTCTCACGTATATCTGCATCGTCGCGTTCGTAAATTCCCGCAGGACGGCAGATTTTTTCCAGAGCCGCAAGAATATCGTTCCGGAATATCTCACACGACAATGAAAGGAACTGCACCACGAGATATACGTTTTTCTCTATATCGCAGAACCGTTCAACAATAAGGCCCGGAATAAAATCAGCCTCACCAAAAATAAGTCTGTATGAATCCTCGTCACTGTAATGCAGATGGCGTATACTGGCCGCATCCCGTATACGTTTTTCCCAGAAAGATTTTGTATCATTAAATACTTTATCCGCATGTTCCTGAGAAATGAGCCGTACGGTTATTTTAGAAGTTCTGTTGATAATACCGGTAGAAAGGAAACCACCGGCTTTTGTGAATACTTCAACGCCGCTGCCGTCGGAAACGACACATTCAGCAAGTGGCACATCTTTCCATCCGCTGCCGTCTTCGGCCATATATTTTATATGCGATATCTCGTTATCAAATACCCAGGGAAAGCCCTGAATGATTTCTCTTTCTTCTTTCGGTTTTAAAAAAACACGTGCATAATTAGTCATGAACGAAAGTATAAACTAAAGAAAAACAATTTACAATCAGACTATCAATCTGCAAGCGGAACTTTCTTACCACTCTCGTCAACTGCCACAAATGTAATCTTATTCTCAAATATTTTATATTCACCTTTTTTTCCGGGGAGACTCGTCAAATCACCGGGAATATTGCAGCAGACTTTTACTGAATATGTTACTGACGTATGTCCCTCTCTCTCCTTTTCAATTACAAACCGGAGTATTGATCCGTTCGGAGCACTTGCAGTAAAATCAATACTGTCCATAGCACGCGTCACAAGTCTTTTTCCCGGATAATCAAGAGAAGCAGCCATCCATGCATAATTATCAACCCACAACAGAAGCTGACCACCGAAGAGAGTCCCATGACTGTTCAAATGTTCCGTCATCACCGTTGTATACGTTTCCATTTATAACTCCTCTTCACAGCAATTAAAACCATTCACGTACAGCAGATTCAAGATCAGCCGCATTAACAAATTGATGAACTTTCAATCCAAGAGAAGATGCCGCCGAACAATTATTTAAATTATCGTCTGTGAAAAAAACGTCCGCAGCATTTACACCTTCTGCAAGCAGAATCAATTTCCAGAATTTCAGATCAGGCTTAGAAACTCCCAGCACATTGGATGCATATGTCTGGTCAAATAATGAATAATCACCCCGTTCAATATGATTCATATAATGACTGTCAATAGTATTGGTACCACAGACAACCCGGTAATTTCTGCGGAGAGTCCTGATAATTTTTACAACATCCTCATTGAGTTCAGGATGAAAAAGCAGGTGCCAGTAATCTGTCTGAATAGATTTACCCGAGCGTACGGAAAATTCCTGCCAGAATTGTTCTGTAGTTATTGTTCCGTTCGAAAGAAGCGTCAGCAGATCGGACGAATTCGGAATATATTTATTCAATTTAACGCCCGGATCCCCATAACTTGCGTTTCCGTTTCCACATCCGCAGTATTCAAAAAAATCTTTCTCTGAAATTCCGATAATATCACAGATCTGTTTTTCTACCGCTGCACTCGTAGTGACAACACCGCCCATATCAAAAATAAAAATCACTTTTAATCTCCTTTTTTATATCAGGTATTCAATATCAGAAAACGATTTTACAGCTGCATAATACGAATCAGGCTTTCCGAATCCGTATGATGCCCATATAAAAGGAACACCAGCCTCTTTACAGGCATCACTGTCCCCCTGTGTATCACCTATATAGACAGGATTCGCAATGCTGTTCCTTCGTATAACATCAAGCATATTGAAACATTTTCCCTTACCGGTGTTTCCGAAACATTCATAATCACTTATAAATGATGTTATTCCGATTTTATCCATAACAAGTTCGATATATCCTTTTTGACAATTACTCACAATAAAAATTCTGTGCGTTGCTGCTGATTTTTTTATTGTTTCAAAAACACCTGCATATTCTATTTTTTTAGTATTTTTCCGTAGTGCACGCTGTTCTTCTTCATAGCATTTTTTAAAAAGAAGCTTTTTTTCACTTGAATTTATAAATGGAAATAAATCATCCGCAATTATTTCCATTGTCTTTCCGAATTCTTTTTTTAAAATATCAGCTGTTACCTCTGTATTATAATGACAGCTTTTTATTGCTTTATTCCATGCAGCTGCAACAATTTCCGTCGTATTCCAGATAGTACCATCAATGTCTAATATTACACCGTCAAATTTCATGTACACAGTATATAGATTTTTAAATTTTAAGGAAAGGAAATAAAAGAAGACAAAAAAAAGCCCGGCAGCTGCCTACTTTCCTTCGTTCGCTGCGCTCACTACCGGGTTTCTTAACGTTCGCGCCGTTCGCTAAGCTCACTACCGGGTTTCTTAACGCTCGCTGCCGCTCTCTAAAACCCGTACCGTGGAGCGTGAAAAACACTTATATATTATGGGAAAAAAAAACCTAGTATAAACTGATTTAAAGAAAAAAAAGCCCGGCAGCTGCCTACTTTCCCGCCAAAAGGCAGTATCATCGGCGTAAGAGAGCTTGACTTCCGTGTTCGGAATGGGAACGGGTATAACCTCTCCACTATGGCCACCGGGCAAT